>NZ_BAAASM010000048.1:0-42724 GCF_039532885.1 Streptomyces nogalater | reverse complement strand
ACTACGACGACCCGGCGGCACCGGAGCCGAACAGCATGGTGGTCGCCGCGTCCGCCGTGGTGACTGACGACGAAGGACGCATTCTCCTCCAGCGCCGGCGGGACAACGATCTCTGGGCTCTGCCAGGGGGCGGTATGGAGATGACCGACTCACTCCCGGGAACAGCCGTCCGCGAGGTGAAGGAGGAAACGGGTCTGGACGTGGAGATCACCGGGCTCGTGGGCACGTACACCGACCCTCGCCACATCATCGCCTACTCGGACGGTGAGGTGCGCAGGCAGTTCAACGTCTGCTTCACGGCCCGTGTGGTCGGGGGCCGGCTCGCAATCTCGGACGAGTCCACGGAGTTGCGGTTCGCCCGGCCGGAGGAGATCGATCAGCTGCCGATGCACCACACGCAGCGGCTGCGGATCCGTCACTTTCTAGAACACCGTGAGCGGCCCTACCTCGGCTGATCGCATTCGCGGAGCGGCTTTAGAAGTTCATCCGACGCTCCCTGCTGGTCTGCTTGGCGCATCACCTGCGGAACCCTGAGGCCAGTTCTCCAGGCTTGGGCATGGTGGTCCTGGCGTCACAGATCGACGTGGGTGACCTGTGACTGGTGTTCGCTACAACCGTCGCTTGGTCGTCGCCGGTCGCCGGTGAGCGGTCTCTGACGGCCCAGACGATGATCACTCGTGGGCTAACCGCTTCTGGTCGAGCGGGGCCCTGACTTGGTGGTTGTGGGGTGCCCTAACACCCCCAATCCGGCTGTCGGCAGGAGCGGCATGTCAAGGTGAGTGAGCATGTTCCCCCACTCGAAGCGGTAGTGAAGGACTACGATCTTCCTTCGCAGTGCGGGACACCTTGGGGGGTGGGGCGTGGACTTGCTCGATCTGCAAAAGTTGTCTGACCTGGACTTCGAAGGTCTCTGCAAAGACATACTTGAGCGCCTACTAGGCGTGAGGCTTGAGATATTCTCAAGCGGGCCGGATGGCGGCATCGACCTACGATATTATGCCCCGAATCGGACAATCGTCATCCAATGCAAGCACTGGATGAAAAGCGGGCGCGCAAAACTTATTGCACACCTGTTTGACAGTGAACTCCCCAAACTGGATCGCATGCGCCCAAGGCCAATGCGTTACATTTTGGTTACCTCGGCCGGATTGACGCCAGCCGCCAAGGAAAAGATCTTTGACGGATTTCGGCCCTATATTCAAAGCACCGGGGACATCTACGGGCTAGCCGAGATCACGTCGTTTCTGCAGAATAACCCCGAAGTTGTTCGCAAGAACATGAGGCTATGGCTTAATGATGCCACGATCCTTGAGGCTATGATCTCGAAGAATGTGATCCAGCGTTCGCTGCATCTCGCCGATGACATCAAAGAAACATTGCGCACGTACGTGCCGAGTGCTAATTTGCGCAAAGCAATGAACCTCGTGGAGAAGAATCACGTGGTTTTGGTGTCAGGGCCACCGGGTGTAGGCAAGACGACATTGGCCCAGGTGATTTGCGCTCACTACGCGGATCGCGGATTCGAAGTCGTCGAAGTATCTGAAAATGTGGAAGACGTTTTTCGGGTCTGGCATGACGGAGAACCGCAGATTTTCATCTACGACGATTTTCTTGGTCAGACGTCACTAGATGACAAGTTGCACAAAAATGAAGACAGTAGACTTTTGTCCTTGATTCGACGCATCCGCAAGGATTCGACTAAAAGGTTCGTTTGCACAACGCGCGAATACGTTCTCCAGCAGGCGCGGCAAAGGTACGAGCGCATGGATCGAGCGGATCTCGATCCCCTCACGTTCACGGTCGATATAGATGTTCTCGGGCGGGAAGAGCGGGCCCAGATACTTTACAATCATGTCTACTGGTCTGAATGGCCGACGTCCGCAAAGCGAAATTTCTCTCATCCGGACGTATATCGTCCGATCATTAGGCATCGCAACTTCAATCCAAGGGCTATCGCAGACCTCCTATCTGCACCATTCGAGCCCGACTTGGGGGAACCCGGTACTCAAGTCGTAGCAGCCCTTGACGACCCTATGGGGTTGTGGAGGCACGTGTTTGACCACCAGTTGAAAGAGAGCGACAGAGACGTCCTCCGTCTCCTCTTCACCTTCGGTGGCAAGGTTGATCTCTCAGTTCTAGGGAAAGCATATCTAGCATTTGCTAATCGTGGCTCGTCTCATTTCAAAGCCAGTTTGAGAATCCTGAATGGCACACTCGTCCGGCTATTTGATGAAGGCGCTCATAGTTACGTAGAATTCAGTAACCCTTCCGTGAACGACTTCATGCTGATGAAGTTTTCGGAAGAGAGTGACCTCATCGTTAGGGTGCTGAAGAACCCGTATTCCTTCGACCAAGTGGCGCTTCTCTGGTCCTACCATGACGCACCAGCGGACGCGGGGTTGCCCGCTCGATTGAACCTCACTCCTTTTCGGGCGGAAGTTGAGGAGGCCGCAATGGCGACATTGGATTGCCATGAGACGGCCACACACTCCAAGGCAGGCAGAGCTGCGATCTGCCTGAACATCGCAGGATCAATGCACGTACCGAGTGTTGAGAATTGGGCAGTGCGAAGGCTGAAGCAACCAGGGTTCGTTTACGGAGGGTCGACTGGCGACATCATCTCGCTGATTCGAATCACGGACGTATCCGCCAATCGCAGGATTAGGCAGCTTCACGATTCAGTGAGGCTGGAAGGGCTCACTTCTCTGTTCAACAGGGATCGCGGTGACCATGGCCTGTTCATAGCAGCTAGCCATGCGATGGATCTCGCGGAATTCGTGGACGACGGAATTAGGGAGGACCTGTGCGGGCAAGCCGATGAAATGTTTGAAGCGCTGCTGGAGCAGTACTCTCGTGACCCTGACGGCGTGGACCCGGAGATGATCGATAGCGGCCTTGACTACATACTACGATATGACGATCTATGGCAACATAAGTGGCCGAGTGCCGCGACCTTGCTGGAAAGTTGGCTCCCGGAAGAGGCAGAGAGTTTGGAAGGGAGTGAAGAAGAGTCTGATATAGATCCAGAATATATTGACGGCGATGCTTATCTCACTATGAATTCCCTCAGTTTCCTGGAGTGATGGGTCGATGGTGGTGTCTCCACCCGCCCCAACACGACGGCGTTCTGACCCACCGCTTGGCCGTCCTGTCTCTGCGCCTACTCGGTGGCCCCCGGTGGGCGACCAACCGGCGCCGCCGCGCTGTGCGCGGCATGCTGCATGTCAGATCGGACGCTGCGAGCCGGTGCCATCGTTCAGAGGGCTGACGGCAACGCTGACGGCAACCACGGCACTCGGAGACCGACGATCACGCGCGTCAGCGATCAGTCCGACAGGAGGCGGGGCCTCCGCCCAACACGCTGCCCGATCCTACGGATCAGAAGGTTGCAGGTTCGAATCCTGCCGAGTGCACAGCAAACCAGAGGCCCTGTGGAGTGATCCACAGGGCCTCTGGCTTTTGCTTCGAGTGCGCCCGCCGTGCCGTCGTCATCGTCAATCGAAGGCGGAGCGCTGGGAGTAGAGCCGTACGAAGGTGTATATGTCCATGGTCACGCGCATGGAGCTGTGACCGAGGGCTTCCATGATCGTGTGGGCATCCGCGCCCTGTTCGGGGAGCAGGGATGCGCAGGTGTGGAGGGCTGCGTGGAGGGCGGTGGCCATCGGGAGCCCGATGCCGAGTCGCCTCTTGGGCTGGACCGCTGTGATGGGTTCGCCGTGCTCGGCGTGGTGGGACGCGGCGATGGAGCGTGCTTCGGCGAGCAGCGGCTCAGGCACCTTGACCCCAGGCACAGGCACAGACACAGGTGAGGGCATGGGTGCCGTGGCGGTGGGCGGAGCGAGTGGAGCCGGAGCGGGAACCGGTTCGGGCGTGATGGCCGGGGACGAGATCGAGGCGGGCACCGGATCTGCGGAGGAGCAGGGGTTTCGGCCGGTTCGGTCTCGGCGGCCGGTGTCGGGGTGATCGCGTCGACAGTGGCCCCGTGGAAGGAGCGCAGGAGCTGGGGGCCGACCGCTCCCCAGCCGAGGAGCAGCAGGGGTGCCACGGCGTCCACGGCGGCGCGGCCGTAGTGCCCGGCGACGATGGGTTCGGCGATGTTGAGGGCCAGGGTCAGCAGGCCGGAGACGTGCATCAGCCGGGTGGCCGCCGTCATCTGCTCGGGCGGGACGCCGCGCAGGGAGAGATAGCGCAGGGCGACCAGGAGACCGACCACGGACAGGTCGACCATGGGAGCGATCAGGGGCGCGATGGAGGCGGGGACGCCCAGGCGCAGGGCCAGGGTCCATACGTTGCCGAAGGAGAAGACGAACGCGAGCGCGGCGATGATGCCCATGACCACGGTCACGGTGCGCTGAGTGATCCGGTCCTCTGTCATGTGTATTCACCTCCCGGGTCTGACGGTGAGCGGTCGGGGCCAGCGGATCACGCGGCAAGCGGCGGAATGGCGTCGTCGTCCGAGTCGTCCTTCATGAGGTCGATACCGGGGAGCTGGGCGGCGAGCAGGTCAGCCGGGGCAGCGGTGAGGTGAGCGGTCCGAGCGGCGATGCCGGCGGAATCGGCTTCGCTGACGTACGGCGTCCGCACGCGGGTGAAACCTTTCTGCCCCTGGGTCTTCATGACCGCGACGCCCACGTACGCCGGTTCCTGCAACACGGTCGGGTTGGCGTCGGGCCACAGCCTGATGTCGTCGCCGCGGGCGTTCTTAGCCGCCAGGGCAGCGAGCTGCTTCGACTCCTTGTCGGAACCCTTGTGATCGCGGACGAAGGTGTGCGCCTCATCCACGATCAGCACCACCCACGGCCAGTCTGCGGACGGTCCGCCGTGCCACATGTCCTTACGGCCAAGGACCGTCTTGATCACGGAGGACCGGGCACGCCGCAACCTGACCAGCTTCCGGAACAGGGCGTTGGCTTCCGTCAGGTCGCTTCCGGTGAAGGCGAACAACCCCCCCATGAGGTCGGCGTAGTCACCCTCGTGGGCACCCAACACCTTGCCGTCCGCCACTGCGAACTGCACCGCGGGGGAGGGCGCGAAGTCACAGATGAAGCGGTTGATCAGGGAGGTCTTGCCGAAGCCGGGAAGGCCGGCCACGGTCACGCCCGGCACTTCGGCCAGATTCACGCTCACCGGCTGGGCGTACTCGTCCACGCCGACGTCCCACACGGCCATGCTCGCGGGGACCTTGCCCGTCGGCGTGTGCTCGGTCTTGGTGATCAGCGGATCCACCCGCACGCCACGGATGAGGACCTGTCCGGGCTTGTCCTGAGAGACCGCTACCCGTGTGCACCGCCAGGCATCGGCGATGTAGGGCGCGGCCTTCTGGAACTCCTCCTGCCCTACCTTCGGCAGGAAACCGGCCCTGGCGACGACGCCGAACCGGTCCGGCTTGACCTTCGGCGCGGGCGTCAGCACCCGAGGCTTGGGCGGCTTGCGGCCCGTCTTGGACAGTGACTCCGGGCGAGTTGGGCGTGCTTCACCCGTTTGTTGTGCTCGTGGAGGTGGCTCGTACCTTCGTGGTCGTTTGTTGGAGGTCCAGGAGGTGCGGCCCTTGAACCGGTCTGCGGAAGCTGCCTCCGTATCGGACAACCATCACCGGACCAAACGCGCATTTGCGAGGCCCGGCTGATACCTCCATGCAGGCGACCGGCTGTCCACAGTGTGGGTGGTTTTATGGAAAGGGGAACCCGTCCGCCCCCGTCATCCTCTATGTCAATACTCTTTCCTGCCTTGTTTGCGATGCGTCAGGTGCTCGCTCAGATGTTGCTCAACTCTCGTGATCGCTGACCATGGACATGATGTGCTTCACCTCAAATGCCAACTGTCCTTCACTGAGTTGGCGGAACTGAGGGGGATTCATGCAGAGAAGATCCAGCGTGCTCGTAGGCGTCACTGGGCTGCTCCTGATGGCAACTGCCGTGCCGGCCTTCGCCGCCGATGAGCCCACGGCCGGGACCAGCCGTGTGGCACCGCCTGTGGTCACGGACGATGCGCCTGTCGAGCCGGGGAGTGTGACCGGCAATCCGAGTGCAGGAGCGGTGACCGGATCGGACGCCAGCGGAGCGCTTGAGGAAGACGCCCCGATTCCGGGCGAGACCGAAGAGGTCATCGAGACCACTGATCCCGTATTTCCGGGCAAGCCCGGCGACGAGCTGTTCCCTGACGGACTAGTCTGCGAGAGGGAACGATTTGTGCACGTCACCAACAACACGCAGAACACGATGTCGGTCAAGTACAAGACCTTCGTGAAGAACGACCTGTCCTACTCGGTCGACTTCAAGTTCACGTCCAAGAAGTCGGGCACGACGACCATGGGTGCGTCGGTCACCGTCAGCGGTGAGATCAAGGTGTTGTGGCTCGGCAAGCTGAAGGTCGACGTCAACGGCAACGTCAGTAAGAGTTGGACATCTGAGCTCGGCATCGAGACCGGCGGCAAGGTGAAGGCCCACTCAACGGTCAAGGGTGACTACGGCATCATGAAGGAGAACGTGTACGGCTACGTCGCGACGCAGTACAGCAACTGCAAAATCGGCGACAAGCAATACATGAACGTATGGGCTCCGTATCGCGAGGGTTGGCGCATCTACAGCTGAACCGCACACCGCGATAGAGCGCCTCATTGTGACCGTTGGTACCGGGGCGCGCCCACTTACCTCAAGGAGTCATCGCATGCGCCGACATGTTGCCGCGCCGGTCCTGCTGGTCTTTCTGGTCTCGGCGTGCGCCGCCGCTAACAATAACGACGTCGGTTCGCAGGCCCCGGCCTCTTCGCCGTCGAGCGCTACAGCGGCGAACCCCAGCAAGGCCCCCCGAGGTCCGCTGGCCCTACCGGAGAAGCCTGATTTCCTGCTTCCGGTGACCAATGGTACGGACAGCCGAACCTTGCCGGTGTTCACACCGACCGAGAAGGTCTACACCGTCCACGCCCTCTGTACGGGCAGGGGCACCATGACGATCCAGTACGGACCCAAGGATTCAGACCCTTCCGAGATCACGTGCGATGACCCGGTGACCATCGGCCGCGTCTATACCGCCCCCGGCGAAGAGAAACACTTGTCCGTAAAGGTCAACGGCACCGATGTGCACTGGTCCATGGCCATCCTGTCTGGCACTCATGCCATGTGATGACCGGAGACGGTACTGCTCCGGGTGACGGCAACGCTGACGGCAACGACGGCACACGGTCGCTGACGCTCACGAGCGTCAGCGACCAGCCCGGAAGGGAGCGGAACCATCGCCTAACAGCTGCCCGATCCTACGGATCTTGCGTTTCAGGGGCGTACAGCAGCGAAGTACAGCAACCCTCGCTGGCTCCGGCGTAGATCTCCGTCGTCATGGCGATCCGGGAGTGCCGCAGGATTCGTTGGGCGACCTTCGGGTGCACCTTCAGGGCGCCGAGGAGCGAGCTGCACGTGTGGCGGGTGTTGCGGAGCGGGATCACCCGGACGCCGGCGCGGCGGGCGCGCAGCGCCCGAAGGAGGAACTCGGGGAGTGGAAGGAAGTCGTCGGACTCCTCGGCCTTGGTCCCCCGGTGGAGGATCTGTCGCGACCCTGACCGGCGTCTACGAGAACACGAAGGGCCTGATCGTCCAGCTGGTCTTCCGCTGCGAAGCCGCCGACGACGTGCCCACCACCGGCGTGGAGACCCGCACACTGCGCTGGGTCACCCATGAAAAGGTCATCGAGCTTGCCGACGAGGCATACGCGATACGCGTGCTCGACGCACTCGACGCGCAGGTCGGGAGTCACCCTCTCATGCCCTGCTGAGTTGACCTCCCGTTCCCTGGTGGCCGTCGCACGGCTCGCCGGCGGGGGTCAGCAGTCCTTGAACGCGGCTGCCCGGCTGGTGACCGGATACCGGGCTTCGCCCCGGAAGCGGTCGCACGAGTCTGTACGACGAGCCGCGGCCCCCGGGAAAAGCCGGGACCCGGCCGTTGTCAGACCCGGCCCTTACGCTCACAAGTGATGGCACGGGTCTGGAAATGCACGGGGCTGCGCTGGTCGCCGGACGGTCCGGTGCTGGTGTGGGACGGTGGGCGGCGCAGCGCGCTGTCCTGGGGGAAGCGGATCGCCTTCGCCGTGCCGGAGGGGGGTGTGCGGGCATGTGCGGGAGCGCGGGGGAACGACTGTCCGGTGTGGGCCGTCGTGCCGGGACGGAGTACGGGCGGCCGGTGCGAGGAGTGCGCGCGGCTGGAGCGGGCGCACTCGGTGGCCGCCGACACGATCGCGGACGACCCCCGGCCGTACCGGGTCTACCTGGCCTGGTTCGGGCCGGGAAGGGTGAAGGCCGGCATCACCGCCGTAGAACGGGGGCCGGCCCGGCTGCTCGAACAGGGCGCCGTCTGTTTCAGCTGGCTCGGCACCGGGCCGTTGATGGCCGCGCGGCGCGCCGAGGAGCTGCTGCGGGCCGCGCTGGGCGTGCCGGACCGGGTGCCGTACACCGACAAGCGGGCGGTGCGGTCGGCGCTGCCGGGCACGGAGGCGGAGCGTGCCGCCGAGGTGCGGGAGCTGCACGCGCGGGCTGTCGCGCTCCCCGGCTGGCCGGAGTCGCTACGGCCCGAACCCTGCCGTGTCGTGGACCATGTGGGGGCGTTCGGGCTCGCGGGAGCCCCGGAGGCGTTCGGTGAGGTGCTGGAACTGGTGCCGGGCGGGGCCGTGCGCGGAGAGCTGGTCGCGGCTGCCGGGCCCGATCTCCACCTGGCCGTCGGCGGGCGCGGGGCCGTCGTCCTGGACACCCGGCTGATGACGGGATGGGAGCTGGTGCCGGTCGAGCCGGCGGTGGACGGATGCGCCTTCCCCGTCCGGGAGTTCGGCAGGGAACCGGACGGGTTGTTCTGACCGGGAAGGCACCTCCGGTATCCAACTCCCGGACGCCCGGGCGTTTCTCAGAGAAATCACAGACTCTGGAAAGCCTCTTCTCAGAGCGCCCCGACAGGGTGGCCGTCATGACCACGACCTCGCCCCGGGGGCGCACCGAACTGCTGAGGCCGGACGGGAGCCCCGTCCGGGTGCTTGTGGTGGACGACGAGCTGTCGATCACCGAACTGCTGAGCATGGCCCTGCGTTACGAGGGCTGGCAGATCAGGAGCGCGGGGGACGGACAGGGCGCCATCCAGGCGGCCCGCGAGTTCCGGCCCGACGCCGTCGTGCTCGACATGATGCTGCCGGACATGGACGGCCTGTCCGTGCTCGGGCGGCTGCGGCGCGAGCTGCCGGACGTGCCCGTGCTGTTCCTGACGGCGAAGGACGCGCTGGAGGACCGTATCGCCGGGCTCACCGCCGGCGGCGACGACTACGTCACCAAGCCGTTCAGCCTGGAGGAGGTCGTCGCCCGGCTGCGCGGGCTGATCCGCCGGTCGGGCGCCGCCGACCGGCGGTCCGACTCCGTGCTCGTCGTGGGCGACCTGACCCTGGACGAGGACAGTCACGAGGTCTGCCGGGGCGGTGAGTCCATCCACCTCACCGCCACCGAGTTCGAGCTGCTGCGCTTCCTCATGCGCAACCCCCGGCGGGTGCTCAGCAAGGCGCAGATCCTGGACCGCGTGTGGTCCTACGACTTCGGCGGCCAGGCCAATGTCGTGGAGCTGTACATCTCCTACCTGCGGCGGAAGATCGACGCCGGTCGCGAGCCGATGATCCACACGCGGCGGGGGGCCGGTTATCTGATCAAGCCCGGCGTGTCGTGAGCGGGCGGCGCCGCCCGGGTCCACGACCGCGCCGCCCGGGTCCGCTACGGCGTCGGCCGGGTTCGCTATGGCGCTGGCCGGGTTCGCTACGGCGCCTGGCGGCTCAGCCGCGTACCCTGCGGACGCGGCTCGTCGTCGCCTCCGTGACGCTGATCGCGGTGGTGTGCGCGGTGATCGGGACGGTGACCACGCTGGCGCTGCGCTCACATCTGTACGGCCAACTGGACCGGCAGCTCGGTGAGGCGTCCGCGCGTGCGGCCGGTGGTTTCGCGGAGCCGCCGGACGGGCCGAGGAAGAACATCGTCCCGCCGGACCGGCAGAGCGCCCAGCCGGACGGCCGCGGCCTTCCGAAGCAGACGGACCTCACCGAGTTCGTCACCCGGGGCCCGCAGCCCAGCGGCACCATCGCCGCGAAGGTGGAGAAGGGCGTCGTCACGGACGCCAAGGCCGGTTTCAAGTCCAGGGACGACAACAACGTCCCGCAGCTGGACGCCAAGTCGTTGACCGCGGCGCAGGTCGAGGCGCTGACTGCCGTCACCAAGGACGGCGAGACGCACAGCGCCACGATTCCCGGGCTGGGCGACTACCGCGTGCGGTACGTGGACGGCAACAACGGCACCTACTACGTCGCCGTCCCCACCACCGAGGTCGACGGCACCATCAGCACCCTGATCCTCGTCGAGATCAGCGTCACCGCCGCCGGGCTCGTCGCCGCCGCCATCGCCGGCTATGTGCTCGTCGGCGTCGCCACCCGGCCCCTGCGCAGGGTCGCCGCCACCGCCACCCGGGTCTCCGAACTGCCGCTGCACACCGGCGAGGTGAACCTCAGCGAACGGGTCCCGGAGGCGGAGTGCGACCCGCATACGGAGGTCGGCCGGGTCGGCGCCGCGCTCAACCGGATGCTCGACCACGTCCACGGCGCCCTGCACGCCCGGCAGCGGAGCGAGACACGGGTACGCCGGTTCGTGGCCGACGCCAGCCATGAGCTGCGCACCCCGCTCGCCTCCATCCGCGGGTACGCCGAACTCACCCGGCGCGGTCGCGAGGAGGTCGGGCCCGACACCCGGCACGCCCTCGGGCGGATCGAGTCCGAGGCCGGGCGGATGACCCTGCTCGTGGAGGACCTGCTGCTGCTCGCCCGGCTGGACGCGGGCCGCCCGCTCCGGTGGGAGCACACCGATCTGGTTCCGCTGGTCGTCGACACGGTCAGCGACTCCCGCGCGGCCGGGCCCGGCCACACCTGGCGGCTCGACCTGCCCGACGTGCCGGCGCTGGTCTCGGCGGACCCGGACCGGATCCAGCAGGTGCTGGTCAACCTGCTGGGCAACGCCCGCAAGCACACCCCGCCCGGTACGACCGTCACCGCGCGCGTGCGCCGGCGCGGGCCGTGGGTGTGCGTGGACGTGGCGGACGACGGGCCGGGGATCCCGGCCCGGCTGCTGCCGCACGTCTTCGAGCGGTTCGCCCGGGGGGACTCCGCGCGCTCCCGCGCGACCGGGTCCACGGGTCTCGGGCTCGCCATCGTGCAGGCCGTGGCCGCCGCGCACGGGGGCACCGTGACCGTGGACAGCGTGCCCGGCCGCACCGTGTTCACCCTGCACCTCCCGGCCCTCACCACCCCGGCCGCCGCCTGCCACGCACCGGAAGCGTGTCGGCCTTCCGCCGCCGGCCAGGTGACGGAAACCCGTCGGCCGTCCGCAGCCGGTCACGTGCCGTAGGCCTGTCTGCCTTCCGCCGCCGGCCCGTCACGGGAGGCCTGTCTGCCTTCCGCCGCCGTCCACGTGCCGGGGGTCCGTCGGTCCTCCGCAGCCGGCCCGTCACCGGAAGCCCGACGTTCCTCCGCCGCCGCCCCGTCGCCGGCAGCGTGTCGGCCCCCGGCAGTCCCCCGGCCGTCCCAGCCGAATGCGTGCCGGTAACCCACCCGAAACCCCACTCACAGCCGCAGCACAGTGCCACCACATGGCTGCGACAGGGGACCTGAGGAGAGTCGGTGCCATGCGAACCGACTCTTCTCCCGGCGCCCTGCCGGCGCGGGAGCACCTCCCGGCCGGAGACGCCGGTACGCCTGTCCTGGACGTAGTGATCCCCGTCTACAACGAGGAGAAGGACCTCCCGCCGTGCGTGCGCCGGCTGCACGAGCACCTCGCGCGCACCTTCCCGTACGCGTTCCGCATCACCATCGCGGACAACGCCTCCACGGACACCACCCCCCTGGTGGCGGCACGGCTGGCGGCCGAGATTCCCGAGGTGGGCACCGTACGGATGGAGCAGAAGGGCCGGGGACGGGCGCTGCGGACCGTGTGGTCGGCCTCCGACGCCCCGGTCCTCGCCTACATGGACGTCGACCTGTCCACCGACCTCAACGCCCTGCTGCCGCTGGTGGCGCCGCTGATCTCCGGCCACTCGGACCTGGCGATCGGCTCCCGGCTGGCCCGCGCCTCCCGGGTCGTACGCGGCCCCAAGCGGGAGTTCGTCAGCCGGGCCTACAACCTGATCCTGCGCGGCTCGCTCCAGGCCCGCTTCTCGGACGCGCAGTGCGGGTTCAAGGCGATCCGCCGGGACGTGGCCCAGGCGCTGCTGCCGCTGGTGGAGGACACCGGCTGGTTCTTCGACACCGAACTGCTGGTGCTCGCCGAACGGGCGGGCCTGCGCATCCACGAGGTGCCGGTCGACTGGGTCGACGACCCCGACTCCACCGTGCACATCGTCAGGACGGCCGCCGACGACCTCAAGGGCGTGTGGCGGGTCGGCAAGGCCCTGGCCACCGGTTCGCTGCCGCTGGACCGGCTGGCCCGGCCCTTCGGTGACGACCCGCGCGACCGCGAGCTGACCGACGTGCCGCACGGCCTGGCCCGTCAGCTCGTCGGCTTCTGCGTGGTCGGCGGCCTGTCCACCCTCTTCTACCTGGTGCTGTACAGCGCCTTCCGGCAGGCCGTCGGCCCCCAGACCGCCAACGCGCTCGCGCTGCTGGTCTCCGCCGTGGCCAACACGGCCGCCAACCGCCGGCTCACCTTCGGGGTGCGGGGCCGGGGCGGCGCGGTCCGGCACCAGGCGCAGGGCCTGGTCGTCTTCGGCATCGGTCTCGCCCTGACCAGCGGCTCGCTCGCCGCGCTGAACGCGGCCGGCGACAGCCCGGCGCACTCCACCGAACTGGCGGTGCTCGTCGCCGCGAACCTCGCCGCGACCGTGCTGCGGTTCCTGCTCTTCCGCGCCTGGGTCTTCCCGGACGGGGCGGGGACCGGCCCGGTCACCTCGGCCGCCACGGGACCGGATGGGTCCGCCCCCGCCCCCGCCCCGTCCCCGTACGCGTGGCCGCACCAGACCACCACCAGCCACCGCGCCACCGACGCCACCGCCCACCTCCACGCCACCGACGCCACGGCCGCCTCCGCCCACCTCCACGCCACCGACGCCACCACCCGCCTCCGCCCCGCCGAGGCCGCGGACGCCACCTCGCGGCCGGAGCCGATGCACCCGGAGCCGATGCACCCGCAGCCGGCGTGCCCGCAGCCGGTGCGCCCGCACTACACCGACCCGGGGGACACCCGATGACCACCCATGACGCCCCGCCGGCGACCGCGCCCGGCGCCACGACCGTACGGGAGCCGGCCGCCGGGCCGCGGCAGCCCTTGGTACGACGGCTGTGGCGCGGCCGGCCCGAGGACCCCCGCTGGGCGCGCCCGGCCCTGCTGGTCCTGCTGGCCGCCACCCTCCTCCTCTACCTGTACGGCCTCGGCTCCTCCGGCTACGCCAACTCCTTCTACTCGGCGGCCGTCCAGGCGGGCAGCGTGTCCTGGAAGGCGTTCTTCTTCGGCTCGCTGGACGCGGGCAACGCCATCACCGTCGACAAGCCGCCGGCCGCGCTGTGGCCGATGGCGCTGTCCGTGCGCCTCTTCGGCCTGAACTCCTGGGCGATCCTGGCGCCCGAGGTGCTCATGGGCGTGGCGACCGTCGCCGTCGTCTGCGCGGCCGTACACCGCCGGTTCAGCCCGGTGGCCGGTCTGGTCGCGGGGACGGTGCTGGCGCTCACCCCGGTCGCGGCGCTGATGTTCCGGTTCAACAACCCCGACGCGCTGCTGGCCCTGCTGATGTCGGCGGCCTGCTACCTGATCATCCGCGCCCTGGAGGACGGCCGTACGAAGTGGCTGGTGTGGGCCGGCACCGCGGTCGGTTTCGCGTTCCTCGCCAAGACGCTCCAGGCGTTCCTGATCCTGCCGGCGCTGGCGGTCGTCTACGCCGTGTGCGCCCCGGTGCCGCCGCGGAAGCGTGTCGCCCAGCTGGCCGCGGCGACGCTCGCGCTGGTCGTCTCGGGCGGCTGGTGGGTCGCGGTCGTCGAGCTGTGGCCGGCCTCCTCCCGTCCGTACATCGGCGGCTCGCAGCACGACAGCTTCCTGGAGCTGACCTTCGGCTACAACGGCCTCGGCCGGCTGAACGGCGAGGAGACCGGCAGCGTCGGCGGCGGGGGCGGCCCGGGCGGGGGCGGCAGGTGGGGCGAGACCGGCTGGGACCGGATGTTCAACGCCGAGATCGGCGGCCAGATCTCCTGGCTGCTGCCCACCGCGCTGATCCTGCTCGCCGCCGGCCTGGTGGCCACGCGGAGGGCCCGCCGGACCTCGGTCACCCGCGCCTCGTTCCTGGTCTGGGGCGGCTCGCTGCTGACGACCATGGTGGTGTTCAGCTACATGGCGGGCATCTTCCACCAGTACTACACCGTGGCCCTGGCCCCCTACCTCGCGGCCGTGACCGGCATGGGCGCCGGGCTGCTGTGGGAGCGGCGGCGCGCGGGGTGGGCGGCCGTCACGCTCGCCGCGTCCCTCGTCGCGGCGGCGGCCTGGGGCTACGTCCTGCTCCACCGCACCCCCGACTACCTGCCCTGGCTGCGGTGGCTGGTCCTGGTCGGCGGGCTGGCCGCGGCGCTCGGCCTGGTCTTCGCCGGCCGGCTGCCCCGGCGGCTCGCCCGCGCGACGGCGGCCGTGGGTCTCGTGGCCGCGCTGGCCGGACCGGCCGCGTACACCCTCAGCACCGTCCGGCAGGGCCACACCGGTTCGATCGTCACGGCCGGTCCGGCGGGCGCGAGCATGATGGGCGGCCGGGGCGGCGGACCCGGCGTCGGCCGCACAGGGGAGGGCCCGCCCGGACAGGCACAGCCGAACCAACAGGGCCGGCAGGGCGGACCCGATGGCCAGGGCAACGGTTTCCCGGGCGGCGGCGGCTTCCCCGGCGGCACGCCGGGCCGGACCCCGCAGAACGGCAACGGCCGGACCCCGCAGAACGGCACCCCCCAGAACGGCACCCCCCAGAACGGCAACGGCTTCCCCGGTGGCGGCCGGGTCCGTGAGGGCGGCATGGGCGGTGCCGGCGGCCTGCTGAACGGCGCGAGCGTGCCGGCCGGGGCCAGGAAGCTGCTGGAGAAGGACGCCGGTGACTACACCTGGGTGGCCGCCTCCATCGGTTCGCAGAACGCGGCGAGCTACCAGTTGGCCACGGGCGAGGCGGTGATGGCGATCGGCGGCTTCAACGGCACCGACCCGTCACCGACGCTCGCCGAGTTCAAGAAGTACGTCGAGGACGGCAGGATCCACTACTTCATCGCGGGCGGCGGCATGGGCGGCGGCATGGGCGGCGACAGCGGCACCGCCTCCCGGATCAGCTCCTGGGTGCAAAACACGTTCACGAAGGTGACGGTGGGCTCGGCGACGTTCTACGACCTGACGCGGAAGGCGGGCGCCTGAGACCCGGCGCCTGAGACCCGGCGCCTGAGACCGGGCAACCGAGCCCGGCGATGCAGTCCGGGAGCGGACCAGAAGCCGACCGGAAAATATGTTGTACACCGTATAGCACCGCTATACGGTGTACGGCATGTCCACACCCCAAGGCCACCCCCAACGCTGGCTGATTCTCGGCGTCATCTGTCTCGCGCAGCTCACCGTGCTGCTCGACAACACCGTCCTGAACGTGGCCATCCCCTCGCTCACCCGCGAGCTGCACGCGACGACCTCCGACATCCAGTGGATGATCAACGCGTACTCGCTGGTCCAGTCCGGCCTGCTGCTCACCGCGGGCAGCGCCGCCGACCGCTACGGCCGCAAGAAGATGCTGATCACCGGCCTGGTCCTGTTCGGAGCCGGGTCGCTGGTGGCCGGCCTCGCCGACAGCACCGGCCAGCTGATCGCCGCGCGGGCCGGCATGGGCATCGGCGGCGCGCTGCTGATGACCACCACACTGGCCGTGGCGATGCAGATCTTCGCGCCCGGGGAGCAGGCGAAGGCGATCGGCATCTGGAGCGCGGTCAACGCGCTCGGGTTCGCCGGCGGCCCGCTGATCGGCGGTTTCGTGCTCGACCACTTCTGGTGGGGCGCGATCTTCCTGATCAACCTGCCGGTCGCGGCGCTGGCCGTGGTCGCGGTGGTGATCCTCGTCCCCGAGTCCAAGAACCCGCGCGGTGACCGGCCGGACCTGATCGGGGCGGTGCTGTCCACCATCGGCATGGCCTCGCTCGTCTACGCCATCATCTCCGGGCCCGGCCACGGCTGGACGTCGGCGCGGGTGCTGGTCACGGCGGCCGTCGCGGTGCTGGTGCTGGGCGCCTTCGCCTGGTGGGAGAGCCGGATCGACGACCCGATGCTCGACATCCACTTCTTCCGGGACCGGCGGTTCACGGGCGCGGTCGCCGGGGCCGTGCTCATCGTGTTCGGCATGGGCGGCGCGCTGTTCCTGCTGACCCAGCACCTCCAGTTCGTCCTCGGCTACGAGCCGCTGGAGGCCGGTCTGCGGACCGCTCCGCTGGCGCTGACCGTCGTGGCGCTCAACTTCAGCGGGCTGTCCGCGAAGTGGTCGGCGCGGCTGGGCACGCCGGCGTCGATCGCGCTGGGGATGGTGTGCATGTCCGCGGGCCTGGTGTCGATCGCGGAGGTGGACTCCGGCGGCTACGCGGGCACGCTCGTCGGGTTGCTGCTGATCGGCGCGGGCTGCGCGGTGGCCAACCCGGCGATGGCGCACGCCATCATGAGCGCCATCCCTCCGGAGAAGGCGGGGGTGGGCGCCGGGATCAACGGGACGCTGGCCGAATTCGGCAACGGTCTCGGGGTGGCCGTCCTCGGCGCCGTGCTCAGCTCTTCCGTGGCCTCGGGGGAGTCGTTGTCCGCGGGGCTGGGCACGGGGCAGTTGGTGGGCGCCGTCGCCGTGCTGGTCGGGGGATTCGTGGCGGCCGGGCTCTTGCGGCGGGCGGAGCGGGTGTCCGCCTGACAGCGCGGCGCTGACCTGCACGTCGGCGCGGCCCCGCGCCCCCGTGAGGCGGCCGCGGTCCTAGCATCTTGGCAAGCGATCCGAGTTCGAGAGAGGTGCGCCGGTGGCGAAGGCGGCAGGTCGGTCGGCGCGGGACAGTGTCTGGCGGGAGCGCGCGGTCCGGCGCGGGGGACGCGGCGGGCAGCCCTCCGGGCTGGACCGGGAGCGGATCACCGAGGCGTCGGTGCGCCTGCTGGACGCCGAGGGGCTCGCCAAGTTCTCCATGCGCCGGCTGGCCGCCGAGCTGAACGTCACCGCGATGTCCCTGTACTGGTACGTCGACACCAAGGACGACCTGCTGGAACTCGCCCTGGACGCGGTCTACGCCGAGCTGCGGCTGCCCGACCCGGACGACACCGGCGAGGACTGGCGGGAGCAGCTGCGGGGGCTGGCCACCGCCTACCGGCAGCTGCTGGTCCGCCACCCCTGGCTGTCGCCGCTGGCCGGGCGCTACCTCAACATCGGCCCGAAGTCGCTCGCGTTCGTCCGGGTGATCCAGCAGGTCGTGCGCCGGGCGGGGCTGCCCGCGCACGGGGTGACCGGGGCGATCTCGGCCGTCTTCCAGTTCGTGTACGGCTACGGCACGATCGAGAGCCACTTCCTCAGCCGGATCGCGGACACCGGGCTGTCCCCGGAGGAGTACTTCGAGCAGTCCATGTCCCTGGTGGACGAGGTCCCCGGCACCGCCGAAGTGATCAGGGAGTCGAAGAACCTGATGAAGGCGCGCGGCGGTGACACGGTGGCCGAGATGCTGGACCGCGACTTCACCTTCGCGCTGGACCTGCTGATCGCCGGCATCGAGGCGATGGTCGCCCGGGGCTGACCCGCCGCCCTGTGCCGACCACCGCGCCGTACCGACCACCGCCCGGGCCGGCTACCCCTCCTCGACCAGCCGCGCCGGGAACCCGCCGGTCGCCACCGGCCCCCACCGCTCGGGGGTCACCCGGATGATGGACTTGCCCTGCCTGATCATGGCCTGCCGGTACTCGTCCCAGTCGGGGTGCTCGCCGGCGATGTTGCGGTAGTACTCGACCAGGGGCTCGACGGAGTCCGGGGCGTCGAGGACCTCCGCCGTGCCGTCGATCTGCACCCAGGGGCCGTTCCAGTCGTCGCTGAGGACGACCAGGCCGACCCGCGGATCGCGCTTGGCGTTGCGGGTCTTGGCCCGCTCCGGGTAGGTGGACACCACGATCCGCCCGGAGTCGTCCACCCCGCAGGTCAGCGGGGATGCCTGCGGGGAGCCGTCGGCCCGGCGGGTGATCAGCAGGGCACGGTGCCGGGGGCGTACGAAGTCCAGCAACTCGTTCAGCGGTACACGGGTGGTGGTAGCGATGTTCGGTGCCATGGGGGCAGCCTAGGGGCAGCGGGTGCCCCGGTGGCTGACCCCGCTGTGCCTACGCCTGGGGGAGCGAGTCGCCCTGCACGGCCTGGATGTCCAGCTCCACCTTCAGGGTGGTGCCGATGGCGGCGATGCCCGCCTGGAGGACCTGGTTGTAGTTCATCGCGAAGTCCTCGCGGCGCAGTTCGGCGGTGGCCCGGAACGCGGCACGGGTGCCGCCCCAGGGGTCGGCGCCGGTGCCCAGGTAGGCCAGGTCCAGGTCCACCGGTCGTACGACACCGTGCAGGGACAGTTCGCCGTGCACCGTCCAGCGGTCGGAGCCGGCCTGGGTCAGGCCCGTCGAACGGTAGGTGATCTCCGGGTGCCGCTCGACGTCCAGGAAGTCCGCGGAGCGCAGGTGCGTGTCGCGCATGCCGTTGCCGGTGTCGACGGAGGCCGCCCGGATCACCGCCTCCACCCGGGACTTGGCGATGTCGTCGGGGGCGATCTCGATCGTGCCGCCGAACTCCGTGAACCGGCCGTGCACGCTGGAGATGCCCAGGTGCTGGGCGACCGCGGCGACGGAGGAGTGCGCCGGGTCGATGGTCCAGGGGCCGGGCGGCGGCAGCTCGGTGCCGCCCTGCCGGGCCAGCGTGACCGTGCCGACCTCGGCCCGGCCGCTCGCGGTGACGATCGCCGAGGAGGCCGCGGGCGCGTAGCCGACGGCCGTGACGATCACGGTGTACGCCCCCGGCGCCAGCTCGGTGGCGTCCCGTACGGCGCCCTCGTGATCCGCCTCGGCGCGCAGTACCTGCGTACCGGTCATGTCGGTCACCGTGACGACCGCGTGCGACACGGCCCACCCGTCCCGCGTACGGATCTTCGCGGTCAGTCCCATCCCGTTTCTCCCTGAAAAAGGCTCAAAAATTGCTCGTATGAGACCGGCCCGCGGCGGGCGCGCCCTCCGCTCAGGGCGCGCGCCGCCACGGGCCGGGGTGTGCCTACTCGCCGGGGTGGGCGAGTTCGATGTCGTGGCCGTCCACGCCGGGGCCGGCCACGGTCAGCGCGGTGGCCACCGGCGGGTAGCCGGTCGCGATGACGGTGTACTCGCCGCCGTCCAGGTCGGTGAAGGCGTACGCGCCGTCCGACCCGGTGGTGGCGGTGCCGACCACGTTGCCCGCCTGGTCGACCAGGGTGACCCGGGCGTCGGCCAGCGGGCCGTGCGGGGCCCGGACGACACCCTGGAGCCGGGCGCCGGCGTCCAGGTCGACCTCGATCCGGGTGACGCCGGTGGCGCCGACCTCGACCGGCAGGGCCCGCGGCCGGTATCCGCTCGCGTTGACCGCGACGGTCACCGTGCCGGGCACCAGGTCGGTGAGGGCGAAGTCGCCCTGCTCCCCGGTGGCGGCGGTGGCCAGCAGGTCACCACGCACATCGGTGACGATCACCATCGCGTCCTTGACCGGCAGCGCGCTCCCGGCGGCCCGGACCACACCGGTCAGCCCGCTGGTGCCGCTGAGCAGGATGTCGTACGACACCGGCTCCTCGCCCACCACGATGGTGGAGGCCTGCGGCTGGTAGCCGTCGGCGGAGGCGATCAGGACGTAGCTGCCGGTGCCCGGGGCGTCGAGCGCGTAGGAACCGTCGGCCTGGGCGACCGAGCGGCCCAGCTGGCGGCCGGACAGCGAGATCAGGGTGACCGCGGCCTGCGGGACCGGGGCGCTCTCGGCGTCGCGGACGAAGCCGTGCACCGGGGTGCCGCCGTGGCCGGTGCCGGGTTCGGCGACCGTGGCGACGGCCGCCATGGGCCGGGTGACGGCGGCGGTGCCGTCGGACGCGGCCGGGGTGGCCTGGGCGACCGCGGCCGGGACCGGGGCCTGGGCCGGGGCCGAAGCGGCCTCGGCGGCGGCCGGGGCGGCCTGGGCCGGGGTGTCGCCGTCGGCGGACTGCGCGAGCGCGCCCTTGGTCTTCAGCGGGACCTCCTTGATGAACAGCGTGATCAGGAAGGCGACGGCGGCGAGGCAGCCGGCGATGAAGAAGACGTCGGCGATGCCGTGGCCGTAGGCGCTCTCCATCAGCGTCCGGATGGGCGCCGGGAGCTTGTCCATGTCCGGGATGCTGTCGGTCGAGCCGGAGCCGCCGGCCAGCGCGGCCTGGGACTTGGGGTCCAGCGCGGCGACGCCGTCCTGGACGTAGTGGGTGATCCGGCGGGACATCACGGCACCGAGCGCGGAGACGCCGACCGCACCGCCGAGGGAGCGGAAGAAGGTGACCGTGGAGCTGGCCGAGCCGAGGTCGGAGGGCGCCACCTGGTTCTGCGTGGCGAGCACCAGGTTCTGCATCATCATGCCGATGCCGAGACCCAGCAGGGCCATGAAGACGGCCATCTTCCAGTAGTCCGTGTCGTACCGGATGCCGCCGAGCAGCATCAGCCCGGCCGTTACCAGCACGCCACCGCTGACCAGCCACGCCTTCCAGCGGCCGGTGCGGGTGATGAACTGACCCGAGACGGTCGAGGAGATGAACAGACCGCCGATCATCGGGATCGTCATGACGCCCGACATGGTCGGGGACTTGTCGCGGGCCAGCTGGAAGTACTGGCTGAAGAACACGGTGCCGGAGAACATCGCGATACCGACGAACAGCGAGGCGAGCGAGGCCAGCGTGATCGTGCGGTTCCGGAACAGGCGCAGCGGGATGATCGGCTCGCTCGCCTTGGACTCCGCGAGCACGAACAGCGCGCCGAGGACGATCGAACCGCCGACCATCGCGTAGGTCTGCCAGGACAGCCAGTCGTACTTGTCACCGGCGAAGGTGACCCAGACCAGCAGCAGGGAGACGGCGGCGGCGATCAGGGTGGCGCCGCCCCAGTCGACCTTGACCTGGCGCTTGACCACGGGCAGGTGCAGGGTCTTCTGCAGCACGATCAGCGCGATGATCGCGAAGGGGACGCCGACGTAGAAGCACCAGCGCCAGCCCAGCCAGGAGGTGTCGGTGATGACACCGCCGAGCAGCGGGCCGCCGACGGTGGCCACGGCGAAGGTGGCGCCGAGGTAGCCGGAGTACCGGCCGCGCTCGCGCGGGGAGATCATCGCCGCCATGACGATCTGCGCCAGGGCGGACAGACCGCCGACGCCGATGCCCTGGAACACCCGGAAGGTGATGAGCATGCCGGGGTTCTGCGACAGGCCGGCCGCCATGGAGGCGACCACGTAGATGACGAGGGCTATCTGGACGAGAGCCTTCTTGCTGTACAGGTCGGCGAGCTTGCCCCACAGGGGAGTGGCCGCGGTCATCGACAGCAGGGCGGCCGTGACCACCCAGGTGTAGGCGGACTGGCCGCCACCGAGGTCCCCGATGATCTCCGGCAGGGCGTTGGAGACGATCGTGGACGACAGGATCGCCACGAACATGCCGAGCAGCAGCCCGGACAGGGCCTCCATGATCTGCCGGTGCGTCATCGGGGCGTCGCCTTGGCCTCCCCCGTGCTTGGCGTGAGCCCGCACACCGGCTGGTGTGGTCGTTGCCATGGGCTTCCTTTACTTACGTGCTTGCGGGTGTACGGGTGGTCTCTTCGACTACGGGGGCGGGGAGCCGGACCGGGGCGGACCGGCAGTCGCCGAACGAGTCGCGCAGGCGCGTCATCAGCCGGATCAGCTGACCGACCTCGTCGTCGGTCCAGTCCGCCAGCCGCTCGGCGAGCAGATGCGTGGTCCGCCGGGACAGCTCGTCGAGCTGCTCCAGACCCTCCGGGGTCAGGCGCAGGATGCGCGACCGTTTGTCCGCGGGGTCCGGAAGCCGTTCGATCCAGCCGCGTGCCGCCACGTGCGCGACATGCCGGCTGGTGACCGACATGTCCACGGCGAGCAGTTCCGCGAGCTTGCTCATGCGCATGTCGCCGTGGCGGCCGAGCAGGGTCAGCACGGCGGCCGAGCCTGCCGGGCAGTCGGGCGGCAGGATCCGCCCCATGTCCCGTTTCACGGCTCCGACGGCACTGAGCTGACGCGCCAGCTCTTCAAACTGCGCCCGCTCGGCCATCCCACCTCCCGTATTCGTTGCTTGGGGCAACCATAAGACTGTTTGGTTGCTGAAGGCAAACAATCATGGGGGTGAGCGCGCAAAAACTTGGCAAAGGCAAGTATTGCGAACGTAAATGTGCAGGTGAGTGCGGGTGGGGTGCCCCCGTCTGTCCCGAAGGCCCCGCACTTGGGCCGGTCACCTGGATTCGCTAGGGTCTCGGGGCATGGCTAACACCCAGGGCCCCCAGGGCAATTACGACCCCGCAGGCAGCACCCAGATGTTCCGCGCCTTCGTCGACGAGGCGCCGCAGGGGCGGCGGCAGCAGGCGGCCCCCTCCGGCCCCCGGGTCGGTCTGATCGTCGGCGTCATCGTGGCGCTCGTCGTGGTGGCCGGCGTCGCCTGGCTGGCGCTGAAGTAGGCGCCGGACCACAAAGGCCCGGCCCCACTCGACCGAGACCTCACGCTCCCGAACGCCGCCGAGCCCGAACGCACCGCCGGATCACGCGAGTTACGGAGGCGAGGGTCACCTCTGGGGATCGCGTCACTCGGCCTGCCGTGCGGGACGGCCGAGGCATGCGGGGTGGCCGGGGGCGGCGGTGCCGTCGTGCGGCCACCGCGCTCGCGTGACCGGCCGGAACCTCCGTGCCCGCCGTCGAGCCGTTCGCGTGCGGGACCTCCCCTCCGCTCGCCCCGCCCGCCATGGGACCGTCCGGCGTCACCGGCTCCGCCGCCACGGCCGTCGGTCCTGCCCGTACGCGGCCACCACCGAGCCCGGGACGACGACGGCCGCCGGCGCCGCCGTGACGGCGCCCCTGCGGCCGCGTGTCCCTGCCGTGCCTTTCGTGTGCGGGTACCCCGGCAGGGCGCACTCGCACACGGTGGCTGACGGAACGTCGGGTGAGAGTGTGGCGGCAGACCTCAGTCCGAGATCAGGCCCTCGCGCAGCTGGGCCAGCGTCCGGGTCAGCAGCCGGGAGACGTGCATCTGGGAGATGCCGACCTCCTCGCCGATCTGCGACTGCGTCATGTTGGCGAAGAAGCGCAGCATGATGATCCGGCGCTCCCGGGGCGGGAGTTTGGCCAGCAGGGGCTTGAGGGACTCGCGGTACTCCACGCCCTCCAGCGCCGTGTCCTCGTAGCCGAGCCGGTCGGCCAGGGAGCCCTCGCCGCCGTCGTCCTCGGGGGCCGGGGAGTCGAGGGAGGAGGCGGTGTAGGCGTTGCCGACCGCGAGGCCGTCGACCACGTCCTCCTCGGAGACGCCGAGCACGGCGGCCAGTTCGGTGACCGTGGGCGAGCGGTCCAGCTTCTGGGACAGCTCGTCGCTGGCCTTGGTCAGGGCCAGGCGCAGCTCCTGGAGCCGGCGCGGCACCCGCACGGACCACGAGGTGTCCCGGAAGAACCGCTTGATCTCGCCGACCACGGTGGGCATCGCGAACGTCGGGAACTCCACGCCCCGCTCGCAGTCGAACCGGTCGATCGCCTTGATCAGGCCGATGGTGCCGACCTGGACGATGTCCTCCATCGGCTCGTTGCGGGAGCGGAAGCGGGCCGCCGCGTACCGGACCAGCGGGAGGTTCAGCTCGATCAGGGTGTCCCGGACGTACGCCCGCTCGGGGCTGTCCTGCTCCAGCGCGGCCAGGCGCAGGAACAGCGACCGGGACAGGGTGCGGGTGTCGAGGTTCGCCGCGGCCTGCGGGGCCGGGAGCGTCTCGGCGGCCGGGTCGACGGCCTGGGCCGGGACGGTGTCGAGGGCCGGCACGGTGTCGAGGGCCGGCACGGCATCGAGGGCCGTGACGCCCTCGAAGCCGTCGAGGACGTCGAGAGCGTCGAGCTCCTTGGGCGCTGCCTCGCACTTCGTCGGCGTCAGCACCTTCGAGCTGCCCTGGTCTGCGGACATGCCACCCCCTTTGGGTCGCGGGACGGTCGCGGCGGCGCCGTCTACGAGCAACGCAGCCTTCACCTGAATACCGGAGCCGGAGCCACGGCAAACGCGCTTCCCGCAGAATGTCACATGTCGGCAACGCGCTGTACCGACATGTCGACATGCGAGCGGCGAATCGGCCCTGGAGAGAAGGGGTCTGACGGCTTTTCGGGTCGAGTCTGTCGGCATCCGCCCTGGTGAGCGATTCGCTCCTGCCGGTTACCGATCGATCGGGTTTGCGATGCAGCGCCGTTGGTGCCGTGCTTCCGTGCGCCCGTCATGCATCAGGCGAACACCCGGCGTGCTCCGGTCCGGTGCGGTGGGGATGTGCGTACTGTTCGTGGGTTACGCGTCGATGCGGTTCGCCGAGCGCAGCCGCTGGAAGCTGCGCGCGAGCAGCCGGGAGACATGCATCTGGGAGACGCCGAGTTCGGCGCTGATCTGGGACTGGGTGAGATTGCTGTAGTAGCGCAGCAGCAGGATGCGCTGTTCCCGCTCGGGGAGCTGGACCAGGAGATGGCGGACCAGGTCGCGGTGTTCGACGCCGTCCAGGGCCGGGTCCTCGTAGCCGATCCGGTCCAGCAGGCCGGGCAGTCCGTCGCCCTCCTGGGCGGCCTCCAGCGAGGTGGCGTGGTAGGAGCGCCCTGCCTCGATGCAGCTGAGCACCTCCTCCTCGCTGATCCGGAGCCGCTCGGCGATCTCGGCGGTGCTCGGCGAGCGGCCGTAGAGCGTGGTCAGGTCCTCGGTCGCGCTGTTGACCTGGACCCACAGCTCGTGCAGGCGGCGCGGGACGTGGACGGTGCGGACGTTGTCGCGGAAGTAGCGCTTGATCTCGCCGACCACGGTGGGCATCGCGAAGGTCGGGAACTGCACGCCCCGGTCCGGGTCGAACCGGTCGATGGCGTTGATCAGGCCGATGGTGCCGACCTGGACGACGTCCTCCATCGGCTCGTTGCGGGAGCGGAAGCGGGCGGCGGCATAGCGCACGAGCGGGAGGTTCGCCTCGATCAGCGCCCCGCGCACCCGGTTGTGCTCCGGCGTGCCGGGGGTCAGCTGCTTCAGTTCGGTGAAGAGCACCTGGGTCAGGGCGCGGGTGTCCGCGCCACGGCGCTTTCCGGGGGCCGACGGGGTCGGGGACGCCGCCTCGTCCTGAGGGGGCGCAGTACTGGCCGACACGGTCAACGCCACCTCTTCGTCCGTCAATCATCCGTCAAAAGCGGTCATAGCATCACAAGACATGTGCACTGTGTGCAAGCACCTGATAACGCCGTGTTGCCGCCGGAAACCGACAAGTTGACGGGTGCGCGCCCATGCGCAAGCCCCCCGCCGGAAACGCTCGGCGGGGGGCTTGCGGGGCCGTAAGGCTCAGAACTCGTAGTCGGCGATCACCCAGGTGGCGAACTCACGCCACTGCGCGCCGGCCGCCTGGTGGGCCGGGTGCTCCAGATAGCGCTTGAGGGCGTCGGCGTCGTCGACGGCCGAGTTGATCGCGAAGTCGTAGGCGATGGGCCGGTCGCTGATGTTCCAGGCGCACTCCCAGAACCGCAGCTCCTCGATCTGCCCGCCGAGGGCCCGGAAGGCCTCGGCCCCTGCCACGACCCGCGGGTCGTCGCGCTCGACACCCTCGTTGAGCCTGAAGAGGACCAGATGGCGGATCATGGGGGTACCTCAGCTCTTTCCTCCGTTGGCGGCCCAGGTCATGAAGTCCCCGACGGCTCCGGCCGCGTCCGATATGCCTTCGAAGCCTATCTGGACGTAGTCGGCCGCCTTGGCCGGGTCCGTGATGATCACGTACAGCGCGAAGACCACCAGTACGTACACGGCGATCTTCTTGACGTTCACCGCCACCACGGCCTCCCCTGTGCCGGGCCCCGAGGCCCCTGTTGCCGGCCGCGAGTGTAACGTCCGCTCCCCGCCCACAGGGCCGACAGCCCGCCGACGCCCGCCCGTTGTGATCCGGAACACGCGAAAGACCCCGCCGTCGGCGGGGTCTTCCGGTGAGCGGTAGCGGAGGGATTTGAACCCTCGGTGACTTGCGCCACACTCGCTTTCGAGGCGAGCTCCTTCGGCCGCTCGGACACGCTACCGAGGGAGACCTTACAGCACGGGGCGGCGTGGTTCGAAATCGATATCCGGGAGCGGATCGGTGATGCCGGTCAGCGGTCCCGGAAGAACTCCGTGAGCGGCCGGGCGCACTCCGCCGCGAGGACGCCTCCGATGACCTCCGGGCGGTGGTTGAGCCGTCGGTCGCGGATCACGTCCCACAGGGAACCGGCCGCGCCCGCCTTGTCGTCCCGGGCGCCGTAGACCACCCGGTCCACCCGGGACTGGACGAGCGCGCCGGCGCACATCGTGCAGGGTTCCAGGGTCACCACGAGCGTGCAGCCGGTCAGCCGCCACTCGCGTGCCCGCCGTCCGGCGCCCGCCGCCTCGTTCAGGGTGGCCGCCGCCCGCCGGATGGCGAGGATCTCCGCGTGGGCCGTGGGATCGCCGGTGGCCTCACGCTCGTTGTGCCCGGTGCCGAGCACCGTCGTACCGTCCGGGGACAGCACGACGGCGCCGACGGGGACGTCGCCGCCCCGGACGGCCAGCCGGGCCTGGTCCAGGGCGAGCCGCATCGCCGCCCGCCAGCGGTCCCGAACCGGGTCCGGGGTGCCCTGCGGGCTCCGTACCGGGTCCGGGGTGTCCTGCGGATCCCGTGCCGTGGTCAGCGGACGGTCTCCAGCACCTCCGAGGCGCCCAGCGCCTCGGCGATCGTGCCCAGCGCGTCGTCGGCGTCCAGGGAACGCAGCTCCTTCTCGCTGATGCCCAGGTCGTCGAGGATGCCGCTGTCGCCCACCGGGCTGTGCGGCACCGCGTCGGCGGCGCTCTCCTCCTCGGCGTCCTCGGACTCGCCGTCCTCGGTGCCGTCGAGGTCCAGGTCGTCCAGGTCCGGACCGGCGTCCGCGCCGGGCTTCCGGCCGAGCAGCTCGTCGGTGAGCAGCAGCTCCCCGTACGCGCTGCGGCGGGCGGCGGCGGCGTCCGAGACGTAGATGCGAGGGTCGTCCTCGCCGTCCACGCGGACGACACCGAACCAGGAGTCCTCCTGCTCGATCAGGACGAGCACCGTGTCCTCGTCGGGAGAGGCTTCCCGGGCCAGGTCGGCCAGATCCGACAGGGTCTCCACATCGTCGAGCTCTGTGTCGCTCGCTTCCCACCCGTCTTCGGTGCGCGCGAGCAGTGCGGCGAAGTACACCGTGACTCTCCCACTGGTCATAGGCGTGCCGGTTGGGGGTCCCCCCGGCGGAGGTACTTGGGCGGAGAGAGCTGGGCTCCGAGCCCCACCCACTCGGAATCGTGGCAGAAACAAGGCGTTCAGGGGACGTCTTCGGCTCCCTGTGTCTGGCTGTTTCGATCGTGGATCCGTGATCGGCCCAGCAGCGCACTCATTGCCGCCACCTGCGGATCGTACGCGGGTTTTTCCCGCGCTCCCGCACGGCCACCTCTCCAACACCGGTGCGGGCGCCGCGCTTCCACGCCGGTCACGGTTGCGCGGGACTACCAGCGGAAGGTGCGCATCCGCAGCGCCTGGCGCAGCCGGGCGGCCTTGGTGCGCCGGGGCCGCACCCGGGCGCGCAGCTCCCGGGCCTCGGCGAGATCGCGCAGGAACCGGGCGCGCCGCCTGCGGCGTTCGGCGTCGGTCTCGGGTTTCTCGGGCTGGTCAGGCAGGTCGGACACGTCACACCACCCCACTCCGTCCTTCCCACTTTCCCCCGGACGGCCGGTTTGACGCCAGCGTGAGGGCGGCCGGAGGCGCAGGTACCGTTAGGAGCATGCGTCTCCATGTCGTCGACCACCCCCTGGTCGCTCACAAGCTCACCACGCTGCGCGACCAGCGCACCGACTCCGCGACCTTCCGGCGGCTCGCCGACGAGCTGGTCACCCTGCTCGCCTACGAGGCCACGCGGGACGTGCGCATCGAGGCCGTCGACATCCAGACACCGGTCGCCCGCACCACGGGTGTGAAGCTGGCCCGTCCCCGTCCGCTGGTGGTGCCGATCCTGCGGGCCGGTCTCGGCATGCTGGACGGCATGGTCCGGCTGCTGCCGACCGCCGAGGTGGGCTTCCTGGGCATGATCCGCAACGAGGAGACGCTGGAGGCGTCCACGTACGCCTCGCGCATGCCGGAGGACCTGTCGGGCCGCCAGGTGTACGTGCTGGACCCGATGCTGGCCACGGGCGGCACCCTGGTCGCGGCGATCCGGGAGCTGATCAAGCGCGGTGCGGACGATGTGACGGCCGTGGTGCTGCTGGCCTCCCCCGAGGGGGTCGCCGTGGTGGAGCGCGAGCTGGCGGGCACGCCGGTGACGGTGGTCACGGCGGCCGTCGACGACCACCTCGACGAGCAGGGGTACATAGTCCCGGGGCTCGGGGACGCGGGGGACCGGCTCTACGGGTCCGCGGAGTAGTTTCCCGCGCTTCTCGGTGCGCCGATCAGCAGGTCTTCTTCACGGGGGCCGTGGCGCCCGGGGCCGTCAGCGTGGTCAGGGCCTGGTCGGCCGTCCGCCGGCGGGTCAGGTCCTTGAACGCGTCGCCGATGATCAGGTCCAGGTCGGCGCTCTTGCGGGCGTCGGCGCGCCGTTCGGCGCCGGACAGCTGGGTGGCGAGCACCCGCAGCGAGGTGTCCTGGGCGGCGGGGGAACCGAGGAGCAGGCCCGTGCCCTTGACCTTCTTGTCGTAGGCCTTGGCCGCGTTGCCCACCTTGCCGATCCTGAAGCCGCGCCGGCGCAGTTCGTCCGCGGTCTTCTTGGCGAGCCCGCTGCGCGGGGTGGCGTTGTAGACGTTCACGGTGATCCGGCCGGGCGCGGGCAGGGACTTCGCCTGGGCCGCGGGGGCCAGGCCGGTGCCGGCACTCCGGGCGGCCTCGGTGCGGCAGTCCGTCGTACGGCCGGCCGCCGTGGTGCCGCCGCTGCCGCCGGTGAAGACGTCGATGAGCTGCACGGTGCCCCAGCCGAGCAGACCGAGGACGGCGACGGAGGCCACCGCCGCGGCCGCGAGCCTGCCGCGCCGGCGGGACGGACGCATGCGGGGGTACTTGTCCCCCGTGATCCGGTACTGGCCGCCCATGCCGGGGGGAGTCAGCATGCTCATGAGCGCAGCGTAGTGCGCCCGGGCGGCGATGCCTATCAGATGATCAGCCGATGGTGCCCGGCGAACCCGAAAGGGTCAACGGCCGTGTCGGACCGGGTCAGTCGAGTTCGAGCACGCGTGCGTGCAGCACCTGGCGCTGCTGGAGGGCGGCGCGGACCGCGCGGTGCAGCCCGTCCTCCAGATAGAGGTCGCCCTGCCACTTCACGACGTGCGCGAAGAGGTCGCCGTAGAACGTGGAGTCCTCCGCGAGCAGGGTCTCCAGATCGAGCTGCTGCTTGGTGGTGACGAGCTGATCGAGGCGGACCGGGCGCGGCGCGACGTCCGCCCACTGCCGGGTGCTCTCCCGGCCGTGGTCGGGGTACGGCCGGCCGTTTCCGATGCGCTTGAAGATCACACGGAAAGCCTACCGGCCCAGACGTTCCGGGCGCAGCCATGGCGGCCCGGTGCGACCCTGGAAAAGACGGTTCGAAGACAGGTGAAAGTCGGACTAAACAGGCAAATGGGCTGCTATGGCGCGCTCGACCTCGCCCGTTACGCACAGGCTGTGGACCGGGAGCCGGCGCACGAGAGGCCGAGCGCGGTCCGGCCCCGGCCCCGGGTCCTGGAAACGGCACCGGAGGCCGGGGGTGGCTCAGCGGTTGCGGTTCTCGTCCGGTGGGCGCTGGGGCCGGGGTGTGCGTCGGTCCGGCCCGGGGGCCGTTCCGCGCCGGGCCTCCGCGCGCAGCAGGGCGCGCAGGACGGCGTAGGGATCGTTGGGCATGGCTGTGCTGCTCCTTGCGTCGAGCCGGCTGACCTGCGGGGGAGCGCGGGTCCGTCAGCAGCGCAGCACCACCGTGCGTGGCAGTGGCGTGGAGCACGGCGAGGGGGACGCGTCCGGGCGCGGGCCGGCGGGTGCCGGGCCGGGCCGGGGCGCGGGGCCCCCGGGTACGCGGGTGCGGTGGCCGGGCCGGGCGGGCGGCCGTGGTGCCGTGCCGAGGGCGTCGTACTCGCCGGTCGCGGTGGCCACCGCCTCGGCGGCCACCGCGAGGTCCCAGGCGGCCTCGGCCGGCGCCTGGGCGCCGGGCAGCCACAGGGCGAGGAGCAGCACCAGGACCCGTAGCCGGTGGCGGCCCGGGGGAGTGCCGGTGCTCCCGCTGCTCATGGCACCTGTCTCCCCGGGCCGGGCGGGACGGCAGCACCCCGTCCCCCGGTTCCGCCCGCTCGGCCTACCCGCGGGGAGTGCGGTGGGCGGCGGTTCACAGCGTCCGTGGCACCCGGCGTGCCCGGCCGCGCATGCCCAGCGCGCCGAGGATCTCCACGACGCCCACCACGACCAGCCAGATCCCGCCGACGAGGGTGAGCACCGCGACCGACTCGAACGGCGAGTCGATGAGCACGATCCCGGCGACGAAGGTGAGGACCCCGAGGAGGATCTGCCAGCCCCGGGCGGGCATCCGGGGATCGTGTACGGCGGCCAGGAACTGGGTGATCCCCCGGAACAGCCAGCCGATGCCGATCCACAGGGCGAGCAGCAGGAGCGACCGCATGGGCCCGCGGAAGCAGAGCAGGCCGAGCAGGATCGACAGCGCGCCGCTGATGAAGGCCAGCACCCGCAGCGAGGTCGTCTGGTGGGTGCCGAAGGCGGCGACCAGCTGGAGGACCCCGCTGTAGAGCAGGTACAGGCCGAAGAGGACGCCGGCGGCGAGCAGGGAGGTGCCCGGCCAGACCAGCACCAGCACGCCGAGCACCAGGGAGCCGGCCCCGGTGAGCAGGACGGTCTGCCAGGCGGCCCGGGACAGGGCGTGCAGCGGGCCCTCGAACGGGGGTTCCGGCTCCGGATGGCCGCGGGCCGGTTCCGCCGCGGGGTGGCCACGGGCCGGTTCCGCCGCGTGGACGTGCCGGTCGTCGTACTCACGGTCCCCGGCGGGGCCGCCGCTCGGTGGCTCGGTCATGCTCCATGCTGGGAGCGGTCGGGGACCGGTGGCCACCGGGGTGGTCCGGACGAGGGTCCGGACGCGTCCGCTGCTTGTGCTCCTACTTCTTCTTCGCCGCCTTGGCCGCCGCCTTCATCTCCTGCTTGTGGGCGCGCACCTTGGCCAGCGACTCCGGGCCGGTGATGTCGGCGACCGACCGGAAGGAGCCGGGTTCGCCGTAGGCGCCGGCGGCCTCCCGCCAGCCCTTTGGGGTGACCCCGAGCCGCTTGCCGAGCAGGGCCAGGAAGATCTGCGCCTTCTGCTTGCCGAACCCCGGCAGGTCCTCCAGCCGGCCGAGCAGCTCCGGCCCGCTGCCGGCGTCCCGCCAGACCGCCTCGGCATCCCCGTCGTAGTGCTCGACGAGGTACTGGCACAGCTGCTGGATCCGCTTGGCCATCGAGCCCGGGTAGCGGTGCACCGCGGGCTTGTCGGAGAGCAGCGCGGCGAAGGCCTCCGGGTCCATCGCGGCGATCTCGTGGGCGTCCAGGTCCCCGGTGCCGAGCCGGTCGGCGATGGTCCGGGGGCCCTTGAACGCCCACTCCATCGGAATCTGCTGGTCCAGCAGCATCCCGGTCAGCGCGGCGAGCGGGGAACGCCCGAGCAGCGCGTCGGCCGCGGGGTCCTGGGCGAGGTGCAGGGTGACGTCCATGGGTCGATGATCCCGCGCCCCCGCCCGGCCCGCCCGCTCAGTCCGTTCCCCGGGGCGCGGGCTCCGGGCGCCAGTACCCGAGCGCGTGCACCCGCTGTTTCGGCACGCCCAGTTCCTTGCGCACGTAGCCCGCGAGGGCGCGGGTGGTCGTGGTGTCGCAGGCGATCCAGACGTACGGGTGCGGGGTGCCGGCGAGGACGGCGGGCAGCTCGGCGCGGATCCGTTCGACCAGGTGGGCCCCCGCGTCCCGGCGGGGCACCGGCCGGATCTCGTGCCGGCCGGGCTCGGCCTGGCAGGGCAGCCCCGCCGGCTCGCCCTCGAACCAGACGGTCGCCGGGGCCGGACCCAGGGCGCCGAGGAGGGAGTTGATGGCGGGCAGCGAGGCCGGGTCGCCGATCGCGACGAGGTGGGAGGGCGCGGGGTCGGGGTCCTGGAAGCCGGTGCCCTGGACGGTGGCCTCGACGGTGTCGCCGGGCCGCGCGGTCCGGGCCCAGTCGGAGGCCACGCCCGCGTGCAGGGCGAATTCGAGGCCGAAGGTGCCGGTGGCCGGGTCGGGGTCGACCAGGGTATAGGCCCGCTGGTGCGGCCGGCCGTGGTCGGAGAACCACAGCCGGACCCACATCGTCGGGTGGACACCGGTCGCGGCGAGCAGCCCGCCGTCGCTCAGCCGGAGCCGCCGGTAGTGAGGGGTCACGTCCTCGGTTTCGAGAACGGTCAGTACGAAGTCCTTGGCGCGCAGCAGTCGTAGGACCGCGCCTTCCCAGCCCCGCCCCTGTCCCATGCCCCCTCCATCGTTCGCGTACGATTCCGCCACAGAAAATACTTAGGCAAGGCTAACCTAAAATCTTCAAGGGGGTCCCTCGTGGCCATCGAGATCTACCGCGACGCCTGGGGCGTCCCCCACCTGCGCGCGTCCGACGCCCGTCAACTCGCCCACGCCCAGGGCCTGGTCACCGCGCACGACCGGGCCTGGCAACTGGAGGTCGAACGCCACCGGGCGCAGGGCACGTCCGCGTCCTTCCTCGGCGCCGAGGCCCTGTCCTGGGACATCTTCGCCCGCCGGGCGCGGCTCGCGGACACCGCCCGGCGCTGCTTCACCGCGCTGGAGCGCCGGGACCCCGAAACGGCCGACTGGGTACGGGCGTACGTCGCCGGCGTCAACGAGGGCCTCGCCGAAGGCGCCCGCCGCGCCCCCGAGTTCGCCCGCGTCCGACTGGCCCCGGGCCGCTGGCAGCCCTGGACGCCGCTCGGGGTCTGGCTCGGCACGCACGTCCTGTTCGCCGGGTTCCCCGCCAAGCTCTGGCGCGAGCAGGCGATACGGCACCTCGGCCCGGAGGCCGTCGGTCTGTTCGCCACGGACGGGACGGGCACGGCGGGCAGCAACGGCTGGCTCGTCACCGGTGAACGCACCGCCACCGGGCAGGCGCTGCTCGCGGGCGACCCGCACCGGTTCATCGAGGACCCCGGTGTCTACCAGCAGATCCGCCTGGCCTGCCCCGAGTTCGACGTCGTCGGCCTGGCCGTGCCCGGCGTGCCCGGCATCCCGCACTTCGGCCACACCGGCACGGTCGCCTGGGCGATCACCAACGCCATGGCCGACTACCAGGACCTCTACCGCGAACGGCTCCGCCGCACCGGCGCGGGCGTCGAGGCCCTCGGCCCGGACGGCACCTGGCAGCGCGCCGCCCGCCATACGGAGACCGTCCACATCGCCTCCGAACCACCGCTGGAGATAGAGCTCATCGAGACGCCCCGGGGCCCGGTGATCGCCGGGGGCCCGGAGGGCCTGGACGCGATCGTGGCGCCCGGAGCGGCGGGTTCGGGGCGCGGGCCGGAGGGGGATCGGCCGGAGGGAGAGCGGCCGGAGGAGGTGCGGCCGGTCCACGCGCCGGAACCGGAGAAGCGGGGCGCCGGCTCCGTACGGTCCGGAACCGCGCGGGGCGCCGGCTCCGCACGGGACGAAGCCGAGGCGCTCGCCCTGCGCTACCCGCCCCGCGTCACCGAAGACCTCGGTTTCAGCGCCCTCCTCCCCCTCCTGCGCGCCCGCACCGTCACCGACGTCGACCGCGCCCTGGACGCCTGGACCGAGCCGGTCAACGTCGTCCAGGCCGCCGACACCGCCGGCGGCACCCTGCACCGCGTCGCCGGAAAGGTCCCCCTCCGCGGCGAGACCAACCGCCACCACCCGGTGCCGGCCTGGCTCCCCGGCCACGACTGGTCCGGCACGCACGAGACGCCGTACGCCGACCCGCCCACCACCGACGGCATCGCCGTGATGGCCAACGCCCGCGGCCTCGCCACCCCCCTCGGCGTCGAGTTCGCCCCGCCCCACCGCGCCGCCCGTATCGGCGCCCTGCTCGACACGCGCCGTACCTGGACGGCCGACGACATGGCCGCGATCCACACCGACACCCACCTCGGCTCCGCCGCCCCGCTGCTGGAGCGCCTCACCGCCCTCACCGGACTCACCCCCGCCGCCGTGGCGCTGCGCGACCGCCTGCTCGACTGGGACCGCCGGATGGACGCGGACAGCACCGACGCGGCGGCGTTCGCCGCGCTGCGCCACGCGGTCGTACGCCGGCTCGCCGCGCACCCGGTCTTCGCCCCCCTCGCCGAGCCCCCCGCCTACCCGGACGTCCTGCTGCCCTGGCTGGCCCTCGTCCCCCGCGTCGGCCACGCCCTCGAACACCTCCTGCAAGCCAAGGAGCTGTACGACATCGACCGCACCGCGGTCGTCCGTGACGCCCTGGAGGAGGTCGCCGCCGCACCGCCGGCCCGCCCCTGGTCGGCCACCCACCGCCTGGCCCCCTGGCGGGCGCTGCCCGGGCAGCCGGCCACCGGCGACGCCGAACCCGGTCTCGGCGGCGACCACGACTGCGTGCTGTGCACCTCGGCCGTCCCCGGCGTCACCGACCGCGCCGCCCGCGGTCCGGCCGCCCGCTACGTCTGGGACCTGGCCGACCGCACGGGCAGCCGCTGGGTGGTGCCCTTCGGCGCCGACGGCGTACCCGGCAGCCCCCACCACCACGACCAGCTGCCCCTGTGGCTCAAGGGCGAACTCGCCCCCGTGGTCACCGACTGGGACCTGCTCACCCCCGAGCGAACCGCCCCCGACACCCCGAGGAACCCGATGACCGACCTGCACGTCCAGCACATCGACGGCTACGGCACCGTCCGTGTCCGCCCCGTCGACCCCGAGGGCGACGCGGAGCTGCTCCACGCCTGGGTGAGCGACGAACGCGCCGTGTTCTGGGGCATGAACGGCCTCACCAGGGACCAGGTCGCCGAGATATACGCCCACATGGCCACGCTCGACACCCACCACGCCCACCTGGTCGTCAAGGACGGCCAACCGGCGGCGCTCCTCCAGACGTACGAGCCGTCCGCCGACCGGGTCGGCGAGTGCTACGACGTCCGCCCCGGCGACATCGGCGTCCACCTCCTCCTCGCCCCCGCCGGTCCCGGCGGCGCGCACCCCGGCTGGACGTCCGGGCTGCTGAAGGCGTTGACGACGTACGTGCTGGGGGTCCTGGACCGGCAGCGGATCGTGATCGACCCGGACGTGCGCAACGCCAAGGCGATCGCCCGCTTCGAACGCCAGGGCTTCACCCGCGGCCCGGCCGTCGTGCTGCCCGAGGTCGACCTGCCCGAGGTGTACCTGCCCGAGAAGCACGCCCAACTCGCTTTTCTGGACCGGGCGGTAGCCTTCCCCGGGTGACGACGCCCGAAGAGCTGACCGCACGCTACGGCCTCGAACCCATCCCCCGCGAAGGCGGCCTGTTCCGGCGCACCTGGGCCGGGCCCGAGCGCCCGGACGGCCGCCCCGAAGGGTCGGCCATCGTGGCCCTGCTCACCGCCGACGACTTCTCCGCCCTGCACCGGCTGCCGTTCGACGAGGTCTGGCACTTCTACCTCGGCGACCCGCTCCAGATGCTGCTCCTCGCCCCCGACGGCACCACCGCCAGGCCCGTCCTGGGTCCGGACCCCGGCACGGGCCAGCACCTCCAGCTGACCGTGCCGGCCCGCACCTGGATGGGCGCGCGGGTGGCGGCGGGCGGCGCGTGGACGTTCTTCGGCTGCACGATGGCCCCCGGGTTCACCTACGCGGACTACGAACACGGGAACCCGGCCGACCTCACGGCGCGTTACCCGGCCGAGGCCGCCCTGATCACGGAGCTTTGCCGTCCATGACCCAAGCCGCGTCACCGTTCACGGAGTTCTGCCGCCCATGACCCCGACCACGCGCCTGCTCGACGGACAGACCGCGCTGGTGACCGGCGCGGGCGGTGGCATCGGCCGCGCCCTCGCCCTGCGCTTCGCGGAGCACGGCGCGGCGGTCGCCGTGCACTGCCGTACGGCGCTCACCGCCGCCACCGAGGTGGCCGACCGCATCCGGGCGGCGGGCGGCAGGGCGGTCGTGCTCCAGGCCGACCTGACCGACGAGGCCGCCTGCCACCGCCTGGTCGAGGAGACGACGGCCTGGTCCGACGGGCACCTGACCGCGCTCGTCAACAACGCGGCCGTCCAGCCCGTCCAGCCGCTCCCGGAGCTGACGGCCAAGGACTGGCGCGGGGTCGTCGACACCAACCTCACCAGCGTCTTCGCCTGCACCCAGGCCGCAGCCGCCCATATGCGCGCCCACGGCGGCGGCACCATCACCCACATCGCCTCCATCGAGGCCGCCCACCCGGCCCCCGGCCACGCCCACTACGGCGCGGCCAAGGCGGCGGTGGTCATGCACGCCCGCGCGGCGGCCCTGGAATACGGCCCCGACGGCATCCGCGTCAACACGGTCTCGCCCGGCCTGATCGACCGGCCGGGCCTGACCGAGTCCTGGCCGGACGGTGTACGCCGCTGGCTCGCCGCCGCCCCGGCCGGCCGCCTGGGCCGCCCCGAGGACGTGGCCGACGCCTGCGCCTTCCTCGCCTCCCCGCTCGCCTCCTGGATCACCGGCCACGACCTGGTGGTGGACGGCGGTGTGACGTCGCGTCCGACCTGGTGAGCACACCGGCCGTGCCCTCCGTACCTATCCCGGGGCCCGGTCAGGGGGCGCGGGCACACGAGGGGACGGACGGAGGCCGAGGGTGGGGCACGGCGCGGACGGAACACCACGACGACGCGCCCGGCGGGCCGGGGACCACGGGACGTCCCAGCAGGGCCCCACCCTCCGGCCGCGTACCCGACGGGACTTCGCGCCCCGGTCTACGACGCCCCGGTCCACGACGCTTCGGTCTACGACGCCCCGGTCCACGGCGTCCCGGTCCACGGCGCTTCGGTGCCCCGCCCGCGCACTGCCGACGTTCCGCTTCCCAGCCGTTCGGTCCGGCGTGGGCCGGTTGCCGGTCTTCCGGTTCCCGGTGCGTCGGTCTGGCTTGGGCCGGTTGTCGATCTTCCGGTTTCTGCCGCTCGGGTCCGGTGTGGACCTGTGGTCGGTCTTCCGGTTCCCGGTGTCCGGGTCAGGCGTACGCCGGTTGCCGGTCATCCGGTTCCCGGCGCTTCCGTTCGGCGTACGACGGCTGTCGGGGTTCCGTCGCCGCGCCCGCCCGCCGGTGGCCGCGCTCCTGCTCCCCGCCCTCCTGCTCCCCGTCCTCCTGTCCGGCCTGCTCCTCGGCACGGCCGCCCCCGCCTCCGCGCACGCCGTGCTGCGGGCGACGGACCCCGCCGACGGGACCGTCCTGCGTACCGCGCCCCGGCACCTGACCCTGACCTTCAGCGAGTCGGTCGGCCTGCTGAGCGACTCCTTCCGGGTCTACGACCCCGGTAACCACCGCGTCCGTACCGCCCCCGCCGGCCACGCCCCCGGCCACCCCGGCACCGCCCGGGTCACCCTGCCCGCCCGCCTCGCCCCCGGTACGTACACCGTCGCCTGGCGGGTGGTGTCGGCCGACAGCCACCCGGTGTCCGGCGCCCTCACCTTTTCGATGGGCGAACGCACGGCGGCCCCGTCGGCCCCGCTCCCGGAGCCGGCGGAACACCCGGCCACCACCGCCCTGCACACGATCGCGCGCCACCTCGCCTACCTCTCCCTGGCCCTGCTCCTCGGCACCGCCGCCTTCGTGGCGTACTGCCGTCCGCCCATGACGGCCCATCTGCGCACCCCCGCCCTGACCGCCGCCGGCACGCTGCTCGCCGCCACGGCCGCCGGCTACCTCCTGCGAGCGCCGTACGAGCAGGGCACCTCCCCGGCGACCGCCCTCACCGCCTCCGCCCTCGCCCACACGGCGACGACCCGCCCCGGCCTGCTGCTCCTGGCCCGGGTCGCACTGCTGCTCCTGGCGGCGGCCGGCGCGGCCCTGCTGCGGGGGCGCCGCGCCCGCCTCCCGCGCCGCGCCGCCGTGGCGGTGGCCGCGGTCCTCGCCGTCGCCCTGACCCTGACCTGGCCGGCCTCCGGCCACGCGGCGGCCGGCCGCCAGGCCCCGGTGGCGATCGTCTCGGCCACCCTGCACCTGCTGGCGACGGCGGCCTGGCTGGGCGGCCTGGCCGCGCTGCTGTGGACGCTGCGGCGCGTCCCCGCACCGCACGGCGTCCCCGCACCGCACGGCCTGCCCGTCTCGGTCCCGGCCCGCTTCTCCCGGCTGGCGACCGCCTCGGTGACGGTCCTGGTGCTGACCGGCACCTACCAGTCCTGGCGCGGCCTGGGCTCCTGGCACGCGTTGACCACCACCACGTACGGGCGGATCCTGCTGGCCAAACTGACGGCGGTCGGCGCCCTGCTCCTCGCGGCGGCCCGCTCCCGCACCTGGACCGCCCGCCTGGGCAAGGCGTCCACCACCCCCGACCCGCGTTCCCTGCGCCGCTCGGTCCTCGCGGAGGCGGCCGTGGCCACCGTCGTCCTCGCCCTGACCACCCTGCTGACCGGCACCGTCCCCGGCCGCGCGGCGACGGAGGCGGCGGCACCGGCGCCCGCGCCCGGCCCCGTGTCGGCGGCGGCCGGGATTCCCACGGCCTCCGTCACCACGCTCCCCTTCGACACCGGCGCCCCCGGCGGACACGGCAAGGTCCAGATCACCCTGGACCCCGGTCGGACGGGCGGGAACTCCGTCCAGGCGGTGGTCTACGGCCCCGACGGCGGCCTCTCCTCGGTCCCGGAACTCCGCGTCACCCTCACGTTGCCGGCCCAGCGCGTGGGTCCCTTGGACACCCGTGTCACGGACCGCGGCGGCTACTGGGCAGCCGACGCCTTCACCCTCCCCCTCCCCGGCACCTGGACGCTGAAGGCGACGGTCCGCGTCTCGGAGGTGGACCAGGCGACGGTGTCGGCACCGCTACACGTGACCCGCTAGGCCGCCGTCACGCCCCCGCGCCCGGCCCCCCCGCAAGGTGGCCCGGTAGGCGCTGGGCGATGTCCCCAGCGCCGCGGGGAAGCGCTGCCGCGGATTCGCGGCCGTACCCGGCCCGGCCCGCTCGGCCACCTGCTCCACCGGCAGATCCGACTCCTCCAGCAGCTCCCGGACCCGCTGACCGCTCCCCAGCGATCACGGGTCCGGAAGGGCCTGCTTGGACAGACATACGCCGAAGGGCCGGACCGCTGCTGCGGTCCGGCCCTTCGGGCTGGCGGAGGATACGAGATTCGAACTCGTGAGGGGTTGCCCCCAACACGCTTTCCAAGCGTGCGCCCTAGGCCTCTAGGCGAATCCTCCGCCGGAAACATTACATGACCGAGGGGAGTGCTCGCGAACTCGTTCCCGCAGGCCGTTCCCGGGTGCGGGGGGCGGGCGATCGGGTTCGGTCCGGGGGCCGCCATCGGGTACTGTGGGGCACAGCCCCTCACGCGGCGCTATCTGACTGAACTCCCCCAGGGCCGGAAGGCAGCAAGGGTAGGTCGGCTCTGGCGGGTGCGTGGGGGGCGCTCGCGTTCCCGGACCCGGAGTCCGGATCCGCGGGCGGAGCCTGTTGTCAGTGCGCCCCATTAACCTCGTATGCGTGTCGTCTCTCGCGCTGTACCGCCGCTATCGCCCGGAGACCTTTGCCGAGGTCATCGGGCAGGAGCATGTCACCGACCCGCTGCAGCAGGCGCTGCGGAACAACCGGGTCAATCACGCGTACCTGTTCAGCGGCCCCCGCGGATGCGGCAAGACGACCAGCGCGCGCATCCTCGCCCGCTGTCTGAACTGTGAGCAAGGTCCCACGCCGACCCCCTGCGGGGAGTGCCAGTCGTGCCGCGACCTGGCCCGGAACGGACCGGGGTCCATCGACGTCATCGAGATCGACGCGGCCTCTCACGGTGGTGTGGACGACGCCCGTGAGCTGCGCGAGAAGGCCTTCTTCGGCCCCGCGGGCAGCCGCTACAAGATCTACATCATCGACGAGGCCCACATGGTCACGTCGGCCGGCTTCAACGCGCTGCTGAAGGTCGTCGAGGAGCCGCCGGAGCACCTGAAGTTCATCTTCGCGACCACCGAGCCCGAGAAGGTCATCGGCACCATCCGGTCGCGGACCCACCACTACCCGTTCCGGCTCGTCCCCCCGGGCACCCTGCGCGAGTACCTGGGCGAGGTGTGCCGGAAGGAGGACATCCCGGTCGAGGACGGCGTGCTGCCGCTCGTCGTGCGCGCCGGCGCGGGTTCCGTGCGTGACTCCATGTCCGTCATGGACCAGCTCCTCGCCGGCGCCGGCGAGGACGGTGTGACGTATGCCATGGCCACCTCCCTCCTCGGCTACACCGACGGCTCCCTGCTCGACTCCGTCGTGGAGGCCTTCGCCACCGGTGACGGGGCCGCCGCCTTCGAGGTCGTGGACCGGGTCATCGAGGGCGGCAACGACCCGCGCCGCTTCGTCGCCGACCTGCTGGAGCGGCTGCGCGACCTGGTGATCCTCGCCGCCGTCCCGGACGCCGTGGAGAAGGGCCTCCTCGACGCTCCGGCCGACGTGCTGGAGCGGATGCAGGCCCAGGCCGAGACGTTCGGCGCCGCCGAGCTGAGCCGCGCCGCCGACCTGGTCAACGAGGGCCTGACCGAGATGCGCGGCGCCACCTCGCCCCGCCTCCAGCTGGAACTGATCTGCGCCCGTGTGCTGCTCCCCGCGGCCTATGGCGACGAGCGGTCCCTCATGGCCCGCCTCGACCGCCTGGAGCGCGGCATCGGCTTCTCGGGCGGGGGCGGCATGCCCGCCATGGGGTACGTCCCGGGTCCCGAGGCCCACGGCGGTGCCGCCGCGGCGGGGCCCGGCATGGGCGCGGGTGCGGGCGTCGCGGGTGCGTCGTCCGTGCCGCCCGGTGGAGGTCCCGCCGCGGCCCGCGCGGCCGTCCGGGCCGCGGGTGGCCCCGGTGGCCCCGGTGGCCAGGGTGGTGTGAGTGGTCCCGGTGGGCTCGGTGGTTCAGGTGTTCCGGGGGGTGCGGGGGTTCCTGCTGGTGCCGGTGCCGTGGGTGGCCCGGCTGGTGCCGGTGGCCTTGGCGGTTCCGGGGGTCCCGCTGGTTCCGGTGGTGTTTCCACGGGTCCTGGTGGCCCTGGTGGTCCTGGTGTTCCGGCGGGCCCCGGTGGTCCTGGTGGTTCGGGTGCCCCGGCAGGCCCCGGTGGGCCGGTCGAGGCCGTCGCCCCCGTCGCACCGGCGCCTTCGCCCGCCCCTGCCCCCGCCCCGGAAGCTACGGCTCCCGCAGCCGAGGCTCCGGCCACCCCGGCCGCTCCCGCCCCCGGCGCCTGGCCCACCCCAACCCCCGCCGGCAGTGGCCGGCGCCCCGGTGGCTGGCCCACGGCCGCCGCTCCGGCGAGCGGGCGGGCAGGTCAGGGTCAGGGCGCCGGTCAGCCCCAGCAGTCCCAGCAGCCGGGCCGTCAGGCACCGGCGCCCGCGCCTCAGGCACCGGCGCCCGCCCCCGCCGGTGGCCTCGACCCCCGCGCGCTCTGGCCGAACATCCTGGAGGCCGTCAAGAACCGCCGCCGCTTCACCTGGATCCTGCTCAGCCAGAACGCCCAGGTGACCGGCTTCGACGGCACCACCCTCCAGCTCGGCTTCGTCAACGCCGGTGCCCGTGACAACTTCGCCGGCAGCGGCAGCGAGGACGTACTGCGGCAGGCGCTGACCGAGCAGTTCAACGTGCAGTGGAAGATCGAGGCGGTCGTCGACCCGTCCGGCGGCGGTGCCCCGCAGGCCCCGGGCGGTGCGCCCGGCTACGGCAGCGCTGCCCCCGGTGGCTACGGCAGTGCTCCCGGCGGTGGCTACGGCGCCCCGGCCGCCGCCCGCCCGGCGGCCCCCCAGGCTGCCGCGCAGGCCCCCGCCGCCGCCCGGCACAGCGCCCCGGCCGAGCCCGCGCCCGCGCCGGCGCCGCAACCGGCCGCCGCCCCCGAGCCGCCGCCCGTCGCCCCCGAGGACGACATCCCCGAGGACGACGACCCGGATCTGGACGAGTCGGCCCTGTCCGGCCACGAGCTGATCGTGCGCGAGCTGGGCGCGACGGTCGTGGAGGAGTTCTCCAACGAGTAGCCGCCGGCGGCCGGGCCGCCCACGTGGGCGGCCCGGCCCCATCCGGCGCGCTCGAAGGAAACCCCCGCGACGGAAGCCGCGAACAACGCGGTCGCCCCTGCCCGGCACCCCTCGCCCGGTTGGTCACCTCGAACCTGCCGCCCGCCTCTACCCGGCACCTTTCGTCCGCCCGCTGCCCGGACTCTCTCGACATCAGCCGGCCCTCCGACCCGGCGCCGGGGCCCCCGCCGCCTGCCGCCCCTGCCCGGCACCCCCCGGCCCGGTCCCCCCGGCCCGGCACCCCCCGCCCGGCTTGTCCGAACCTCACGCCCGCCCCCGCCCGGAACCCCTCCCCCTCCCCGCCCCCGCCCAC
>NZ_BAAASM010000047.1:0-20741 GCF_039532885.1 Streptomyces nogalater | reverse complement strand
ACTACGACGACCCGGCGGCACCGGAGCCGAACAGCATGGTGGTCGCCGCGTCCGCCGTGGTGACCGACGACGAAGGACGCATTCTCCTCCAGCGCCGGCGGGACAACGATCTCTGGGCGCTACCAGGTGGCGGTATGGAGATGACCGACTCACTCCCGGGAACAGCCGTCCGCGAGGTGAAGGAGGAAACGGGTCTGGACGTGGAGATCACCGGGCTCGTGGGCACGTACACCGACCCTCGCCACATCATCGCCTACTCGGACGGTGAGGTGCGCAGGCAGTTCAATGTCTGCTTCACCGCCCGTGTAGTCGGGGGTCGGCTCACGATCTCGGACGAGTCCACGGAGCTGCGGTTCGTCCAGCCGCAGGAGATCGATCAGCTGCCGATGCACCACACGCAGCGGCTCCGGATCCGTCACTTCTTGGAACACCGTGAGCGGCCCTACCTCGGTTGATCGGACCGTCTATACCCGCTTCACGAGTTCGATCCGCGTTGGCGGGACGGTTTCCGGTGCCGGGCTGTCGCCCTATGTCCGGTGCGCAATCCAACGCTTCTCCCAGTAGAGGGCGAGTCAGTCTGTCAATCCGGTGGCGGCAAACAGGGCCAGTCAGTACATACTTCGGCATGGTCAAGTTGTTGGAGGGCCTACTTAGCGAGAGTAGGCGTACAGGATGGGCCTCGGGTCCGGGGACCATAGATCAAGTGCAACAAGAAGCCGCGTTGCTCGGGTGGAAGGAGGTCCCGATCCGGAAGGGCGGTCCTGCCATCTCGACCCTGCGGCCCGTTGATCAGGAGGAAGCAGAACCCAACTCCCTAAGTGCTCGCTACGGCAAGGGAGCACAGCCTCTGCACACCGATGGCGCACACCTTCCCGAACCACCAGACATCGTCGTCCTTGCCTGTGAGACCACAAGCACCACGCCCACCCGCCTCTGGAGTTGGGGGCGGGTGGGCGGTCGGCTCATCTCAACAGTGCCACACTTCTTGCGGCACGGGATCTTCCTCGTCAACAGCGGGAATGACAGCTTTTTCACTACGGCGCTGACAGGCGGGCGCCTGCGTTACGACCCCGGATGCATGATGCCCTGCGACGCACGGGCACGTCAGGCGGCGCAGTTCTTCAGTGAAGCGGAGAGTTCAGCAGTTGAATATAACTGGACCCAGCCTGGCCAAGTGCTCGTAATCCACAACAATCGAGCACTACATGCCCGAGCTTCCGCAGCCCATGATCCGCAGAGAGAATTGCAGCGGCTCAGCTTCCACCTGAGTCGCGAGGCATCATGACCAGACCATTTGATCACGATGCGCTCTGGGTAAAGGCGAAGCTCTTCCTGAATCGGGCTATGGATGAGGACTCCAGGTCATTCGATGAGCAGGCCCTATGGGCTGCCCTCGCCCTTGAGTTGTTGGCCAAGGCTGCCCTCGCACGAGTCTCTCCACTCCTTGTTGCAGAGCCAAACGAGGAGGGTACCAACCTGCTCATTGCAAGCGGCCTTGTCAAAGGTGACGCGCGCAAGTTCACGTCGGTGCGGGCGAAGACGCTGATGGCGCGCTGTCACAAAGCCTTCAAGCCATTTGATCAGGCAGAGGCCATGAAGATTATCAACGGTCGGAATGAGTACCTTCACAGCAGTGGCGCCGGCTTCATGGCGATCCCGCCCCATGCGTGGTGGCCCAGGTACTGGGCACAGGCCGCCATCCTAGTTACGGCGCTGGACCGCGATATTGACGAGCTGGTGGGTGGCGATCGAGAACACTTGGTCACAAGATACCTTGAGCAGAATGCTAAGAATCTTGAGCAGCGCACGGAAGCTCTGATCGAGAGGGCAAAGCAGCGCCGCCAACAGCGACTCGAACGAACCCTCCCGGAGAGAGTCGCTGCGGAGTGGAAAACCGGACCTCAGCTGGCAGCGCAACTTGAATACAGTCAGGTTGAGGAATGCCCGGCGTGCGGGTCGGAGGGGCTGCTTGAGGGTGGAGAGGTTATCGACTCCCAGGTCCACTATCCGACCGTCGGCGGGTACGGGACGGACGAGGAACCTGACTACTCCTACACGGACGACGTGTCAGTAACTTTGACCATCGGAGCCGAGTACTTCAGCTGTCCTGGATGCCAGTTGGTGCTTGGCAACTATGAGCTGCTTAGACAGGCAGGAATTGAAACTGCGTTCGATGCTGAGGGTGACCCCGATGATTACTTCGGGCAGGAGCCAGAGTACGGAAATGACTGATCACGACTGATATTGCTGAGCGCTCGGAGCGGGGTGACTTGGGCGGGTGGGCAGGGCTGGGCCGCGAACGCAGCGAGTCGGGGGGTAGTCAGTGCCCCTTACCGGAGCTGACGGCAACCCTGACGGCAACGACGGCACACAGAGACCGTTGGTCACGACCGTCAGTGATCAGCCGGGACTAAGGCGGAGTTTCCGCTGGCTAGCCTGCCCGATCCTACGGATCAGAAGGTTGTAGTCCGTGGGTTGAGGGGTGGACGATGCGGTGGCGCCGGCGGCTGGAGAAGAGCCGGTGGACCCCCTGTGGACCACGAGCTCCGCGCGAGGCCCGAGGTCGGCAGGCTGTAGACCCTTCGCCCCAGGTGGACCGGGCAAAGGCGGGTCCCGCGAGCGGCCGAAGGGAACGGTCTTGAAAACCGTCGTGGCAGCGATGTCACCGTGGGTTCAAATCCCACCGCCTCCGCAGAGGTTGCAGATGCGCGGGTCGGAAGGGGTGCTCCTCGACGAGGGCACCCCTTCGGCGCGGGGCTTGTTTCACCTGAAGGCGGACCGGCCGTTGGGTGTTGGTTCAAAAGCCTGCGGCGGCCATCACGCGGGAGCGCAGGGGCTCGGTCGTGAGCATGTCGGCGAACTGCCAGGAGTGGTTCGTGACCTCTTCTTCTTGCAGTTCGACCGCGTCGACGGTGGTGCGGAACAGGAACCGGAAGTCGAAGTGCAGGTGTTCCGGTTCGCCCTTCGCGTCGTTGGCCGGGATGGTGTGCACGTCGATGTGCAGGGGGCTGTCTCCGTCCGGCTGGACCTGCTCCCGGCTGATGCCGGTTTCCTCGGCCAGTTCGCGCAGGGCGGCGTCCCGCAGGCTCGTGTCCTCGGTCTCGACGTGCCCGCCGGGCAGCAGCCACTTGCGCAGGGACCGGTGCTCGATGGTGAGGACACGGCCGTCGGGGCGGACGAGAGCGGCGCCGGCGGTGACGTGGCCGCGGAACTCCTTGCGCGAGGCGACCGAGTCACCGGTCTGCTCGACGGCCTCTCGGAGAGGTGAGAGCGCGTCCTTCTCGTCCGGGTGGTCGGCGAGGTAGGCGTCGACGGTGTCGCGCACGTGCTGTGCGGTGATCGGCATGGGCTGCTCCTAGCGGTTGAAGTAGTTCAGCCACGTTCCGGCGATGGCCGCGCGGTCCGTGGCGTCGACCTCGTGCATACCGGGGCCGAGGTCTCCGCGGGCGAGGTTTCGGACGCCTGCGAGGATCTCTGCCTGAACGAGGTAGATGAATGGGCCCACGCTGGCGCCGTGCAGGAAGTTGACGGCGTTGCCGCCGTTGAGCAGATAGAAGTAGTGCCCGGTCGTCTGGTACCGGGTGACGTGCTCCCCGTCCGGGGTGCGCTGGTACACGTCGGGAAGGCCGGCCAGGTCGAGTTCGTCTTCGCTGCTGGTGACCGTGGCGACGTAGGCCCCGTTGCGCAGGGCGGAGAAGTCTTCGCCCCGTAAGGACACGGCACCGGTCGCGCACAGGATCAGACCGGCTCCGTGCAGGGCGGTATCCCGGTCCCGGGCCACGGTGAAGCCCTGTGAGAGGGCCTGTGTGCGGCGGACGGGGTCGACGTCGTAGACGGTGACCTGGACGCCCTTGGCGTGGAGCAGGCGGGCGATGCTGGAGCCGAGCTTGCCGAAGCCGATCACCAGGGCCGGACGGCCGTGCAGGATGTCGCCGCGGCCCCGCATCAGTGCCTCGGTCGAGAACACGACCGACTGACCCACGAGGAAGTCCTCGGGGTCCTTCAGCGGGGAACGGGCGACGGACACTACGGGGCAGGGCAGTTTTTCGGTGCTCGCGTACCGCTTGTGGCCGTTCTCCGTGTCCTCGACCACGCCCAGGACGCGGCCCGAGAAGCGCTCGCACAGAGCGCCGAGTGCCGGCGCGAAGTACCCGCCGACATCGAGCAGTACGACCGGCTCACCACCGGACCGCGACTCGATGTAGTCAACCGCGCTGTCGGGGTTTTCGAATAGCTCTCGGCAGAGGGCGTCGCACTGCGTGGTCTTCTCGATCTTCGACGGCACTCCCCGCCCAGCCGGTCGGCTGTGGCAGGAACGAGTGGACCCCGTGGTGAAGGGACACCTCTTCCGTGGGGCCTGTCTCACCTGAACGCGGTGTGTGCGTGGGCTACTCCACCGCCGGGTCCTCCTGGGCCTGGCGTACCGCGCGGCGCACTGCCTGTTCGACCTCGTGGGGGTCGGTGCCCGTGGCCTCGGCGCGGGCGGTGATCGCCTCGTGCACCGCGTCCGAGGCCGTGCAGAAGCGGCGCCGCTGCTCGTCGTACGCCTCGCCGGTCAGGCCCGCCAGGCGGGCGCGTTCCTCCTCGGCGGCGCGTTCCAGCCTGATCAGTTCATCCGGTATGTCCGTCACGTTCGGATCGTAAAAGGGTTCGGGCCGCCGCGCCTGCCCAGCCGTCCGGCTCGTGTCTGCCCGGAGCCCGCGCTCAGTGGTCCCGGTGCCCTGTTATCCGGGCCGCCGACGCGATCGTGGCGCGGGCCTCGTGTTCCGGTAGTCCGGTTGCCCGGGCCGCCTCGGTCAGGGCGTCGGCCAGGACGGGGCCGAGCCCGTTCTCGTAGGCGCGGCAGGCCGCCCAGAACAGGCGGGTGTTGCGCTGGCCCTCGTGTGCGGAGAGGACGAAGTCGACCAGGCCCTGGCCGTGGCGGTGGTCCCCGGGGGCGGCCGGTGCCGGGTGGCGGGGTCGGGGAGGGGGGACCAGGAGGCGGAGCAGGGCCGGCGGGCAGGGGGCCGGGGGCAGCCGGGCGGTGTCGGGGGCCACGGTGTAGACGCCGTGGTCGGTGCGGGAGCCGGGGCCCACCAGGTAGCCGCCGGCGCCCCGGATGTCGATGCCGGGGGCGAGCCGGCCGGCCGAGTTGGGGACCACGGTGTCCGGCGGGCCGGTCAGCCACAGGTGGCGGCCCCCGCTGGGGGTGAGCACGACGACCGTCTCCGGGATCGTGAACAGGTGGCGCAGGGCCAGTTCGCGCAGGGCGGCGGAGGAGTCCGTGCCGGACTTGGTGTCCAGGTCGACGCCGATCAGGTGGTACGGCGGCAGTCCGCAGGCGATGCCGTAGCCGGTGGCCCAGGGCGCGGCGGCGAACAGGGCGCGGACGCGTCGGGGGTCGGTGGTGGCGTCGTAGACACCGTGGCCGGGCCGGCCGCAGTCGCCGTGGCAGGGCGGTCCGGCCGGTTCCGGTGCGTCGCGGTGGGGGGAGCGCAGGGCCGGGAGCTTCGTCCGGGACAGGGGGATGACGGCCAGGCCGCGCTCGGCGGCGGACAGGGCGTGTGCGAGGGCCAGTGCCGTGGCCTGCCGGTCGGTGGTGGCCATGGTTCTATCGTCGTACATGTGTTCGAGAGTGGGAAGGGTGGGTGTCGGTTGCGCGCCAGGCGGGGTGGGTGGGACGGAAAGGTGCCGGAACGATTCATCCTTTGTGTGGCTTGAGGGGTGGAAGGTCGTGCTGGGTGCGTCTCGGGTGGGAAGCGGCTAAAGATGTCGATAGGGGTTTATCGACTTGTCATCACGCTTGAGTGCGAATCATGGCTTCCGGAGCGGTTCGCCGGGGATCCGCTGGGCAACTCTGGTTGCGCGACGTCGTCCACGACCGTCAGGCGGCCGGCCAACCGCCCCGACACGAGCAGCGGTTCACAGATTCCGGCCCTCGGGCCGCTCAGCGCTTGGTTCTGGAGGAACACATGGCAAGCATCCGTACCGCCCGCGTTCTCGCCGCCCTCTCCGCCCTGCCGCTCGCGGCCGCCCTCTTCACCGGTGTCGCGGCGGCGGACAACGGCGCTCTCGCGGGCGACGGATCGAAACGCCGGAGCGGCGGCGGTGCCCGACAGCGGTAGAGCAACACCGCGCAGGTCAACCGGTCCGGCTGGGTCGGCGCCCAGCAGGGCAACCGCAACGCGTCCGTCAACTTCACACCGCTGTGGGGGTGAGTCCGTGGGGGTGAGCCTGTGGGGATGACTCCGTGGGGGTGAGCCGTGGGGGGGAGTCCGTGGGGATGAGTCCGTGGGGGGAGAGTCCGTGGAGATGAGTCCGTGGAGATGAGTCCGTGGAGATGAGTCCGTGGGAGGTGAGTCTGTGGGGATGAGCCCGTCGGGGGTAGCCCCGTCGGGGTGAGCCTCGGCTGAGGTCCTTCGTGGGGAGGGGCCTCGTGGGAGTGCTTCAGGGTTGGGACGCGACTGCGCGGCGGTGCTCCGGTGCCGCCGCGCAGCCGTGTCCGGCGGCGTCGGCCGTACGCGGCGGGTCCTCAAGGCCGTACGTGGCGGGGCGGGGTTCCAAGGCCGTACGCGGCGAGTCCTCAAGGTTCGTGCCCGGCGGGTCTGCGAGGCCGTATCCGGCGAGCCCCCCGGGCCGTACCCGGTGGCTCCTCAGGGTCGTACCCGTAGACGGGGCGGTGCCGTGCTCCACCTTCAGGAGGTGGAGGCAGCCCTACCCCTACAACCTGAGGGGGACCCGCCTTCAGGACCTGCGGCCGATACCCGGCCGGGGTCTCCACTCCTAGCGTGGAGGCATGACCACACCCGTCTGCACCAGCGCCTCGGCCGCCGCCGCACCCAGGCGGCAGACCCCTCTCTACCCGACGTTCGCGGCGTACGTGCGGGCCCGCCAGCCGGTCCTGCTGCGCACCGCGCGCTCGCTGACCGCGAACCCGAACGACGCCGAGGACCTGCTGCAGACCGCGCTGGCCAAGACCTATGTCGCCTGGGAGCGGATCGAGGACCACCGGGCGCTGGACGGCTATGTGCGCCGGGCGCTCGTGAACACCCGTACCTCCCAGTGGCGCAAGCGCCGGGTGGACGAGTTCGCCTGCGAGGAGCTGCCCGAGCCCGAGCCGCTGCCCCTGGGCGACGACCCGGCCGAGCGGCAGGCGCTGCGCGACGCGATGTGGCGGGCGGTCCTGCGGCTGCCGGCGCGCCAGCGGGCGATGGTCGTCCTCAGGTACTACGAGGACCTGAGCGAGGCACAGACCGCCGAGCTGCTCGGGGTGTCGGTGGGCACGGTGAAGTCGGCCGTCTCCCGGGCCCTGGGCAAGCTGCGCGAGGACCCGGAGCTGGCCCCGTCCCGCTAGGCCGCCCCGCGTACGGTGACCGGAGCGTGACGCGCCCCCTAGTGACATACCGCGTGGTATGCGCGCAGAATCAGCGCAACCTCTACCACCGCGTAGGCAATGTCGCCCGGGAGGACTCCGTGCTGAGCACCATGCAGGACGTACCGCTGCTGATCTCCAGGATCCTGACCCACGGGTCCACGGTCCACGGATCGTCGCGGGTGACCACCTGGACCGGGGAGTCCGAACCGCACCGGCGCACTTTCGCCGATATCGGGGCCCGTGCCGCCCGGCTGGCGCACGCCCTGCGGGACGAGCTGGGCGTGGCCGGCGACGACCGGGTCGCCACGCTGATGTGGAACAACGCCGAGCACGTCGAGGCGTACTTCGCCGTGCCGTCCATGGGCGCGGTGCTGCACACGCTCAACCTGCGGCTGCCCGCCGAGCAGCTGGTGTGGATCGTCAACCACGCGGCCGACAAGGTCGTCCTCGTCAACGGTTCGCTGATCCCGCTGCTCGCGCCGCTGCTGCCGCAGCTGCCGACGGTCGAGCACATCGTCGTCTCCGGCCCCGGCGACCGCGCCCCGCTGGCGGGCGCCGCCGCCCGGGTGCACGACTACGAGGAGCTGATCGACGGCCGGCCCGACCACTACGACTGGCCCGAGCTGGACGAACGCCAGGCCGCCGCCATGTGCTACACCTCCGGCACGACCGGCGACCCCAAGGGCGTGGTCTACAGCCACCGTTCGGTCTATCTGCACTCCATGCAGGTCAACATGGCCCAGTCGATGGGCCTGACCGACCAGGACACCTCGCTGGTCGTAGTCCCGCAGTTCCATGTGAACGCGTGGGGGCTGCCGCACGCCACCTTCATGACCGGCGTGAACCTGCTGATGCCGGACCGCTTCCTCCAGCCGGCCCCGCTCGCCGAGATGATCGAGTCCGAACGGCCCACCCACGCGGCGGCCGTTCCGACCATCTGGCAGGGCCTGCTCGGCGAACTCACCGCGCGCCCGCGGGACGTCTCCTCCCTCACCCAGGTCACCATCGGCGGCGCCGCCTGTCCGCCGTCCCTGATGACGGCCTTCGACAAGCTGGGCATGCGGGTCTGTCACGCCTGGGGCATGACGGAGACCTCGCCGCTGGGCACGGTGGCCCGCCCGCCGGCCCACGCGGCCGGTACCGAGGAGGAGTTCCGTTACCGCGTCACCCAGGGCCGTTTCCCGGCGGGTGTCGAGGCCCGCCTCACCGGCCCCGACGGCGCCCGCCTGCCCTGGGACGGCGAGTCGGCCGGCGAGCTGGAGGTGCGCGGCCCCTGGATCGCGGGCGCCTACTACAACGGCCCCGACGCCGAACCCCTGCGCCCGGACGACAAGTTCAGCGCGGACGGCTGGCTGAAGACCGGAGACGTCGGCACCATCTCCGCCGACGGCTACCTCACCCTCACCGACCGCGCCAAGGACGTCATCAAGTCCGGCGGCGAGTGGATCTCCTCGGTCGAGCTGGAGAACGCGCTGATGTCCCACCCGGACGTCGCCGAGGCCGCCGTGGTCGCCGTACCCGACGACAAGTGGGGTGAGCGCCCGCTGGCCACGGTCGTCCTGCGGCCCGGCGCGCGCGCCGACTTCCAGGCCCTGCGCACCTTCCTCGCGGAGGAGGTCCGGATCGCCCGCTGGCAGCTGCCCGAGCGCTGGACCACCGTCGCGTCGGTGCCGAAGACGAGCGTGGGCAAGTTCGACAAGAAGGTGCTGCGCCGGCAGTACGCGGAGGGAGAGCTGGAGGTCACCCGCCTGTGACGGTGGCTCCAACCCTCGGGCCCTGGCGTGGTGGTCGTACGGGTTCTCCGGTCGTGACGGTGGTCGTCGTACAGGCTCTCCGCCCGTGCCGGAGAGTACGGGTCCCCTTCGTGACGAAGGCCGGGTCCGGGGGCGGGGTCGGAGCCGGCACGCCCGGCGGGTCCCGGTCCCGGCCCCTGCCGCCGGTGTCAGCGCCGGTGCCAAAGCCGGTACCGGTGCCAGTGCCGGTGTCAGCGCCGGCCGGTCCGCAGGGTCGCCGCCCAGCCCAGCGCCAGCCACAGGCCCGCCACCGCGCACACCCCGGCCCAGCCCCAGTGCCCGAAGGCGGGGCCCGCGGCGGCCGAGGCGAGGGCGCCGCCGGCGAAGCCCGAGACGACGTAGGCCGTGTTGGCGGTGGCCGGTGTGGTGGTCGTGGTCAGGGCCACGGTCTGGTTGGCCACATGGGAGGCCACCAGGGCCGCGTGGATCGCGATCGCGGCGGCGAACAGCGCCGGCAGCACGTGCCCGCCGAGCCAGAACAGCGGTACGGCGACGGCGGCCAGCACGAACGCGGTGCCGACGACCCGCCCGGCACCGAACCGGTCCACCAGGCCGCCCGCCAGCGGAGCCACCGCGCTGGCGGTCAGCCCGAAGAGGCCGAAGAGCCCGGCGGTCGCGGTGGACAGGCCGTACTCCGGCCCGGTCAGCAGCAGGGACAGCGAGGTCCACAGGGCGCTCCAGGCGCCGAACATCCCCGCCTGCCGGATGCAGGACCGCCGCAGCTCGGGGGAGCGGCGCAGCAGCCCCGGCAGCTCGGCCATGCCGGAGAACAGCCCGCCCTGCCGGGCCGGCCGGTCGGACGGCAGGGCCAGCGCGGTGGCCAGTCCCAGGATGAGGGTGAGGACCGAGGACCCGGCGAACACCCAGCGCCAGCCCAGGCCCTGCCCGGCGAGACCGCCGAGCACCCGGGCCGCGACGATGCCGGTGAACAGTCCGGCGATGACGGCGGCGACATGCCGGGCGCGGCGGTCGGCCGGGGCGCGCGCGGCCACCAGCGGGACCAGCAGCTGGGGTATGACGGTCGCCGCGGCGGCGACGAATACGGCGGCGGCGAGGGGCGCGGTGCCCGGTGCCAGCGCCGCGACGAGCAACGCGGCCGTGGTGGCGACGGAGAGCCAGGCGACGAGCGAGCGGCGGTTGACGCGGTCGCCGAGCGGAGCGAAGAAGAGCAGGCCGGCGGCGTAACCGAGCTGGGCCACCGAGGCGATCCAGGCGATGGCCGACGGGGTGGTGCCGAAGTCGTGGGAGATCAGCGGGAGCAGCGGGGCCGCGAGGTAGATGTTGGCGGCCGTGACGGCGGTGCAGACGGCGATGAGCAGGAGGAAGAGGGTGCCGGAGGCCGGCCGCTCACGGGTGGGTTCGCGGGTGGGTTCCTGGATGGGGTTCCGGGTGGGTTCCTGGATGGGGTCCCAGGCGGGTTCCCGGGTGGGCGACGCCTGGTGGGAGGAGGTGGCTGACGCCATGGGGGGAGCTTCTCCTTAGAGCCGACTCACGCAACTAACTGGTTGGTTGCAAAGCTCCAACAGTGTGCACCGCCGACCGCATTCCCGCCAACCAGATAGTTGGTAACCGGCTTGCCGACGCCTACCCTGTCCCCATGGCAACAGTGAGGGACCCCGAGGCCACCAAGGCCCGGATCTTCGAGGCGGCGGTCGCCGAGTTCTCCCGGCACGGCATCGCGGGCGCCCGTATCGACCGCATCGCGGCCGCGGCCAAGGCCAACAAGCAGCTGATCTACGCCTATTTCGGCAACAAGGCCGAGCTGTTCACCCAGGTCCTCGGCAGGTGCATGGTCGACCTGGCCTCGGCCGTACCCATCGACCCCGACGACGTCGACGGCTGGGTGGACCGCCTCCTGGACTACCACGCCACCCACCCCGAGCTGCTGCGCCTGCTCTTCTGGGAGGGCATCGAGTACGGCAGCGCCGAACTGCCCGACGAGGAGGCCCGCCAGGACCATTACGCCCGCAAGGTCGCCGAGATCCGGGATGCCCAGGAGCGGGGTGTCATCACGGACGCCATCCCGGCCGGCGACCTGCTGATCCTGCTGATCTCGCTGACGAACTGGGTCTCCGCGGTCCCGCAGATGCGGCGCATCCTCACCGGCCCGGGGGACGCCGACCAGGACCGCCTGCGGGCCTCCGTCAAGGAGGCGGCCCGCAGACTGGTCGCGCGCTAGCCCACCCCACACTGCCGACGCCCGACCGCTGCCGGGCCGCGTTCGGGCGGTGCCGACCGGCGTCCGGTCGTTGCCGGGCGGTGTCCGGTCGTAGCCCGGCCGCGTCGGAGCGGTGCCGGGCGGCGCGTCCGGGCGGTGCCGGCCGGTTGCCGTCCGGCCCCTAGTTGGTGCCGATCCGGGCCAGCAGGTCGACGATCCTGCTCTGCACCTCGGTGCTGGTGGACCGCTCGGCGAGGAAGAGCACGGTCTCGCCGGAGGCCAGCCGGGGCAGGTCGGCCTGGTCGACGGCGGCGGTGTAGACGACCAGCGGAGTCCGGTTGAGCTGCCCGTTCGCGCGCAGCCAGTCCACGATCCCGGCCCGTCGGCGGTGCACCTGCATCAGGTCCATCACCACCAGGTTCGGCCGGAACTGTCCCGCCAGCGTCACCGCGTCGTTGTCGCTCGCGGCCCGCGCCACCTGCATCCCGCGCCGCTCCAGCGTCGTGGTCAGCGCCAGCGCGATCTCCGGGTGCTCCTCGATGAGCAGCACCCGCGGCGGATGCTGCTCGCTGTCCCGGGGCGCCAGCGCCTTCAGCAGTACGGCGGGATCGGCGCCGTACGCCGCCTCGCGCGACGCCTGGCCGAGCCCGGCCGTGACCAGCACCGGCACCTCGGCCGCCACGGCGGCCTGCCGCAGCGACTGCAGGGCCGTCCGGGTGATGGGCCCGGTCAGCGGGTCCACGAAGAGCGCGGCGGGGAAGGCCGCGATCTGCGCGTCGACCTCCTCGCGCGAGTGCACGATGACCGGCCGGTACCCGCGGTCGCTCAGCGCCTGCTGGGTCGTCACATCCGGCGCGGGCCACACCAGCAGCCGACGCGGGTTGTCCAGCGGCTCCGGGGGCAGCTCGTCGTCCAGCGGCTGCGGGCGCGGGGTGTCCGCCACCTCCACGGCCCCGCCGGGACCGTCCAGCGGCTCCGGTCCCTCGGCGGCGTCGGGCTCCGGGGCGCCGATGGCGTACGACCGTCCGGCCCCCTCGGTACCCGGGGCCGGCCGCCCCGGCATGGGCGGCTGACCGGTCGGCGAGGGCTGCGGCGCGGGGGGCCGGCCGACGGGCGCCGGATGCCCGGGCACCGGTTCGGACACCGGGTGCGGCCGGGCGCCCTGGTCCGGCCGGGCCTCCTGGCGGGCGGCCGGGTCCGGGGGCGTGCCCAGCTTGCGCCGACGGCCGGAACCGCCGGGCGCGTGCGGCGGCGGGGTCGCCGTCGGCTGCTGCACCTGCGCGGCCTGCCGGGCGAACGGCACGCCCTGACCGAGCGTGCGCACGGAGATGGCCCGCCCCTGCGTCGAGTCCGGGTCGACCGGCCCACCACCGGCGGCCTCGGCGGGCAACGGCTGTGCGGCGCGCGGCGGTTGACCACCGTGGGGGGTGGTGGGAGTGGTGGGTACGGCGGCCTCGGCGGCACCGGTGGGCCCGGTGGGGAGGGGCGTGCCCTGAGCCGGTGTGCCGGGGGGCGGGAGCGGGGTTCCCGCGCCGGCGGTGTCGCCGGCACCCGCCCACTGCGGCGGGGCGCCGGCCGCGGGGCCGCCGACGGGCGGCACCGGCACGGGCTGGGCCCCCGGCGCCTGCCCGGGCGCGGCCTCGGCGGGCAACGGCAACGGGCCCGGACCCGCCACCGGAGTGCCGGCGGCCGGGGTACCCGGCTGCGTGGCGGCCGCGGACCGAGGCGCCTGCGCCGGCGCGGACTGCCCGGCGGCATCCTGGAGGGATGTGCCCTGGGAGGGTGTGCCCTGGGGCGGCGTGGCCGAGGCCGGTGCTGAGGGGGTGGAGACCACCGGGGCGGGAGCCGCCGGGGTGGGCGCGGGCTGCCCGGGCGTGGGCTGTCCGGGCCGGCCCTGGGCGGGGGCGGGGGCGGGTACGGCGGTGCCGGGCTGGGCGCCGGGAGCCACGGGACCGCCCTGGACGGGGATGCCCTGCCCGATCGTGCCCTGCCCGATCGTGCCCTGCGCGGCCGTGCCCTGTGCGGGAACGCTGGGCGCGGGAACGCTGGAGGTGTGCTGACCGGGAACCGGCGGTACGGCGGTCCCCTGCGGCATCTGGCCGGGGGCGCCCGGCCTCGACAGGGGCCGGGACTGGCCGGGTACGGTCCCCGGCGCCACCGCCTGGGCGGTCTCGGCGGGCTGGGCCACGGCCCGGCGCCGGCGGCCGGTCGGCGCGCTGGTCGGGTGCGGCTGCGGCGGGGTGTGGTCGTCGGCCTGGTCGAGCGGTACGGCGTCGTGCCGCCCGTCGAGGCCCGGCAGCCCCTCGACGGACACCGGCATCTGGGCGGGCAACTGCACCTGACCGGGCAGCGGCCCGGCACCGGGAACGCGCGGCCGGCCGCCCTCGGCGACCCCGGCACCCGGAGCGACGGGCGCACCAGCGTTCGGAGCCATGGGCGCACCAGCGTTCGGGCCCACGGGTGCGGCGGCGTTCGGAGTCATGGGCGTGGCGGCGCTCGGCGCCACCGCGGCACCCGTACCCGGGGCCAGGGGCACACCGGCGCTCGGATCGGCGGGCACACCGGCGCCTGGAGTCACCGACGCGGCCGTACCCGAGTCGGCACCGGGAGCCACCGGTACGGACGTACTCGTACTCGTGCCGGTACCCGTAGCCGCGCTTGGGGCCGGAGCCGTACCACTCACCGCGGCAGGAGCCTCCTCGGTCCCGTGGGTCCCGTGGGTCCCCTGGGCCTCTCGCGTCCCCTCGGGGGACCGGTCGGCCTCGGCCGGCGGCAGGGCGAACACCGTACGCGGGCCGCTCGCCTCCTGCGCCGCGGCGCGCTCCGCGGCGGCGGCCAGTGCACGCCGGCGCCGCCCGCCCGGCTGCGCACCCTCGGCGTCGAGAGCATCGCCCCCCTGGACGCCGTCCGCCTGACCACCCTGGGCCGGAACCACCGGGCCGCCCTGGACCGGAACGGCCCGCGCACCCGGCGTCACTTCACCCCCGGCGCCGGCCCCGGCCACCACTGCGGGAAGGGCGGGCGGCAGGGCGGCCTGCGGCGCGGCGTCGACCTCGTGGCGGGCCCGTCGGCCCGTACCCACCGGCACGCCCTGGGGCGGCACGGTGCCACCCAGCCCCGTACCCGAGGCGGCGGCCCCCGCGCTCTGCTCGGCCGAGGTCACGACGGCTCCCTCGGCCACGCCGTCGCCCTTGCCCGTACCGGCACCCGCGCCCGTACCGGAAGTCGTACCCGCGCCCGCACCGACGACGTCCACGCCCGTACCGGCGCTCGCGCCGTCGGCCGGCCGGGCGCGGCGCCGTCCGGTCCCGCCGGACGCGTTCTCCGCGCCCTCGGCCGAAGCCGCGTCGGTCTCCCCGGCGGGCACGGCGGCCCGCCGCCGGCGCCGTCCGGTCGGGACCGGTGCCTCGATCTCCCCGGTGTCACCGGCACCGGCCAGGTCACTCTCCAGGAATGCGTCCGTGTTGGACCGCCGGGCCCGCCGCCGGCCGCCCCCGCCACTCTGCTCGGCCGCACCGGAGTCGTCGCCGGCGTCCGGCAGCGGCGCACCGGTTACGACGTCCGGAAGCGGCCCACCGGCTACGGCGTCCGGAAGCGGGGCACCAGCCACGGCATCCGGCAGTGGCGCACCGGCCACGGCGCCCACGACCCGCGCGCCGACGGCGTCCGGGACCTGCGGGGCGACGGCGTCCGGGACCTGCGGGGCGACCGCGCCCGCACCGCCTCCGAGGGGCACTTCGAGGACGTACGCGCTGCCGCTCATGCCCGGCACCTCGTGCGTCTGGAGCACGCCCCCGTGGGCGCGCACGATCCCGCGCACGATCGGCTCGTGCACCGGGTCGCCTCCGGCGTACGGCCCGCGGACCTCGATCCGCGCGACCTCGCCGCGCTGGGCGGCGGCGATCACGACCGTGTTGTCCAGGTAACCGCCCGCCGACACGGGCGTGTTGCCGGTGGCGTCGACCCCGGCGACGTCCGCGACGAGGTGCGCGAGCGCGACGGCGAGCCGCTGCGGGTCGACCTCGGCCTCGATGGGCGGCGCGTGCACGGCGAACTGCACCCGGCCCGGACCGATCAGCTCGACGGCCCCGTCCACACCGGCGGCGACGACGGCGTCCAGCATCACCTTCGTACGGGTGATGTCCTCGGTGCCCGCGTCCAGCCGCTGGTAGCCGAGGACGTTGTCGATGAGGGTGGTGATCCGGGAGTACCCGGCGGACAGGTGGTGCAGGACCTGGTTGGCCTCGGGCCACAGCTGGCCGGCGTCGTCGGCCGCCAGCGCGGACAGCTCGCGCCGCAGCTCGTCCAGCGGCCCGCGCAGCGACTGCCCGAGCAGCGTCAGCAACTGCTCGTGCCGCCCGGAGAGGACCTCGTACCGGTCCTTCTCCCGCTCGGCGAGCGCCGCGTACCGCTCCTCGCCGGCCGCGAGCTCCTCCGCGTGCTTCTCGCGCAGTTCCTCGATCTCGGTGCCGTGCTGCTCGCGCAGCTCCTCGACCTCGGTGACATGCTGCTGGCGCAGCGCGGTCAGGTCGGAGGCGTGCTCCTCGGCGAGCCGCTCCAGCTCCTCGGCGTGCGCCTTCTCCAGCGCGGCCTTCTCCTCCACCACGGCGTCGTACGGCCGGCGGTCGGTGAAGGTCATCACGGCGCCGACGAGCTGGTCCCCGTCCCGCACCGGCGCGGTGGTCAGGTCGACCGGCACCTTCTTGTCGCCCTTGGACCACAGCACCTGGCCGCGCACCCGGTGCTTGCGCCCGGAGCGCAGGGTGTCGGCGAGCGGCGACTCCTCGTACGGGAACGGCGAGCCGTCGGCGCGCGAGTGCAGCACGAGGGTGTGCAGCTCCTTGCCGCCCAGCTCACCGGCCCGGTACCCCAGTATCTGGGCGGCGGCCGGGTTGACCAGCACGATCCGCCCGTCGGTGTCGGTGCCTACGACACCTTCCGCGGCCGCCCGCAGGATCATCTCGGTCTGCCGCTGCGAGCGGGCCAGCTCCGCCTCGGTGTCGATGGTCCCGGACAGATCCCGGACCACGATCATCAGCAGCTCGTCGCCGGTGTAGCCGTAACCGTCGTACGCCTGCTGCCCGTTCTCCAGGCTCGCGCTGGTGACCTCGACCGGGAACTCGGTCCCGTCGGTGCGCCGCGCGACCATCCTGGTGGGCTTGGTCCGCCCCTGGGGGGCCATGTGGTCGGGCCGCCGCATCGAGCCGGGGATGAGCCGTGAGTCGAACTGCGGCAGCAGATCGAGCAGCCCACGGCCCACGAGAGCCGTGCCGGGCGTCTCGAAGGCCTCCAGCGCGATGGTGTTGGCGTTGACGACGGTTCCGTTGGCGTTGACCAGGACCAACGCGTCCGGCAGCGCGTCGAGTATGGCTGCGAGGCGAGCAGCGCCTCGGGATGGCCTGCTGCTCACGAGACGCCTTCCTCCCTGTTACCGCACCTTGCCGACCGCTCGGGCCATCTTGCCAAGGGGCCCGCGACGTGTCACGCGAGGGAGTCTAAGGGCACGGGCCGTCCTCGCGGCGCCGGATGACGGGGAGGTCCCACGAGGAAGTGACGGCGAACGCCAGACCGATACCCCGGCTCCGCGATACCTGCCCGGATCCTTTACGGAACCGGTGCGCCCGTCGAACTCGCAGGTCACGCACGCCGTCCGCGGCCACGCCGGGCTAGACGGAGCCGCCGATCCGCGGCAGCAGGGGCACCATGCGGTCCCACCGGTCGATCCGGCACCCGTCCCCGCGGTCGTACGTGGCGTCGACCGGACGTCCGGCCCAGATACCGGTGATCCGGGCGGTGGCCGGGCCGCCGTGGACCAGGGTGCAGACGGTGCCGGGGGCGACCGGCGCGAAGGGGTCCCGCCCCCACCGCGTGTTCGCGTCGAGCGCCCGGCAGGCCCCGGCGGGGTCCGGGTGCCGGCCGGCCTCGGGATGGCAGTACACGTCATACCGCCCGTCCCGCCCGGCACCGGCCTGCCGGACCACGACGGTGAGGTGATCCCCCCGGTCCTCGGGCCGGACGGGGGGAAGCGTGGCGCCGGTCGCGCGGTCTTCGGGCTGGGCGGGCGGAGGCGTGGCGCCGGACGCGCGGTCCTCGGGCCGGGTGGGCGGCGGCATGGCGCCGGACGCGGCGGCGGGTACGGCGGTGAGGGGAACGAGACAGGCGGTGGCGACGGCGAGGGACGCCAGCAGGCGGCGCCGTGCGGTGACCGGCAGGACAGAGATCATGCCCTGTCAACGCCGGACCCGCCGAGACGTTGCGGCCGCGTGCCCGAGCCGTTGCGCCGTGTGGCCGAGAGGCGCCCCGTTCCGGCCGAGCCGTTGCGCCGTGCCGCTGAGACCCGCCCCGTTCCGGCCGAGACGCCGCGTTCCGTCGGCCCGGCCGTCGCGCCGCACCCTCGGGAAGCCCTTTGCCCTGCGGCCCGCCTGCCTAGTACCGTGGGGGGCGATTGGTGACAGGGCACTCGCCTGTGTCATCATCTGCACGCACCACTCGCGCGCTCGCGTGAGCGGTTGTGCTGGAGGCGTCGCCTAGTCCGGTCTATGGCGCCGCACTGCTAATGCGGTTTGGGCCTTAAAGCCCATCGAGGGTTCAAATCCCTCCGCCTCCGCTCCAACCGAAGCCCCGGTCCTCAGGACCGGGGCTTCGTCGTTCCCCGCCCTCGCACCGGGCCCCGTGGACGTTTCCGCAGGTCACAAGGGGTGCGGGGATCGGATTTCACATGACGGCGGCAGTCATGTAATGTTCTTCCTGTCGCCGCGAGCGGGCCGAAAGGACCGGGAGCGAAGGCAAAACAAAAGAACAAGCACTCGTAGCTTAACGGATAGAGCATCTGACTACGGATCAGAAGGTTGCAGGTTCGAATCCTGCCGAGTGCACAGCAAACCAGAGGCCCTGTGGAGTGATCCACAGGGCCTCTGGCTTTTGTCTTGACGGCAGTGTTTGACGGCAACCGCTCCTGTCCCCGATCGGCGAGGGCGTCTGCCGATGCGAACCGCGGACCATGAACCCCACGCGCGCCCATCGCGGGGCTGACGCTTGCGCCCGGTGGCGACGCAGATGGAGGTTGGTACGGCTGCCCAGCCCTTAGCTCCCCTTGAGCCCCCTGAGGTGTCGGTGGGTGCCGGTAGCCTGGTGTTGTGCTCCGTCACGGACACTAGATGTTGTGGTGTGCCTATTGGGTCATGGCACATGTTGTGGTGTCTTGCTTGCTGCTGGGCCGTTCGGGGTGCTTCACTTGATCCGCCAAACCAAAACAGGCCCCAGCCGGGGCCCAACTTGGGGTTGGGCACACGGCAATGGGGCCTGATGCGTTGGTCGCGCCTTGGGACCTTATCGCCCTCTCTTGGTTCCTCCAAGACGGGCAGCACCGCGCGTCCGACTCCGGAAACGGATGTGCCATGACAGGCCGGCCCAACACCCGGGATGTGTCCAAGCGCGACGATGGCTGGGCGGTGACGAAGCCTGGGGCCGAGAGAGCCAGTGCACTTCTGCCGACTCAGGCGGCGGCAGTTGCTCGGGCCAAAGAGATCCTGGCCAACGAGGGCGGCGGAGAGCTTCGTGTTCGCGGTAAGAACGGGCAGGTGCGGGAGCAGAACACCGTTCCGCCGGGCAGGGACCCGAAGAAGTCGAAGGGCTGATCGCGATGGGCAAGTACGTGATCAATAAGGACTTCAGCGGGCAGCGTGAGGTTGAAGCCGCTGGCTTCAAGACCGTTGGCGACTTCATCGACTTCTACACGGTCGATGGAGACGGTGACATCGTCGTGACGCTCCGAATCCGGTCCGCTCGGGTAGAGACGATTGACCTGGTCAGTGGCTGACCCAGGTAGGCCGTGCTGAGACGGAGCCCCTGCCAGCGCGGCGAGGGCTCCGTCTCGGGATGTGCGAAACCACTGGGTTGCAGTTAGGGCCTCGGTTTCGCCTCCATCTACTCACTCACTTCGTGTCGTCGTCCTCCCGTAGGGCTTGGCCCACGCGGTCGAAAGCAGACCGCTGGGAGTCGAGTCGTACGAAGGTGTAGATGTCCATGGTCACGCGGATGGAGCTGTGGCCGAGGACTGCCATGATCATTCGGGCGTCGGCGCCCTGTTCGTGGAGCAGGGACGCGCAGGTGTGGCGCAGGTCATGGAAGCGGACCTTACGGACTTTGGCGCGAGCGCACAGCGCCTCGAAGGACCGGTTGAGGTTGCGCGGCTCGATGGGGGTCCCGTTCTTCGTGGTGAAGACGAGGCCCTGACCTGTCCCCTTCCAGTTGGCACCGGCCGCCTTCCGGTCGGCTATCTGCTGTGCGCGCTGGGCACGGAGCGCCGTCACGCATTCGGCCGGCAGAGCCACGCGGCGGGCCGAGCGCTGAGTCTTCGGTGCGACGATCAGCAGTTCGCCGCCGACGCGCTGTAGAGCCTGCCGGACGGTGAGGACACCTTCATGAAGATCCACGTCCGACCAGCGCAGCCCCAGCAGCTCACCCCGACGCAGGCCGACGCGGACCGCCAGCTCGTAGACGGCCCACAGCCGGTTGTCACGGGCCGCCGCCAGGAGCTGACGCCCTTCCTTGGCGGTGAGCGGTTCGATCTCGCGCTTCGTTCCCATGCTCAGCTCCACGTTCCGGGCCACGTTGCGCGGCAGCTCGTCTTCCCGTACGGCGTGCTGGAGGGCGGCCCGCAGGATCACGAGCAGGAAGCGCACGGTCCGGTCGGAGGGGAGCTTCTTGCAGCACTTGCCGAGGGCACAGCAGCGCCGCTTGTGCTCCGGCCGCTTCTTGTCCTTGCCCTGCGCGCAGCACTGGCAGGTGGCGGCCGTCTTGGTCAGGAAGGCCCGAATGTCGCGGGCGGTGAGCCGGGCCAGCTTCTTCTTGCCGAACTCGGGCGTGACGTAGTTGCGGACGAGAGATTCGTAGTTGACGTAGGTTGTCCGGCGGACCTTGCCCTGGGCGACGTTCACCAGCCAGTACGTCAGGTACTCGGCGATGGTCATCTTGCTGGTGGCGACCGGCAACCCGTTGAGGGAGTCGGCCTTGAGCTTGGTCAGCTTCTCGTGTGCCTCGTCCCAGGTCCTGCCGTAGACGCTACGCCGCTTGTACGTGCCGTCCGTCGTCAGAACGTAGGCGCTGCCTTCCCAACGGCCGTCCTTCCGCTGGTAGATGGTGCCCTCGTTGTTGGCGTTCTTCTTCGGCTTGGCCATCAGGCGGCTTCCTGTTCGGTGCGGAGAGATACGTAGGCGTCCAGGGCGGCTTCGCTGATGCGGCGGCAGCGGCCGATCTTGAAGGAGGCGAGTTGGCGAGAGCGGATCAGGTCGTGGACCTTCCAGCGGCTGATGCCAAGACGTTCCGCGACCTGGTCCACGGTGAGCACGGCCGTCTTCATGCGGGCAAAAGTCCTTCCTGCTTAAGGCGTTGGGTGTGGGCGATGTCGTGGCGGACTTGGGCGGCGAGGAGTTCT
>NZ_BAAASM010000046.1:0-70422 GCF_039532885.1 Streptomyces nogalater | reverse complement strand
GCGACGACGGCACGAACGGCGGGTTGTGGTGCTCACCGGTCGCGAAGACGTCCAGCCCGACCTCCTCGGCCTTCAGCGCGATGGCGACCATCGCCTTGATCCGCTCGCCCTCGGTCGGGGTCCGCCCCGTCGTCGGGTCGGTGGTCACGTCCCCGACGGTGAAGATCCCGAACTGCGTGCCCGAGGCCCCGGGCTGAGCTTGTGCCATTGGTGCTGTCCCATCGGATGCGAAAAGTAAGGCGTTTGCGTCGATTCGGCCGCTGCGCGGAGAGGGGCAGGCGGCGTCGTCCGCCCCGAACCTAACGCCCGTTCATGTCCGTGCTTGCCGGGGAACGCATGCATCCTTGCCCGTGGAGGCATTTCCCCCGGGCTTTGCCGACAGGCGCTCCGTCTCACGGGTCCCGTCTCACGGGTTCCGTCTCCGGGCCGACGCGCCTGCGGTCCCAGATCGGGACGGGGGAATGACACGGCCACTTCGGTGGCATGACGTCTGAGGGACGGAGGGGGACCGGGGAGGGGGGGATCGTGCGGCTGATCGTCGTGGCGCTGGTGACGCTCACGTGGTGGCTGACCGCGCCGGCGCAGGCGTACGGTGTCGCGCGAGCCGACGACGACTGTGCCGTTCCCCGGCTCGCCTCCGCACACGTCTCCGCGTCTCTGCGCCTGCTCCACCACGGCCGTACGCACAGCAAGGCCGAGAGCGTGATGACCGCCCGTGTGCCCGCTTCGTGGCCACTGGCGCCGAAGCTCCTGATGGGCGAGGACAGCGTCGCGTACCGGCAGGCCATGCGCTGCTTGGTGGGGGAGGAGGCCGATGCCCAGCGGTTCCACCCGGACGAGTGGAGAACGGCCCCTCCCCGCGTCACCTCCGACGGCGAGGAGGTGCGTATCCGTCTGGAGACGCACGCCTGGGTCGACAAACGCCATGTGGCGCTCGGGCCCTGGCGGATCGAGGCGGGATTCGCCCGCTGGACCATCCGGTTCAAGGCGCCCGAGGCCCTCCGGGCCGCGCGGTGGGACACCGTCGAGATCGACCCGGACACGCCGGGCGCGGAGTGGGCACGGCCCGATCCGTCGGCCCGCCGGGGCGCCCACGCCTTGGTGTGGAAGCCCCCGAGGGAAGCGTCGCGGTCGATTCCCGAGATCGAGGTACGAACGATGCCGCCCTGGCAGCGGGCTTGGGCGGCTCGCGACGACCGCGACCTGAACAACATCGGTTTGCTGGGCGAGTTCCTCTGGATGATCGGCGTCGCCGCGGCCGCCACCATGGCGGCCCGGTCGATCCAGCGCCGGCCGGCGGGCCCGCCGGGCGCGCAGGAGGAGGCGGAGGCCGCTCGACGGCTCGTCGGCTGGGTGTGGCTGAGCCCCGCCCTCGCCTTCCTGAACGGGGTTCAAATCGGCCCGCCCGACGCCCAGTTCCTCCTGGGGGTCCCCCTGTCGGCAGTGACGGCGGTCATCATGGCCGTGCGGTGCCGCCGGGGCCCCGCCGTCGTCATGGTGACGGGAACGATCGGGGCCGCGGCCGTCACCTCGGTCCTCGTCTCCTCCTCCATCGGGGCCCTCGTCACGGCGAACATCCTCGCTCAGTCGGCCCTGCTGTGTGCCGCCCTCGCCTGGGCCCGGCAGCTGTCGGCGCCGCACCGACGGCTCCGGCTCCCCGTGCTCGCCCCGTTGTCCATGGCGCTGGCGACCGCCCTGGTCGGCTGTCATCTGTGGTTGTCCGAACGCGGATGGGATCGTGAGTCCTGGCTCGCTGACCCGACCACCGACGCATACGCCACGGCGCACGGCGGCCATCTCACCGCCGGGCTGCACAGGCTGGCCGTCGAAAGCGCCACCTGGCTGCTCACCTACGACTCGGTCCTCACGGCGCTGGCGATCGTCGCACTGCTGAGGGCCCGGGGAACCGCGGGACGCTCCCGGCACGCCGCCCCGGCCGCACCGGACATCCTGCTGATGCTGCTGCTCCACACCGTCGTCGTCACACCCCCGTTTGGGTTCTACCTGAACAACAGCGCCCTCGTATGGCTCGGGATCGGCCTGGACATCGCCGCGCTGGGGTCGCTGGTGATCATCGGCGGCCGACGCTCGACGCTCGCACAGCGCTTGGCCGTCTCCGGGCGGCCACTGTGCGAACTCTTCACCGAGACGCACCGCGTGGACTTCCTCCACCGCGCCCGCCGGTACCGGGAACTGCACGCCGCCCTGCGCCGGCTGGACCACGGCCAAGCCGACGAGACGGCGACGACCCGGGCCGCGGTGGAGCGTCGGCTGCGCGGGCTCCACCGCTGGCGGACACCCCAGAACACCGGCGGACCGGTTGCGGACCGGCTTCCCCCCGAGGTGACCGTCGTCGATGTCGTCCTGGCCTGGGGGCCACGTGCGACCTGGTGGGAAAACGGCCGCCGGGCCGCCACGTACGCCGCCTTCCTCGCCGCCCCGGCGAGTGCGTTGATGACATGGCGGGGCTGGATCGGGAACGGCTCGTGGGAGCAGACGACTTGGGGCGCGGCGGACACGGCGCTCACGCTGTTGCTCTGGGAACTGGGGTGGACCGGCGCCGGCTTCCTGCTCGGCGCCCTGTGGCGGCTGTTGCCCGGGCGCCGCGGACCCGCTCGCGCCCTCGCGTTCGCAGCGGCGTACGCCGCGCCCACCGGACTCGACGCGCTGGTACGCATCGCCGCCGACGAGGGTCAGGGCGACACCGCGCTGGACCTGTCCCTGACCCTGCTCATCCTCACGGTCACCGCGCTCGCCATGGATCTGGAGACCTTCCGGGGAGAACGACGCTACTGGCCGTCACGGGTCGGTCTGCTGCTGTCCGTCTACCAGATGCGCTACGTCTCCCTGCAGGTGGCGTATCTCTTCGCCCAGATCGTCGCCGCGATCACCATCTGGCAGTTCGTCACCGACGGCGGGGGGCCGCCGGACCCCCCGGCCAAGTTCCAGCCGTGAAGCCGTCGCGGTGGTGTCCGAAGGCCCGGAAGGGCGGTCCGGCCGATGTACCGTGGCCCCGGTGTGCCGTAGCTCCTACGATGAAGGCCGTCGTCGGGGGAGGGGACACGTGACGCGCAGGAACACACCGCAGCAGTCCGGGCGCCGGCTGGAGGACAGGATCGCGTGGGCGGTCCGCAACGCGGACGGCGTGGTCGCCATAGGCCTGGCCCTGGTCGTGGGTCTGCTGGACCTCCTGGACGACGGCCTCGACAACAACATCGTCTCCGGCGCCACCCTGCTCGTCCTGGCGACACTCGTCTACGGATCGCTGACCGAACGCCGGCGCCGCCTGGCGGACATCCGGCGGGCGACCGAGGGGACGGGCCGGGCGATCGAGGACCTGTCCATGGTGCGGAGCCTGTCCGGCCCGGAGATCGCGCTGGCCCACGAGCGGGCCCGCCGGGACACCTCCCGCTGGGTGTTCAAGGGCGGCACCGGCACCTACCTGCGTGCCGTCACCCTCCCCGAGTGCGTGCTGGAGGCCCAGCGGCAGCGCCGCTCCCTCAGCATGAAGATCGACATCGTCAATCCGGCCGACGACCGGGTCTGCGAGGCCTACGCACGGTTCCGCCGTACCTTCGGGCACCGCGACGAGGCCGACCCGTTCACGGAGTGGACCACCGAGCGCACCCGCAAGGAGTCGTACGCCACCGTGGTCGCCGCCGCCTGGCACCGGCAGCGGCTGGACACCCTGGAGATCGACGTCCACCTGTCCTCGGTGGCGCCGACCCTGCGCTTCGACCTGTCCGACACCTGCCTGATCATCACCCAGGACGACCCGCGCCGGGTGAGCCTGTACGTGGAGCGGGGCCGGCCGCTGTACGACTACTACGTCACCGAACTGCACCAAAGCCGTGAGCAGGCGGTCAAGCTCGATCTGCGGGAGGCCACCCCGCTGAGCGACGAACCGACCGTGGACGAGGTCAGACGGCTGCTGGACCGGCTGGGTCTGCCGCTGCCGGCGAGTTTCACCGACGGCGATGTCGGCGACATCATCGACAGGGCGCTGCGTGCGGAGGATCCCTACCGCAGGTGAGTGGCGCACACCGAGCGACATCTCAGGGGGAGAGACGCGATGGACTACCCGGCCCTGGAACGGGCCGCCCGGCGACAGGCCGCCGCCGAGGTGATGCGGTACGCCGCATCGGAACTGGAGCAGATCGCGTCGGGCCGCCGTGACCTGCGCGCGGTGCTCCACCCCCTCGGATTCGTCTGCCTGCCGATCCTGCGGGACGGCCCGAGGGGCGTCTGCGTCCACGTCTTCGGCAACTACGGCAACCACGGCAACCGCGACAATTACGGCAACCACGACTACTCGGAGGGCTCAGGGGCGGCCGGGCCGGAGGTACGGCCCGGTCCGGCGATTCCTCAAGTCCACTCGCACAGCTGGGACCTGACCAGCACGGTGCTGTACGGGCGGCTGGGCAACCGGCGTATGAGGGTCTGCGAGGAGACCGCGCGGCCCACCCACCGGGTGTTCGAGGTGCACAGCGGTCCCCTGGGCGTGGACGAACTGCGGCCCACCGCACGGCTGGTGACCTGCCGGCCCGGCACCGAGCAGACGAGCGTACGCGGCCAGACGTACGCCCTGCCGGCGGGTATCTTCCACACGACCGTGGTCCCCGGCGGCCGTCCCACGGCCACGCTGGTGCTGGGCCGGACGCTGCCCGGCGGGGCGGACCTCTCCCTGGGCCCGTTGCAGGCCCCGGCGCACCGCATGGTCCGCCACAAGTGCGACGCGCCCCAGACCGCCCGGATCGCGCGGGCCACCCTCAGGAGGATCCATGAGGCCGACCCCGGGCCCGAGGCACCCGGCTGACCCGTCGGCCCGTCCACGCCCGCGCGTTCCGCACGGCGGTGGACGCCGTCGAGGAGGCCGGGGAGCGCTGCGGCGACGGTGGCGGTGACGGCCGTACCCGGCCGGTGGCCCGTTCGGCCGCGGCCACGACCGGGGTCGCTACCGGGTCAGGGCCAGTGTCAGCACCGAGGCCGTCACCGCCGACACCGCCAGCACCGCGCCGATCCCCAGCAGCCGGGTGACCGGCACCCGTACCCCGTACGCGTGGCACCGCTCGTACCACAGCAGCGTCGCCAGCGACGCCCACGGCGTCACCACCGGGCCCACGTTGGTGCCGATGAGCAGCGCCAGCAACTGGTCGTGGTTGGCCAGGGGAACGGCCGCCTCCCCGGCCAGGTAGACGGGGAGGTTGTTCAGGACGTTCGACAGTCCCGCGCCCACCGCCGCGGCCCGGAGCAGGCCCAGCAGGCCACCGTCCTCGCCGATCGCGGCGGCCAGCAGCTCGTGCAGCCCGTTGGCGTTGACCGTCTCCACCACCAGGAACATTCCGGGGACCATCACCAGCAGCCGCCAGGGCACCAGGGACAGCCGCAGCTCCGACGGGCGGCGCACCGCGAAGGCCGCGACGGCGACGGCCGCCGCCGCGGCGGACGCCATCCACAGCTCCGTGTCGGCGACCAGGATCGCGACCAGGAAACCGGCACAGGCCAGCGCGCAGGCCCGGAACAGCACCGGATCGGCGGGCCGGTGCACCGGCGGCGGCGTATAGCGGTCGCGGCTCCCCGCCCGCACGCCCTCCGTTCCCGCCCGCCCGCCTTCGGCTCCCGCCCGTATGTCCTCGGCGCGGGCCGCGCCCGGCCCGCCGGGGGCCCGGACGCCCGTGCCCGGCCGGTCGGCGCTCGTCCGATCCCACGGGTCCCGTCCGGCATCCCCTCCCGCGTTCCGCCCCGCGTCCCGTCCCTCGGTCCGCCCGGTGGCCCCTCCGGAGCTTTCCGGGCCCTCCCCCCGCCGCCCGCGCCGCCAGAAGAACAGCCACAGGCACACCATGGTCACCGCGATCGCCGCCAGTTGCGGTGCCCACATGCGGGCGGCCAGACCCGCCGGGGACAGCGCGACACGGTCCGCGGCCAGCAGGTTCGTCAGGTTGGACACCGGCAGCAGCAGGCTCGCCGTGTTGGCCAGCCATACCGTGGTCATCGCCAGCGGCACCGCCGCGATGCCGACCCGGGAGGCGAGCGCCAGCATCACCGGGGTCAGCAGTACGGCCGTGGTGTCCAGGTTCAAAGCGATGGTGGTGATCGAGGCGAAGGCCACGCACAGCAGGAACAGGGCCGGGTAACTGCCCCGTCCGGCGCGGGCCATGCGCGCCGCCACCACGTCGAACACTCCCGCTCTGCTGGTCAGTTCGGCCAGCACGATCACCGTGCCGAGGAACGCCAGCAGCGGGGCGATCCGGTGCATGGCGTCACCGGCCTGCCGGGCCGGCAACACTCCGGAGGCCAGGCAGATCAGCCCCGTCACCAGCAGCCCGATCGCCAGCCGGTCCAGCACATGCAGACGCAGAAAGACACGCACGCAGGGAAGGGTCGCACATCCGTGCGCGGCCCGGCAGCGGGTCCGTCGCCCCGCCGGCCCGCCGGAACCATCTTCCGGCGGGGAACGCGACCGGTAAAACCCGCCTGAACCGAGGGACGGCAGAGGCATGATGGACCCATGGTGGCTCGTCAGAACGCCCCGGGGGACACCGGGCCATGGGACTTCTTCATCAGCTACTCACCGGCCGACGAACGCTGGGCGTCCTGGATCGCCTGGACCCTTGAGGAAGCCGGCTACCGCACCGTCCTGCAGGCCTGGGACTTCGTGCCCGGCACCAACTTCGTCGACTTCATGGACCGCGGGGTCAGCGAGTCCGCCGCCGTCATCGCCGTCCTGTCCCGCAACTACGAACGCTCCCGCTACGGCCGTATGGAGTGGCAGGCCGCTCTGCGCGCCGACCCCGACGAACCGGAACGGCGGCTGCTCACCGTGCGCGTCGAGGACATCCCGGTGGAGGGCCTGCTCGCCACCATCACCTACGTCGACCTCGTCCCGGTCACCGACCCGTCGGCCGCCCGCGATCTGCTCCTCACCCGGGTCCGCCAGGCCCTCGACGGCCGCGCCCGGCCCAGTCTGCGCCCCGGCTACCCGGGCGGCGACAGCACGCAGGCCCCGCCCGCCGGCCCCTCGGTCCCCGTCGTGCCGGCGCCCGGCCGGCCGTTGGGCCGCCCCGGCTGGGCGGGGCGGCGCAGGCCCGCGGCGGCACCGGTCTATCCGCGGGTCACCGGGGACACCGCGGCGCGCGAGGCGGTCACCGTGCTCCACCTGGCCGGGCCCGCCTTCGGCCGGGGCCAGGACCCGGCCGGGTTACAGGCCGCGATCTGGGGCGACCTGGTCGAACTCACCGACACCGGGGCGCCCGCCCCCGACCTGCTGGTGGTCACCGGCGACCTGACCGCCTCCGGCAGCCCCCGCGAGTTCGAACAGGCCCTGGCCTTCCTCACCGGGCTGCGGGCGCTGCTCGGCCTGGAGCCGCACCGGGTGGCCGTCGTCCCCGGCGGACACGACGTCAACCAGGCCGCCTGCCGGGCCTACTTCAGCACCTGCGAGGCCGACGAGATGCCGCCCCGGCCGCCGTACTGGCCCAAGTGGCGGCACTACGCCCGGCTCTTCCAGGAGCTCTACCAGGGCCTCGACGCGGTCTTCGACAGCGACCAGCCCTGGACCCTGTTCCCCGTGCCCGAACTGCACACCGTCGTCGCGGGTTTGAACTCCTCCATGGCCTACAGCCACCGACTCGACGACCAGTACGGCATGATCGGCCCCGAGCAGGCCGCCTGGTTCGCGCAGGCACTGCGCCCGTACGAGACCGAGGGATGGCTGCGGATCGGCGCCCTGCGCCACCCGCCCGGCGACCCCCGCCACTCCGGCGACCCCCGCCATTCCGGTGCCCGCCGCACCACCGGCGCGCGGGGCCCGGCCGCCGCCCCGGACGGCGCGGGTCCGCTGCGCGACACCGACGTGCTGGCCCGGCTGACCGCGCCCCGGCTGCACCTGCTGCTGCACGGCCCGGACGAGCCCGGCACGGCCCCCGTCCTGACCACCGCCTCCGGCGAGGTGCCCGTGCTCGGCGCGGCGGGGCCCGGCCGGCACCGGCTGCTGCGCATCGGCCGCGACTCCCTGGCGAGCTGGGACGTCCCCGGCGAGCCGCGGCGCCGGCAGGCCGCCTGGCGGCGCGCCCACCGCGCCTTCGGCCCCGGCCCGGACGGGACGGCGGACGGCGCCGATCCGCACGGCGCCCCCGCCGGTCCCGCGGCCCCGGACGCAACCACCGCACCGGAGCCGGAGCCGGAGCGCGAGCCGCGCGCGGTGCAGTCCCCGGCCGACGTGCTGCTCGCCCGGGTCGCCGAGGTGTGCCGCACCCGCCACGAGGGCGCCCAGATCCGCCTGGTGACCGGGCCGGTACCGCAACTGCTGGTCACCTGGACCGAGTCGGGCTTCGTCCGCCAGCAGCGGGTGGCCGTGCACGCCGGCACGCCCACGGCCGACGACATCGAACGGTTCACGGTCCTCGTCCACGCCGCCGACACCGAGACCGAGGCCGAACTCGTCCACGACGGCCCGCCGCCCGCCCGCGACCTGCGCGACGCGGCCCGCCGCAGAGGCGTCCGGGTGCGCAGCTTCACCGAGTTCCAGGGCCTGCTCGACCTGCGGGGCTACGTCAGCGCGCAGAACGAGCGGCTGCGCACCGACCCCCGCTACCCCCCGGACATGTACCTGCCGCAGCGGTACCGGGAGGTGGAGCGCCTCGGCGCCGAGGACCGCGACCACCTGGTCGACGACATGCTCCGGCTGCTCGACTCCGACCAGGGCCGCTTCCTGCTGCTGCTCGGCGACTTCGGGCACGGCAAGACCTTCGCGCTGCGCGAGCTGGCCCGCCGTATCCCGGCCGAACTGCCGCACCTCATCCCGCTGCTGGTGGAGCTGAACGCGCTGGACCGGGCGTACTCCTTCGAAGGGCTGGTCGCCGCGCACCTCGCCGCCCACGGCGTCGACAACATCGACCTGCGCGCCTTCCGCTACATGTTCCAGCAGGGCCGGATCGTGCTGCTCTTCGACGGCTTCGACGAACTCGTCAACCAGGTCAGCTACGACCGCGCCGCCGAACGGCTCCAGGTGCTGCTGGACGCCGTCGTGGACAGCGCCAAGATCGTCGTCAGCAGCCGCACCCAGCACTTCCGCTCCCAGGACCAGGTGCTGACCGCGCTCGGCGAACGCGTCGGCCTGCTCCCGCAGCGCCGGGTGCTGTCCGTGCAGGAGTTCACCCAGCAGCAGATCCGCGCCTACCTGGTGAACCGGTACGACGGCGACGAGCGCGCCGCCGATCGCCGGCTGCGGCTGCTGGACGCCATCCCCGACCTGCTCGCCCTGTGCCGCAACCCCCGGCTGCTCGGCTTCGTCGCCGACCTCGACGACGACCAGCTGCGCGCGGTCGCCGGGGCCGGGCGCGCCCTGAGTCCCGCCGGGCTCTACCGGGAGGTCCTCACCGCCTGGCTGCGCTTCGAGGAGCACCGCGGCACCGGCGGCCTCGGCCGGGCGCCCGGACTCAGCCTCGACCAACTGTGGAACGCGGTCACCGTGCTCGCCCTGCGCCTGTGGGAGAGCGGCCAGGACGCGCTCCGGCTGGACGAACTCACCGACGTCGCCGAGACGCTGGCCGGGCTCGCCGACACCCGGCTGTCGGTGCCGCAGACCGCGCACGCCATCGGCTCCGGCAGTCTGCTGGTGCGCAGCGACGACGGCGTGTTCCGGTTCATCCACGGTTCGGTGGTGGAGTGGCTGATCGCCCGGGAGTGCGCCCTCCGGCTCGCCGCCGGCGACACCGCGCTGCTGGCCCGGCGCCAGCTGAGCCGGCTGGCCGTGGAGTTCCTGTGCGACCTCGCCGACCACCGCGCCTGCCAGGAGTGGGCCGAGCGGACGCTGAGCGGCACCGGCCGGGACGGGCACGACCCGGCCGTCCGGGGCGAGGAGATCGCCCGCGCCAACGCCGTCAAGGTCCTCGCCCGGCTGCGGGTGCCCGCCCACACCGACCTGCGCGGCGCCTCCCTGGCCGGAGAGGACCTGTCCTACCGCGACTTCTCCGGCGTCGACCTCACCCGCGCCGACCTCACCGACGCCCGCCTGGTCGGCGCCAACCTCTCCGGCGCCGTGCTGCGCGACACCCGGCTGACCGGCGCCCGGCTCGACGGCGCCGACCTGACCGGGGCCGACCTGCGCGGCGCCGACCTGAGGCGGGCCCGGCTGATCCGCACCGACCTGACCGGCGCCCGCGTCGAGGGCGGCCGGTGGCGGCGCGCCGCCCTGATCTCCGCGACCACCTCGGGGGAACTGCCGTCCGCGCCCGAACTCGCCGCGGCGGCGATCGCCCCCGGGATGAGCGTCGACTCCGGCTTCCGGCCCTCCGCGGTCGGTGTCCCCTACGGCTTCGACATGCGCACCAGCCGCCTGCCCGAGCCCATCTCCTACAGCCCCGACGGCGAACTCCTCGCCGTGGGCAGCGAGGACGGCGGCGTCCTGGTCTGCGACGCCGACACGGGCACCCCGCTGCGCACCCTCCAGGGTCACACCGGCCGGGTCTACGCCGTCAAGTTCCGCGAGCGGGTGCTGGCCACCGGCAGCGCCGACGGCACCGTACGGCTGTGGGACCCGGTCTCGGGCCGCTGCCTGCACCGGCTGGACATCCACCCGGGCGGGGTGTGGCCGGTCGTCGTGAACACCGACGGCTCCCTGCTGGCCACCGGCGACGCCGACGGCACGGTCACCGTCTGGGACACGGCCTCCGGCACCCCCCTGCACCGGCTGCCCGGTCACGCGGCACCCGTGTACACGGTCGCCTTCGCGCCGGACGACGGCCTCCTCGTCACCGGCGACGCCGCCGCCGCCGTACGCCTGTGGGACCTGGCCGACGGGCGGCCGGCCGGGGACCTGCCGGGCCACCGGGGCGCGGTGTTCCGGGCCCGCTTCTCCCCGGACGGAACCCTGCTGGCCACCGGGGACATGGGCGAGGGGCGGGCCGGCACGGTCCGGGTGTGGGACCTCGCGGCCCGCCGGGTGCGGCACGAGTTCACCGGGCACGCGGGCCGGGTGTACACCCTGGACTTCCACCCCGACGGCCGGTTCCTGGTCAGCGGCGACACCGAGGGAGAGGTGCGGCTGTGGGACCTGGGGCAGGGCGGCTCGGCCGGGCTGCTCGGCGGCTGCCGCGGCGCCGTGTACCAGGTGCTGTTCGACCCCGACGGGTCACTGCTCGCCGCCGGGGACAGCGCCGGGGTGGTCCGCCTGTGGCGGTTCGGCCCGGAGGCCGGACCGGCCCCCGACGGCCGGCCCGCCGCCGTCCCGCTGACCCGGCAGCCCACCGAGCACCGCGGCTCGGTGTGGGTGTGCAAGTTCCGCCCGCACGGCGACACGCCCGCCCCGGAGACCGGCTCCCTGCTGGTGACCGGCGGCAACGACGGCATCGTACGGCTGTGGGACCCCGCCGCCGGCCAGGGCCGGCGCATCCTGCGGGGCCACGGACGCCGCATCAACAGCCTGTCCTTCAGCGCCGACGGCTCGATGCTGGCGGCCGGCGGCAACGACGGCGTCGTACGGCTGTGGCACTCCGCCTCCGGTCGGCGGCTGCGCGAGCTGACCGGGCAGAGCGACCGCCTGGTCTCGGCGGTGTTCAGCCCCGCCGGGCCCCTGCTGGCCACCGCGAGCAGCGACGGCAACATGTACGTGTGGCACGCCGTCACCGGCGAGTACCAGCGGGAGATGGACGTCGAGACCGAACACGTCTGGGCGGAGGCGTTCAGCGCCGACGGCGAGGTGCTGGCCACCGCCAACGACGACGACACGGTCCGGCTGTGGTACCGGGCCACCGGCGCGCACGTCGCCACCCTCGCCGAGCACTACGGCCGGGTCCGCTCGATCGCCTTCCGCTCCGACGGCGCCGCCCTGGCCACCGGCTGCGACGACCGCAAGGTACGCGTCTGGGACATGGCCGACGGCCGGCTCACCGCGGTCCTCGACGGGCACACCGACCGGGTGTACGCCGTGGCGTTCGCGCCCGACGGCTCCTGGCTGGCCAGCGCCTCCTGGGACGGGCAGGCGGTGATCTGGCGCGACGGCGCCGCCGCGCACCGGCTCACCGGCCACGCTGGCCGGCTGTGGACGGCCGCGGCGCACCCGCGGCTGCCCCTGCTCGCGACCGCCGGCGACGACCGGACGGTCCGCCTGTGGGACGCGCACACCGGCGAGGAGAAGGCCGTCCTGACCGGCCACGCCGGCCGGGTGCTGGCGGTCGCCTTCAGCCCCGACGGCTCCCTGCTGGCCAGCGGCGGTGAGGACGGCACGGTCCGGCTGTGGAACGTGCCCGCCGACGCCCCGGCCCGCCTGCGCGCCACCCTGGTCGGCATGCCGGAGGGCTGGGCCGCGCTGGCGCCGTCCGGCGGCTACAAGTACGAGGGCGACGTCACCGGCGAGTTCTGGCACGCGATCGGCATGTGCCGTTTCGAGCCGGGCGAACTCGACGGCCACCTGCCGGGCATCCGGAACGTGCCGCCGGACGATCCACTGGAGTGAGACCCGGCCGGGGCGCTCGCCCGTCGTCCACGCGGGACGGCCGCCGGCCCCACTCCGGGCCGGTCAGTCCAGCAGGGCGGTCGTGAACACCTGACGGTGGGTCACCAGCCACTCCTGGATGCGGTCCCACCGTTGCCATCCACCGCGCTCGGCCAGCGCCCGCGCGTAGACGGGGTCACCGTGGGCCACTCGGCCGGCGACGAAGGCCCGGCAGGTCGCGGTGGCCTCTTCGATGATACCGGGGAGGTCGACGCGCTCCCGCGGGGAGAGGCCGTAGCCGTCGGCGAGGACGCGCAGTCGCGTCGGGGCGTCCAGCCCGGCGGGGTAGAGGGGTGCCGCGGACGTGGGATCGAGCATGGGGACCCAGTAGCGGGCGGTCATGGCGACGTCCCACAGTGGCCGCCCGGGCGCCGCCAGGTCGAAATCGATCAGGGCCGTGGCACGGCCGTCGCGGAAGACGACGTTCTCCGGGCACACGTCGTTGTGGCACAGCACCCGCCCTCCCGCCGGATCGGCCAGAGCCTGGGACCACGCGGCGCGGGAGTCCACGGCGACTGCCGCTCCGGCATCGTGCAGGCGCCGCAGCAGGCTCCCCACCGAACTCAGAGCGGACTCCGTCATCGCCCAGCGGGGAAACGGCGGCCGGGCGACGTCGCCGGGAATGTAGGTCAGCTGCTCGCGGCCGTCCGCGGTGAGCCGGACCGGGGTCGGAGCGCCGTCGAAGCCGTGCTCTTGGAGTGCGAGGAGATAGGCGTGGAGGGCGCGCGCGGCGGGCGGCGCCGGGCGCTCCACCAGCGAACCGCGGCGGCAGACCGCGCCCGCGTTCATCATGCCGCCGGCCAGTGCCTCGCCCCGTGCCGCCCCACCCTCACCCGTCATGCCGATCACGCTACCGGCAGCCCGGGGGCCGTCACGGCAGGCCCCGCGATGCCGCCCGACGCGGCTACGGGGAGGCGCTCGCAGCCGCGTCACGCTTCCGTCGGAGTCTTTCACCGCATCACCGGCACCGGTGGGCCCTCAGCCGTAGTGCGACTCCACACGACGTGGGGTGGGACCGGTCCCGTGGCGTGCACACGAGGCACGGCCGGGACCCCGGAGCCGGAGAGAAGAGGGCGGGAGTGGACGAGGGCGTCCAGCACGGAGTCGAAGAGGTGGCTCAGGCTGTCCCAGCGCCGCACCCCCTCCAAGCCGATGGACGGGTCAACCTCCAACACGGCCCCGTGGCCGGGACCGTCACGGTGGTCGACGACGAGCAGGCCCCCCGTGTGGTTCGCCGCCACGGGCACCCAGCAGACGTCGGCCATCGTCCCGACGACGTACTCCTCGTCCCCCTCCGACACGGCGCGGGCGACCTCCTCCTCCATGTCCCGGAGCCCCTGACGCATGCGCGCAGTGTCGAGCAAGGCGTAGTCGAGGGGTACGAACGCTCCGGCCGGTGAGGGCCGTTCACATGCCGACCCGTCGTGCAGGGCGAGCCAGGCCCGTACGTCAGGGTGGAGCGGGAACTTCCCCTCCGTCACCGTGTCGATGGCCTCGCGGCCGGCGGGTGGAGCCAGTTGCCGGTAATCACCCGGACCGTACTCTTCGAGCCACCGGGCGAGCAGCGTGACAGTGCGGATCAGTTCCATGAGTGTTCCTTCCCCGGCCCCGGCCCTCGCAGAACCGGATCGGCGACGCGGCCGCGCGCCGCGACGCCCGCGCTCTGTCCCGGCTGCGGCACTCGACCGCCTGGCTGTGGTGACCATGCCGGGCAGCTGCCCTCCGGGTCCGTCGTGGCCGAAGACCGGGGCACGGCCGGCCGGGATGTCCAGCTCAGAGCCTGTTCAGGGTCGCGGTCGACGGGGTGCGCACCCCGATCAAGGACTGATCGGGTCCGGACGGGTGACGTCGCCCGTCTCCAGTGCGGTGACCAGCCGGTCCAGAGCCGGTAGCGCCTGGTGCAGCGCCGCCCGGTCGGCGTCGGACAGCTCCTCCACGACGCGGGTGAGCGCCGAGGTGCTGGCCCGGTCGTAGCGCTCCAGCAGGTTGAGGGCCTCCTCTGACGCGGTGAGCACCACGGTCCGTTGGTCGTGCTCGGGCCGGACCCGTTCCACCAGCCGAGCGGCGGACATCGCCCGCACCAGGTTGCTCACGGTGGACGGTGCCACGCGCACGCGTGCGGCCGCCGCACCGGGGCTGAGACCCTCGGGCGAGGAGGACAGGGCCCGCAGCAGTTCGATCTGCGCCTCCGGCAGGTCGGGCAACCCCTCGGCGTTGCGGGTGGCGCGCAGGACCGCGCGCCGCAGCGGCCCCAGAAGCCCGCCCAGTCCGGCCGCGACGCGTGCCGCCTCCGGCGCGCCGGGTACACCGCGGTCGCCCGTCCCGTCCGCCGTTCTGTCTGTGTTACGCATGCCACCATTGTGGACTGCGAAGATAAATTTTTGTCACAAACATATTTTGTGGCACAGTGGTGTGTAGGGCGAGGGCACCGCACCGGCCGAACCCCACGCCGTCGGTGACCGCTCACAGCACAGCAAGGAGCACCACCATGACCACCGTGCACGACACCCCGACGACCGTCGAGAACCCCGTCCCGCCGCAGGATCTGTCCGGCATCGCCGGGTACCGGTTCATCTACACGTACGCCAACGGCTGGCAGTACGAGATGTACGTCAAGAACGCCACGACCATCGACTACCGCATCCACTCCGGGATGGTCGGCGGCCGCTGGGTGAAGGACCAGGAGGTCGACCTGGTGCGGCTCGCCGACGACGTCTACAAGGTGTCCTGGAACGAACCGACGGGCACCTCGGTCGTCGTCAACGTGCTGCCCCGCCTGCGGGTCCTGCACGGCACCATCTTCTTCCCGCAGTGGATCGAGCAGGACGGCAGCAAGACGGTGCTCTACCAGAACGACCACCTGGAGGAGATGCGCGCCTACCGGGACGCCGGCCCCACCTACCCGATCTACGTCGTCCCGGAGTTCGCCCGTATCACCCTGTTCGAGTACGTCGGCGAGAACGACGAGAGCGTCGTCGCGGTGGGCCCCGAGGACCTGCCCCGGGGCTTCGCCGACCGCACCAACTGAAGGGCGGCGTCACCCCGCCGCCTCCCGCGGCGGGTGTCCCGCAGGGTCGCGGTGCCGGTCACAGTCAGTGCGCGCCAGACCTCTCCGAGGACCGGACCGGCGCAGACCTCCGGAGCGACAGGGCGCGGTCGACAGCGTGCCGCGATGCCCGAGCCCTGTCCCGGGTGCGGCACTCCACCGCATGGCTGTGGGCGGCCCCGGAAGCCGGAGTCGAAGGCGGCGAAGAAGGCGGCTGCGCAAGCAGCGGGGGCGGACGCCGGACGGCGCCGCCTCGCGGCCGGGCACTCGCGTCGGCCCCGACTCCGGCAGAACCGGATCGGCCGCGCGGCCGCGCGTCGCGACGCCCGCGCCCTCTCCCGGACGCGGCACTTCCCGGGCCCGGTCAGACGGGTGCCGGCCGGGACCGGTCGCCCGTGGGTTCCAGGCGGACGACGATGCCCTTCGACGTGGGCTGGTTGCTCATGTCGGCGACGCTGTCGAGCGGCACCAGGACGTTCGTCTCCGGGTAGTAGGCGGCGGCCGAACCCTTGGCCGCCGGGTAGGACACGACCTCGAAGTTCTCCGCCCGGCGCTCGGTGCCGTCCTCCCAGACGCTCACCAGGTCCACCCGGTCGCCCTGGGCGAGGCCGAGTTCGGACAGGTCGGCCGAGTTGACCAGGACGACGTGGCGGCTGCCGTGGATGCCGCGGTAGCGGTCGTTGTCGGTGTACGGGACGGTGTTCCACTGGTCGTGCGAGCGCAGGGTCTGCAGCAGCAGGTGCCCCTGGGGGGCCAGGGGGACCACCCGCTCGTTGCAGGTGAACCGGGCCTTGCCGGTCTCGGTCCTGAACACGCCCTCGTTGACCGGGTTGGGCAGCTGGAAGCCTCCCGGACGGGTCACCCGGGCGTTGAAGTCGTGGAAGCCCGGCACGATCCGGGAGATGCTGTCACGGATGGTGTTGTAGTCGCCCTCGAACCTGGCCCAGGGGATGTCCCCCACGCCGTCGACGGTCAGCCGGGCGAGCCGGCACAGGATGGCGACCTCGCTCAGCAGCCTGCGCGAGGCCGGTTCGAGCCGCCCTTGGGAGGTGTGCACCTCGCTCATGGAGTTCTCGACGGTGACGAACTGCTCGCCGTCGGCCTGGACGTCACGCTCGGTGCGCCCCAGCGTCGGCAGGATCAGGGCGGTGTCGCCGCAGACGGTGTGCGAGCGGTTGAGCTTGGTGGAGATGTGGGCGGTCAACCGGCACGAACGCATCGCTTTCTCGGTGACCTTGCTGTCGGGCGCCGCGCGCACGAAGTTCCCGGCCAGGGCGAGGAAGACCTTGATGCGGCCCTCCAGCATCGCCTTGATCGAGTTCACCGAGTCCAGGCCGTGCGGGCGCGGCGGGTTGAAGCCGAACTCCTTTTGCAGGGCGTCCAGGAACGTGTCCGGCATCTGCTCCCAGATGCCCATGGTGCGGTCTCCCTGGACGTTGCTGTGGCCGCGCACCGGGCAGGCGCCCGTGCCGGCGCGCCCCAGGTTGCCGCGCAGCATCAGGAAGTTGACGATCTCCCGGATGGTGGGCACGCCGTGCTTGTGCTGGGTGATGCCCATCGCCCAGCACACGATGACGCGTGAGCTGCGCAGGACCTCGTCGCGGACCTTCTCGATCTCCTGACGGGTCAGTCCCGTCGCCGCGTGCACGTCGTCCCAGTCGACGGTGCGGGCGTGCCGGGCGAAGTCCTCGAAACCGGAGGTGTGGGCGTTGATGAAGTCGTGGTCCAGGACGGTGCCGGGACGCGCGTCCTCCGCCTCCAGCAGCAGCCGGTTCAGTGCCTGGAACAGGGCGAGGTCCCCGCCCGGTTTGATGTGCAGGAAGCGGTCGGCGATCTGGGTGCCCCGCCCCACGACCCCACGCGGCTTCTGCGGGTTCTTGAAGCGCCGCAGCCCCGCCTCCGGCAACGGGTTGACCGCCACGATGCGGCCGCCGTTGCGCTTGGCCTCCTCCAGGGCCGAGAGCTGCCGCGGGTGGTTGCTGCCCGGGTTCTGCCCCACCAGGAAGATCAGGTCCGCGTGGTGCAGGTCGTCGAGACTCACGGTGCCCTTGCCGACGCCGAGTGTCTCGTTCAGGGCGAAGCCGCTGGACTCGTGGCACATGTTGCTGCAGTCGGGCAGGTTGTTGGTGCCCAGGGCCCGGGCGAAGAGCTGGAAGACGAAAGCGGCTTCGTTGCCGGCCCGGCCGGATGTGTAGAAGACCGCCTCGTCGGGCGAGTCCAGCCCTTTGAGTTCCCGCGCGAGGACACCCAGGGCGTCGTTCCAGCCGATGGGCTCGTAGTGGTCCGATCCGGGCCGTTTGATCATCGGCTCGGTGAGCCGGCCCTGCTGGTTGAGCCACATGTCGGAACGGGCGGCCAGATCGGACACGCTGTGCTCGCGGAAGAAGCCGGCGGTGATCCGGCGCGTCGTGGCCTCGTCGTTGATGTGCTTGGCGCCGTTCTCGCAGTACTCGTTGCGATGGCGCCGGCCCGGGGCGGGGTCGGCCCACGCGCAGCCGGGGCAGTCGATCCCGCCCACCTGGTTCATGGTGAGCAGGTCGATTCCGGTCTTGCGCGGGGAGGTCTGCTCCAGGGAGTACTCCAGCGCGTGCACGACGGCGGGGACCCCGGCCGCCCACTTCTTCGGCGGTGTCACGGAGAGGGAGGTCTCCGGCTCCTGACCGGGCGGGTTCTGCATCGCTTGGCCTTTCTCTCGCCGTGTACGGGTGGGCGGGTCAGCCGACGGGCCACTGGGCGACACGGCTCCTGGGCGGTTCCGGGGTGTCGTGCTGGACGCGGCCGTTGCGGATGGTGCCGCGCCAGGCGCCGCCCTCCTGGCCGAGCCCTTCGATGAAGTGCTTGAAGTCGACCAGTTCGGCGTGCACCAGCCGGGCGGTCAGCCCCAGGACCCGGCGGGAGCAGGTGAGGACCTTCGCGGCCCCGCGCGGCCGCAGGAGCATCCGGACGGTGATCGCGGTGCCGCCGGACCCCGTGGGCCTGAACTCGACCTCGCCCTCGTGGGTGGGGTGCTGCTCCAGGCCACGCCAGGCCAGGTAGGCGTCGGGGTCCTGCTCCACGATCTCGACCGGGAAACGGTGGCGCAGCAGGCCGTAGCCGATGGTCCACGCGGTGACGGTGGGCCTGACCTGCTCGACGCCGCGTACCACGGCCGAGAAGCGCGGGAACGTCTTGAACTGCGTCCACTGGTTGTAGGCCGTGCGGACCGGTACCGCGACCTCGACCGTCTCCTCGACATGCCACTCACGCAGCGGACGGCGGCGTGTGACGCCGTCGCCGTCGGCGCGCCCGCCGTCCTCTTCGTGCGCCATCATGGTCCTTCTTCCGTTGAGAAAGCCGGGCGTCCGGGCACCTGCCCTCCCCTCATGGGTCAGGGCACCACTTCCGGTTCCCCGATCCCGGGTTTCGAGTCACCCGACCGCACCGGCGTCCCCGGGCGCGGACCCGACCGTGAGCAGAGCGCCGGACCCGAGGCACCGAGAGGAACGCCGCTCACGGTCTTCTCCCGTTGCCCGGCGGACACCTCCAGCTTCACCCCTGGACACGGCCACCCGCCACTCACCGTGCCCCGGCAGGCGGGCAGGCGGGCAGGCGGGCAGGCGGGCAGGCGGGCAGGCGGGCAGGCGGCCGCGCCCCGGAGCGCCGCTCCGCCGTCGCCGCGGCGCCCCGCTGGCCGAGGGACGTGCCCCGGCGGCGTCAGCGTTTTATGGCCAGGGTTCCTCTCGTGGGCACGGTGGCCGCTGCCGCCACGGCGCTCTGCGCCGCGTTCGTCTCGGTCCCGTCCCCCCCCCAGACCGAGCCCCTCGCCTCCTCGCCGATCACGTTGGGGGTGCCGAGCGCGGCGGCGGACCGGATGGCGTCGGTGTCCATCACCTCCACAGCGGCCCGGGACCACCGGGGCGACGGCGCGTCGGGGGCAGGAACGAGCGTCGTCCTCCTCGTGCTTCTCCAGCGTCTCCCCCCCCACCGTCGCCCGGGCCCGGGCGACACACCCACAGGCCGTACGGGCTGCGGGTGGCGAACACCAGCCGGTACACGGCCCGCCGGCGAGGCGAGTGTGACACCGGCACCGACTGCACGAGCCTCCCGGTACCCGGCGAGGGCTGCTGCTCGGTGGCGATCCGCAGTGTGTCGGTGTCGTCGACGTGGTCGATCAGGCGGCCCAACTCCACGTCGCTGAACGGTTACAGGTCGGCGGCGAGGTTGCGGCCGGGCGCGGGCGCGGTCGAGCAGGGCGGCGAGGGCGCGGCGGTCGGCCTCGGCCTCGATCCGTGCGCGGGCGCGGTAGTCAAGCAGTTTCCTGCGACTCCGGGCGCCCCCGACGCCGCCTACGACGTCAATCGGATCGCGGAGATGTCGAACTGCAGCCGGACCTTCTCGCTCACCATGGTGCCCCCTGCCTTGAGGCGCTGGTTATAGACCAGGCCCCACTCGGTGCGGTCGATGGTAGTGGTGCCGTCGAAGCCGGCCCGCTCGAAGCCGAACGGGTCCACAACCGAGCCGAGGTAGTCGATTTGCAGGTCGACGGGCCGGGTGACGTCGCGGATGGTCAGGTCCCCGGTCATGCGGAAGGTCTCTCCGCCTTCGTGGACGGTGGAGGTGCTGTGAAAGGTCATTTCCGGGTACTGGCGCGCGTCGAAGAAGTCGGCGCCGATAATGTGCGCGTCCCTTTGCTCCACGCCCGTGTCGACGCTGGCGACCCGGATGACGAGGTCGGCCCGCGACTCGGAGGGCTGGGCTCCGTCGAAGTACAACGTGCTGTCGTAATCGGTGAAAGCCCCCCGGACCGTCGTGACCATGGCGTGCCGTACGGAGAATCCGATGTGGCTGTGCGGGCGGTCGATCGTCCATCGCCCGGTCAGGGCCTGAAGTGCCGGGCCCAGTGCGACACCCCGGGACGTGGCCCCCGCGAGAGCCGGGGCCGGCTCGCTGACGGCGGTCTGGCGTCGGCCGAAGATACCCATGATCGTGAGCCCTTTCCCATCTGATTGCTCTGTGCTGCCAAGGTGTCGCCGGGTCGCTGCCCCGATCGGTGACCTCGCCCGAGGGGGGATGCGGTCGACGGTGAACCCGCTACGCGGCGTTACTTCGGTGGCGTGGGCGTGTCGTGGGTGCGGTACATCGCCTGTACGTCCAGCTCCAGTTGGACGGTCGGCCCGACGACGGCGATGCCGCGGGCGAGCATGGAGCGCCAGTTGAGGGTGAAGTCCTCCCGATGAAGTTCGGCCTTCGCGAGGGCCGCGCAGCGCAGTTCCTGTTCGTAGCCCCCGTTGATCGACCCGAGGTAGGTGGTGTCGAGGCTGACGGAGCGGGTGGTGCCGTGCATGGTGAGGGTGCCGTGCAGGGTCCACTTGGAGCCGCCGAGGTGGGCGAACCGGGTGCTGGTGAAGTCGATGTACGGGTAGCGTTCGACGTCCAGGAAGTCGGCCGAACGCAGGTGGTTGTCGCGGGTGTTGTTGCCCGTGGTGACACTGGAGGCGTCGATGCGCACCGCCACCTGTGAGTCGGCCATGTTCGGAGCGATGCGGATGCTGCCCTGGAAGCGGGTGAACCGCCCGTGGACATGGGCCATGCCGACGTGCTTGGCGATGAACCGGATCGCGGTGTGCGGAGGGTCGAACAGCCAGGTACCGGCTGTCGGAAGTTCCAACTGGCGGGCGGGCTGGAGCGTGACTTGTGCGGTGGGCAGAGCCACCCCGGCCGCGATGTCGAGGTTCTCGCGGGCGGGTGACAGGCCCTCGGCCGCGATCATCACGCTGTAGGAGCCGGGTGGCAGCGTGGCTATGAAGTAGCCGTGGGGGTCCGTGGCACCACGCGTCGCGATCCGGTGGCTGTCCAGCGCGGTCACGGTGACCTCGGCTCCGCCCATGGGCTGCCCCATGGGATCGAGCACCTCGACGCCGAATGCCCCGGCGCCGGGCGGCAGCGGGACCGAGATGCTCGACACGGCACCGGAGGCACCACGGGAACGCCGACGACGGAGCAGCCCGAGAGCCATGGAGATCACCCTTCTTCCCCTGCGCCTCGGTCATGCGACTCGCTCAGAGTTCTTGCATTCCCGGTCGCCAAGAAACGTCGACGACAGGAGGACGGACGCAAAGCCAGTAGTTCGCCGACGATCATAAAGCGCTCTGCGAGTAGGTCACTCAAGCCGGTGTCGAGGCTGCTCAACCCACTTGGGGACGGGTGGGAGGCCGCATATCGGTACATCGGCCGACCATATCGCCACAGCTCGATTCGTTGACTTGTGGCAATGTTGTGGTGAAGGGCGCGGAAAAGGGCCCGGATATTCACAGCCGATCTGCGGTTTCATCACGGGTCTGACACAGAACTCGCCGTGCTGCCGTCCTTCCGTGGGTCGGTGAGAAGGAAGCGCTGACAGACGTCGACGAGTATCTCGATATCCGCACTGCCCGTCGGTCGACCCGCTGCGGGCCGGTCTCGCGCGCACCGAGTCACCCGACGCGGGGTTTCGCCTGCTCCAGGTTCCGCTCCTCGTCTCAGGGGAGGGGCATGCCGCGCCCGGCTACCCACAGCGCGCACCACTCCTCGCGGGTGAGGTCCGGCTCGCGCAGGGCCGCGCCCGGCAGGCGGCGACGCGTTCGGGCCGGGCCGTGCCAAGGACATCCGGCGCATGACCAGAGCAACCCCCGCCGGCGCGGGGACGACGCTGGGATCATGCAGACGGGGCCGGCCGTCCTCGAAGGCGCCCGTCCGAGCCGGCGGAGAAAGACTTGCCGACGGCAAGCAACTCCCGTGAGCGCGGGTAGGGGATGACCGAGAAGCGGCTCCGCCGAAGGACCGGCATCTTGATATGCCTTCTCGGCCCAGCACTTGAGGTCGGCGTCGGTGAGCGCGTCGACGATGCCGTGGGTGCGGGCGGCGGTCAGGTCGTGGGTCGGTCCGGGAAGGGCCGGTGAGGCCCACAGCGACCGCCCGAAGGGAGCGGTGAGGACCTGGACGTTCATGCCGTGACGTTTGTGTTTGCCCGAGTAGTACGGGGTGTCGGCGGCGATCCGGTCGATGGGCAGCGGGGTGCCGTCCAGGATCACGAACGCCTTGGTCCGGGCGATGTCCATGGCCTCGGCCAGGGTGGGTGCGAGGGCGGCCAGCACATCGACGGCCTCGCGTGTGTAGCGGTACACGGTTGCGACGCCGATACCGAACCCGGCGGCGAGCTGGGCGTAGGTGTCACCGCATCGCAGATGGGCCAGGGCAAGGAGAGCCTGACGGCTGGCGGTCAGCCGACGCCATCGGGTCCCGATCTCCCCTCGCCGGGCAGCGAGTCGTCCCGTCAGGCACCGCAGGGCGGGACTGGACAGGTCGATCGACGACGGGTAGACAGCACGCGAAGCTCCTGGTGGCTACGGGCAATCTTGGTCGAGAACCCGTCTACCAGGAGCTTCGTCGTTCCACCGATCTGTCCAACACGCGGCCAGCACCATCAGGCTGGAAAAAGGCTCACTGCCGCGCAGGTCTTTGGCGATCACCGAACTCGCCTCGCCCCGGGCGAACCTCTCGGCCACCTGAAGCCGTAACCCCTCGCGGAACCGCTGCCGCTCGGCGGTCAGCCCGCCCCCTTGTGGATACCGCATGCCCCGGATACCGCAGGCGACTGCTGCCCGTCAGCCCCTACGACACCACGAATTCAACCTCAGTATTCGGCTCGGGTCGCTACAAGGCAATGGCAGGTGTTGTTGAGCAGGTAAGAGCCGTCATCGCGCCGGTAGGGATCGATCGACCGGATGACGGCACGGGTGACTTCGCTCCTCCCGGAGTATTGGATGGCTCGCACGGCCGGCCCGGTTGACAAGAGCCCGCGGAGAGCTGTTTCCAGATCGGGGTACTCCCAGGGGCAGAGAATGACGCGCAGTGGAGAAAGTTGCAATCCTGCTTCGGTAAAAAGGGTTTCTAGAGTCTCGGAGTCAGAGAGGTCGGGGCGCCCGGACAGGGTATCCGGGGGGAGCAGCGCGCCAAGTTCGAGGAAGTAGTCGAAAGTGTCGCATTCCGAGGGGAATCCCCGAGTCGTAGTCACAATTTTTCCGTCGGGTTCGGTAACGCGTATGACCTCAGCGATGAGACGAGTGGGGTCAGCGGCGAAATGTAAGCTGTTGAAGGCGGTCACCACAGAAAAATTGCGGTCCGGGAAGGGAAGGTTTTCCATGTCGGCTATGTAGAAGACGGCGTCAGGAGCATGGCGTCGGGCGAGACCGATTAGTTGTTCCGAAGTATCCACGCCGCTGGCTTCTGCCCCTGCTTCACTGGCCATGCGAACAAATTCACCGGCACCGCATCCTATGTCCAGTAGAGTTCTTTCCCGCCAGGGGTCCAGCTCACTGAGGACTGCCTGGAAAGCTGGGCGGGTAGTCAACTGCTGGACTCGGGCCCAGTTTTGAGCTTGTGCTCCCCAAGCATCATTCTGGTTCCGGGGCAAACCGATCACGTCCCAAATGGTATGCGTGGTCGCTTGCCGTCAGCCACCAGCTATTGCGGTGAAGAATTCGATATGATCCTCTTCGGACAGGGTCAGGGTATTTTCAGAGAGGTCGAGGATCTGACCGTTGAGACTCAGTCGATGCGCCTGACGCAACTTCCCGGAATTGTCGAGCAAGAGGCGACGCATGTTCGGAAAACGCGAGGTCAGCTCGGCGAGTGCGTCTTGGAGAGTTGTAGCTTCGATCCGTACCGAGCGTCGGTTGTCTGCTGCCTGGCGCAGAATGCCGTTGAAGATGAAGAACACGACTCTATCTCCCGTGTGCTCGTGAAGGGATTAGGTGAGGGGCTCGCGTTTCTTGCTGGTAGAGGCTCTGTACGAGGTGCATCATCATGCGTCGCGTGAAGTCCTGGACGGTCGGGCACGCCGGGCCACGACACCCGCCCCGAGATTCACCTCCAGAATGTCCTGGGTTCCCGCTGCGATGGCGAGGCCGGCGAAATCACGCATATACCGGCCCAGGTGGGTGGTTCCATAGAACCCGTGGCCCCCCTGAAGGCCGAAGGCTCGTTCCACCACCGACCTCACCTGCTCAACGGCAAAGCACTTTGCTGCCGAGAGCACAGGGTCGAATATCGGCTCAGCGTAGCCAGCACCGACACGCCCGAGGGCGTGATATAGCATGGCCCGAGCCGACTCGACCGCGATATACATGCGCCCCAGGGAGGCTTCGACGTTGTTCAGCTCGGCGACCGGTGTGTCAAAGCGGAGGGTGCTCGCCAAGTGCGCGGCGCAGTCCTCGAGAACTGCCTGAGACCGGCCGAGGGGAGCACAAGTGATCCATAACCGTTGACTACTGAGAAAGCGTTGTGCGTGCGTGAGCCCGTCAGTTGCCTCCAGGATCCGGTCAACAGACAACGGCACGTCCTCGAACGTTACCGATGCTGCGCCCGCCGTTCTCATCCCCATCGGGAAAGCAGGGGTGACGCTCACTCCTGGATCGTCGTGCTGCACCAGACATGCCAACATGTCTCCGGCTTCATCCAGCGCATAAACCAGGAAGACATCGCTGAGCTGCCCACCGGTCACATACGTCTTGTGACCCGATAGAATGTAACCCTTTCGGTCACGGCGCAGTAACGTGCGGAAGGAGAATGCGTCCGCATCTTCTGAGTAAGCGATGCCCGCGCCGCATTCACCTCTGGCGATCGGAACGGCGTATTTGTCGATCAGGTCAGCGCGTCCTGACTCACAGATGAACCGGGCGATATCGCCTTGGTGGTTCATGATCAGTGGGAGCGCTGAATCTTCGCACAGATACCCGATCTGTTCGAGCACCATCCCCCAGGTGAGGACGTCGACTCCCTCGCCGCCGATGCGTGGCGGCAGGGAGAGCCCCTGCAGCCCAGTACTCCCGATCGCGGCCATCAAGGCGGGTGGCGGCGGAGTCCTGGCCTCGTCTCTCTCGGCCACGGTGCTGCCGATCTCGGCCAGCAGATCCCCCCATCGCGTTCGAACGAGTTCCGTGACCTTTTCGCGATGGTCTGCTATCTCGGCCATGACCTCACCTTGCCTTCATCGCCTGCTAGATTTCTGGCGTTCTTTGCTTCGTCTACTTACCGGTTTACAATCGTCTCCTGCCGTACTACTCACAGAAATACAAGAAGCACGGCATGAACGTGCAGCTCATCCCACGGCCCGACGGCACACCGCTCTGGTTCTCCCGGGCCGTCCGCACCCCCTACTACACCTGACGGCTGCGGCGAGCCGCTGTTCCGCCTGCCGCATCGGCACAGCCGCCCAAGCCGTCCACACCCTCCTGACGTGCATATATTCAGGATGAAAACGGCTCACTGCCCCTGACCAAGCGTCACACTGATGGCGCAGCCGCCACCGTTGGGCGAGCCGGCTGGAGCCGTATCCCGCGCGCATCGCCGCTTCACCTGCTGTGCGGGCCCGTGCGGGACACCGCACAGCAGGCGGAGAGCGCTGAAGCAAAGTCCGTGCGGCCTCTGCGGCGTGCCTCAGTTCACCCGGTAGAAGCGCTGGACCACGTCACCGTCGCTGCTGACGGTGAAGTGCCCGTAGGCGGCGATTCCGTCCAGGCGTTCCGATTTGCTGTGCACGGTGATGCCGCCGACCCACTTGATGCCGCCTTGGCCGTCGGAACGTCCCACACCGATTCCCTTCCAGACCGCGACGGTCTCGTTGGTGGGCGCGCCGCCGGGGACGGTGATGACGACCTCGGCTCTCCCGTCGTACATGCCGTTCGGGAGTTCCTTCTGCACGTAGGTGACGATGTCGCTTACCCGCCGTCCGCCTATGGTCCCGGAATCGACCGTGTCGACCTCGATGACGGGGTAGGGGGTGTCCACGTTCCGCACCCGACGCGCCGCGACCTTCCCTCTCATGTAAATGAAGAGGTCTTCCGCCGCTTCTTCAACTTCTTCGCTCACTTTCCCTCCTTCGATAACTACTTCCTTCCTTCCACTCTTCTACTCTGACGGGCGACGGCACGGTAACCGTTCATTTCAGACGTTCCTGATGGTGTGGGCGTGTTTTCTGGTGGCAGAGTCGCCAAGAGTGGTGCACACCATGGTTAGATAAGTGCACGCTTGCAGCCGGGTTAATTTGTATTTTTGAAATAAAGGATTTACGTTTGGCTGGATGGCGCTTGAGGGAAAAGAGTCCGGGCGGCAGGTTCTTTGGTGTGTGTGCCGATCGGAGATGCCTGATTGCCCATCGGAATGTCGATGGCGAGGCGTTGACGGGCGCGCTTGCGGGCTCGAAATCGACGGCTCGTGGTCGAAAGTTCGACGGTCCGGAGTCGTGGCCAGTTCACGTTCAACACGTCGGACCGATAACGGCTTACTGATCGTTTCAGAATGAGTTGAGTCGCGGGTCTTGTGCTCGACGATCTTGGTCGGCAGTGAGCCTTTTCCAGTCTGACGGTGCTGGCCGCGTGTTGGACAGATCGGTGGAACGACGAAGCTCCTGGTAGACGGGTTCTCGACCAAGATTGCCCGTAGCCACCAGGAGCTTCGCGTGCTGTCTACCCGTCGTCGATCGACCTGCGGTTGCTGTGGGCCTCACCGGCCCTGCCCGGACCGACCCACGACCTGACCGCCGCCCGCACCCACGGCATCGTCGACGCGCTCACCGACGCCGACCTCAAGTGCTGGGCCGACAAGGCGTATCAAGGTGCCGGTGGTTCCATCCGAGTAGCCTTCCGCGGCCGCCGCCTCAAGCGGTGGCAGCGCCGGCACAACAGCACACACGCCAAGAGCCGCTGCCTCGGCGAGCAGGCCATGGCCACGCTGAAGGGCCGACGCCTCCCACGAAAACTCCGCTGCGGCACCAACCGCAGCACCGCGATCCTCCAGGCCGTCCTCGTCCTTCATCACCCCCCGGCATGAGGTTGGAAAAGGCTCAGTGTGCTTGCCCGCCGGGCGCCCATGCGTGGCGGCCAGGCGAGCGGAGTGAAAGATGTGCCCCTCTCGTGAGCCTCATCCCCGGCGCGGACGGCAAGGGGGGCCGCGTAGGCTCGTGCCATCGTGGTGGTGGGGTCCAACAGTGGGCGAGACCCTCCCGGTGTCACCTGGCTCAGGAAAGTCAGCAAGTGGTCAGCATGAGTCCTGGAAAACCTGGGGAAAGCTGCCCGGACGTGCGACTCGTTGTAGGCTGTGGAATCGCCCTTGACCTGCAAGAACGCAGGCAGGGAGCCGATCAGTGGGAGTACATCGATGCTTCGTACCATGTTCAAGTCCAAGATCCACCGCGCCACCGTCACCCAGGCCGACCTGCATTACGTGGGATCGGTGACCATCGACGCCGATCTTCTCGACGCCGCCGACCTGCTGCCCGGGGAACTGGTGCACATCGTCGACATCACCAACGGCGCCCGGCTGGAGACGTACGTCATCGAGGGGGAGCGCGGCTCGGGGGTCGTCGGCATCAACGGGGCGGCTGCCCATCTCGTCCACCCCGGTGACCTGGTGATCATCATCAGCTACGCTCAGGTTACCGACGCGGAGGCCCGTGAGCTGCGGCCCCGGGTCGTGCATGTCGACGCCGGCAACCGGATCGTGTCCCTCGGCGCCGACCCGTCCGAGCCGGTGCCCGGTTCGGACCAGCAGCGCAGCCCGCAGGCCGTAGGGGCCTGACCGGCTGACCGGTGGACCAGGAGCGTGCGGGGCCATGAGCGAGATCGAGATCCGCGACGACCGGACGGCGGGCCGTCTGGAGGCCGTAGGCGACGGTGAGGTGGCCGGCCGTATCGAGTACTTCGTGCTGGAATCGCCCGCGCGCGCCCTGGTACCCGTCCACACGATCGTCGAGCCCGCCCACGAGGGGAAGGGCATCGCCGGATCGCTCGCTCGTGAGCTGTACGCCCTCGCCGAACGCGAGGGCGTCCCGGTGGCCCCGTTGTGCCCGTACGTCGTCAAGTGGGCCGCACGCCACCCGGAGGCCGCCCCGCCGGCCGACCCCGCGCTCCTGTCGGCCGCCAAGGACTGGCTGCGCGCCCATCCCGGACGGTTCTGAGGGCCCGGCGCCCACGGTTGGCCGGGCCCTGGACGCTCCGCGAGCCGGCCTGCGCTGTGCGTCGTTGCGCCTGAAGGTGGCTGGGTGTCCGTGACGGAGGGGTACGGGGGAGAGGCCCGTGCTCCGCGTTCCGCGTGTCGGCCGGTATGGCTGCGTATCCGTCCCGGAGGCCGCCGCGAGCGGGCCGTTGCCGCGTGTCCGTTCGGAGTGGCCGCCTGTCCGTCTCGGAGGCCCCGTGAGCGGGCCGTCGCCGCGCGTCCCGTCCGGAGCGGTTGTGTGGCCGTCGTCGGGTCTCGGGTCCTGCCCCGGCGTGGACGGCTCAGGGCGGGGTGTCGGTCCCCGGCGCGGCGGCGACCCGCGCGGGGCCGTTCGGTGTGGCCGTCGGGTGAGTGGGCGCGCGGGCATCGGGTAGGCGGGGGAGTAGTCCAGAGGCGACGTCCCGTGACAGCCCGGAGGACACGATGAGCAACCCGCATCCCGACCCGGTCCCGCCCGGCCCGGCACCGGGCCCGGACCCGACTCCGCCGGACCCCTACCCCACCCCGGTCCCGCCGCCGGAGCCGGTACCGCAGCCGACTCCGCCGGGCCCCGGCCCCACACCGCCTCCGGCACCGCCCCACCCGGGCCCGCCGGGTCCGTCGGAGCCGCCCCCGTCGCCCATCCCCCCGGGGCCGGAACCGGTGCCGAATCCCGAACCCGGTCCACCCCTCACCTGAGCGGCGCCGGAGGGCAGCAGGCGCGGGGAACCGCCCGCCCGGCCGTCACGCACCCGTAGCCGCGACCCGGCAGCGCCCCGCGCCCCCCGCCTCGCGCCCCCGCCCCGTGCCCCGGGCAGACTCCCGGGGCACGAAGGAACTCCCGGCCGCCTACGCCGTGACCTCGCTGCGGTCCCCGCCCCACAACGTGTGGAACGCGCCCTCGCGGTCCACCCTGCGGTACGTGTGCGCGCCGAAGAAGTCCCGCTGGCCCTGGGTCAGCGCCGCGGGCAGGCGCGGGGAGCGGAGGCCGTCGTAGTACGCCAGGGCCGCCGCGAAGCCGGGCGTCGGCACTCCGTGCCGTACCGCGGTGATCTGCACCTCCCGCCAGTCGTCCTGCGCGTCGGCGATCTCGCGGGCGAACGTCTCGTCCGAGAGCAGGCTCGGCAGGTCGGGCCGGGCGTCGTAGGCCGCGCGGATGCGGTCCAGGAACGCGGCGCGGATGATGCAGCCGCCCCGCCAGATGGAGGCCACCGCGCCGAGGTCGATGTCCCAGCCGTACTCCTCGCTGCCCGCCGCGATCTCGTGGAAGCCCTGGGTGTACGACACGATCTTGGAGGCGTACAGCGCCTGTTCCACCCGGTCGGCGAAGGCGGCGGCCTCCGACTCGCTCAGCGCGGACGGCCTCGGGCCGGCCAGGTCGCCCGACGCGGCCCGCAGCGCCGCGTGCCCGGACAGGGACCGGGCGAACACCGCCTCGGCGATGCCGGACACCGGAACGCCCAGGTCGAGCGCGATCTGTACGGTCCAGCGGCCGGTGCCCTTCTGCTCGGCCTGGTCCACCACCACGTCCACGAACGGCTTGCCGGTGTCCGCGTCCACGTGGGACAGCACCTCGGCGGTGATCTCGATCAGGTAGGAGTCCAGCCGCCCCGTGTTCCAGGTGCGGAAGATGTCCGCGATCTGCGCGGGGGAGTACCCGGCGACATCGCGCAGCAGCTGGTATGCCTCCCCGATCAGCTGCATGTCGGCGTACTCGATACCGTTGTGGACCATCTTCACGAAGTGTCCGGCGCCGTCGGGGCCCACATGCGTCACGCACGGCGCGCCGTCGGCGGCCTTCGCGGAGATCTTCTCCAGCATCGGGCCCAGCGACTCGTACGACTCCACCGACCCGCCCGGCATGATGCTCGGCCCGTGCAGCGCGCCCTCCTCACCGCCGGAGATGCCCGCGCCCACGAAGTGGATGCCCCGCTCGCGCAGCTCCCGCTCCCGGCGCCGGGTGTCCGCGAAGTGGGCGTTGCCCCCGTCGATGATCATGTCACCGGGCTCCAGCAACGGGGCGAACTCCTGGATCACCGCGTCCGTCGGCTCACCCGCCTTGACCATGACGACCAGGCGGCGCGGGCGCTCCAGCGCCGCCACGAACTCCTCGGCGGTCTCCGCCGCGACGAAGTCGCCCTCCTGCCCGAACTCCTCCACCAGTGCCTTCGTACGCGACACCGTGCGGTTGTGCACGGCGACCGTGTAGCCGTTGCGCGCGAAGTTCCGTGCGAGGTTGCGGCCCATCACCGCGAGGCCTGTGACACCGATCTGCGCTGAAGTGCTCATACCGCCTACTCCCTGGTTGCCTCATCACTACGCCTCCGTCAGTACGGGGCCCTGCCCATCCTGACGTGCCGTGGCGGCGAACGCCTATGCGACCCGCCACACACGGGTACACGGAAGCGCCCGCCGCCTCGTACACCGGTCGCCGCACGCTCAACAACAGGATGTTCCCGGCCACTTGACCCCCGCCGCAGGCCGAATTCCCTTCTTGTCATGGCCAGTTCGCGGCCCTTACGTTTGCCCCTCCTGACGCATGCCGAGGGGAATTCGGACATGGCCGTACGCGGCCGGCACCGCCGGTACCAGCCGAACAGGATCAACCGCGCCTCACTCACCGTCACGGCGAGCGGCGCCGGTCTCGCCCTCCCGCTGGTCGCCGCCGGCACCGCGCACGCCGCCGACGCTGCCACCTGGAACAAGGTCGCCGCCTGCGAGTCCAGCGGCGACTGGAGCGTCAACACCGGCAACGGCTACTACGGCGGGCTGCAGTTCACCCGGTCCACCTGGGAGGCGTACGGCGGTACCCGTTACGCACCGCGCGCCGACCTGGCCACCCGGGACGAGCAGATCGCCGTCGCCGAGAAGGTGCTGGACGGGCAGGGGCCCGGCGCCTGGCCGACCTGCTCGCCCCGCGCCGGGCTGACCCGGGGCGCCGGCACGGCGGACGCGCACACCGACTCCGCGGCCACCCGCCCGGCGCGGTCCGGCGCACAGCCGGCCTCCTCCGTCCGGGACGTCCGGCCGCAGGCCATCCCGCAGTCCCGCGCGGGCCGGGCCGAGATGTACACCGTGGTGCACGGGGACACCCTCTCCGGCATCGCCGGCGAGCGGCGCGTGCCGGGCGGCTGGCGCGCCCTGTACGCCGGCAACCGCGCCACCATCGGCACCGATCCCGATCTGATCCTGCCGGGGCAGCGGCTCAGCGTGAACGGCACCCAGGCCAGGGCCACACCCCCCGAGTCCCCGAAGCCCGCCAAGTCCCCCAAGTCGCCGAGGCGCAAAGCCCCTTCGCCGGATCCCGGCACCCGCCACACCCCGTCTGCGGCCCACCACACGCGGGTCGCCCCGGTGACCGCGTCCCTCGGCACCGGCTACCACGTGGCCGGTTCGCACTGGTCGAAGGGCTACCACACCGGCGTCGACTTCCCCGTGCCGACCGGCACCTCCGTGCGAGCGGTGGCGGCCGGCCAGGTGGTGGCCGCGGGCTGGGGCGGCTCGTACGGCTACCAGGTCGTGCTGCGGCATGCCGACGGCCACTACACCCAGTACGCCCATCTGTCCGCCATCTCCGTGCGGGTCGGCCAGGACGTCACCGCGGGCCGGCGGATCGGCCGTTCCGGCTCCACGGGCAACGTCACGGGTCCGCATCTGCACTTCGAGGTGCGGACGGGGCCCGGTTTCGGGTCGGACATCGACCCGCTCGCCTACCTCCGGGCCGGCGGCGCCACCCTCTGACGCGGGCACGGTGCCGGCAGCGGGACCGGCAGCAGCACCGGCACCGGCAGCACGACCGGCACATGGAAGCGCACGGACAGCGGAACGTACGGCGCGGGGGACGTGCCGTCGCCCGGTGGGACGTACGGTTCCGGGGACGCGGGGCCGGCTGACGGGTCGTACGGCGCCGGGGCCACACCGCCGGCCGACGACGCGCCGCCGCCCCCGGCCTCCGTACCACTTCCGGAACGTCCGGCTCCCGCCCTGCTCCGGGTCCTCGCCCTGCCCCCGGTCTCCGTCCTGCCTCCGGCCGGTCCCGGTGCGAGCAGCTCGTGCCACACCGTTCCGGCCGTCTCCGTTTCTGTTCCGGTTCCGGTTCCTGTTCCTGTTCCGCGTCCTGTTCCCGTGCCGGTTCGGGCGCCGGTGTCGATGCGCCCGCCTCGCTCCGTTCCGGCCCCGCTCGCGGCGCGCCCGGCTCGGTCCGCGTTCGCCTCCGCGTCCGCCGCCCCGCGCTGCCGTGGCACCACGGGGCGTGCCTCCCGGGCGGCAACGGCCGGCCCGGCGGTGTCCGGCAGCGCGTGCGCGGCGGACGGCTCGGCCGGGGCCACCGCGGGAACGGCCGGCGCGGGAGCGACCGGAGACGCCGCCGGGGAGGTCGAGGAGAGGACGGCCGGTGTCGGCTCCACCGGGGTGTCCGCCGGCACCGGCCCCGGAGGCTCCGCGCCCTCCAGCCGTTCCGTCGTCAGCATGATCAGGCCGCCCGCCGCCACCACGCCGCAGCCCAGGGCGAGCACGGTGCCCACGGTGCCGTGGCGGAACGTCTCGCCGAACATCAGGACGCCGACCGCGGCGGCCAGCACCGGATTGACCACCGTCAGGGTGGCCAGCGGGGCGGCGAGCCCGCCGTGCCGGTAGGACAACTGGGACAGCAGGACGCCGGCGACCGAGAACGCGCCGATCACCCCGAGCGAGGACAGGTCGCCCAGGCCGATGCCGTGCGTCCAGTCCACGGCCACGGTCTTGGTGAACACCGACGACATGCCGAAGGCGACGCCGGAGGCGGTGGCGAGCAGCACGCTGCGCACCGCCGGGTGCCGGTGCGCGGCCAGCCCGGCGAAGGCCAGCGCCGCCACCGCCGCGCCGGTGGCCAGGGCGACGGCCAGCCGCTGTCCGGCGGCGAGGGAGTGCGTGGCGGAGGAGCCGACCAGGGACAGCAGGCCGGCGAGGCCGGCCGTGGCCATGAGGGCACCGCGCCAGGCGGTGGCCCCGGCCCGGCGGCCGACGCACAGCGCCGCCATGGGCAGCGCGAAGACGATGGTCAGCGCGCCGAGCGGCTGGACCAGGCTGAGCGGCCCGCAGGCCAGCGCCACGACGTGCAGCACACCGCCGAGGCCGTTGAGCGCGAGCGCCCCCCACCACCCCGGCCGGCGCACCGGGACGCTGCCGGCGGAGGACACCGCCACCTGTTCCTGCATGATCGCTCCGCCCGCGTAGGCGAGGGCGGAGACGACCGACAGGAGCACGGACAACGCCAGGGCGCTCATCGGCGTCTCCTCTGGGGGCGGTGAGTGTCCCGGGCCCGTATGCGATCGGCTTCCATGGTCGACACTCTGCCCGTACGTGATCTTCCCGTCGTCGTCCCTGAGCGCAATGCCGCCTACTGCTTTTGGAGTACACCGGCGCCCCCGTCGTCCCGTAGTGGGCCACCGCCGGACGGACCCCCGCCGCGCCGCCGCGGCGGAGCCCCTGGTAGTAGTGCCTGTCGTGCACCTCGACCGCGATCTCGCCGCACTGCGCCCGCTCGGGGGCTTCTTCGTCCTGCGCACCGTCGCCGACCCGTCCGGCGACGCGGGGCCGCGGCGGCTGCCGGCTCTCGCGGACGGCTACGCGCAGGTGCCGCCGTTCGGCCGGGACCCGGTGGCCGCGCGCGTCGCCGTGGTGGGGGAGCGGCTGCGGACCGCCGAGCCCCGGGTGGCCGCCTCCCTCGCCCAGCAGGGGCTGGCCGCCCGGCTGTGGTCGGCGGCCCTGGGCTGCGCCGTGCTGTACGGCCGGCTGCCCGACCTGGACCCGCGCCTGCTGCGCTGGGACGTACACGCCACCGCCCCCGACGATCTGTGGCTCACCGAGGTGCGCGCCCTGCCCGGGGACGCGGCCACGCTCGCCGCCACCGTGCTGCACGGCCAGCTGGAGCCCCTGACAGCGGTGCTGCGGGCCCGCTACGGCGTCGCGGCCGGCCTGCTGTGGGGCAACGCGGGCTCCGCGCTGGCCGCGACCGCCCGGGAACTGGTCCGCTGGGCCCGCGCTCACGGCCGTGCCGATGTGGCGGCCCGCACCCGCGCCCTCACCGGCGAGCTGTTCGCCCATCCGCTGCTCGACGCCACCGGAGTACGCACCGGCGCGTCGTTCCGGCGCCGCAGCTGCTGCCTGTACTACCGGGTGCCCGGCGGCGGACTCTGCGGCGACTGCTGCCACACCCGCCCCCCGGGCTGATCCCTGGCATTCCCCTTCGTAAGAGCGCCCTCGGCGCGACGCGTTCCACGCCAATCACCCGGAATGCCCGGGTTGGCGCCCCGCGGCCTTCAGGATGCAGGCAACGATGTCCAATCCGCGGAGGTCATCCGATATGAGAGGGACCCGGCGCACGCGCTGGTGCGTGGCCGGGGTGATGGCAGCGTCGGTGCTGACCGCCACCCCCGCCGCACGGGCCGAGGAGCCGTCCGACGGCCGCCTCACCGAACTGGTCAACCCGTTCATCGGCAGCCGGAACGAGGGCAACACCTTCCCCGGCGCGGCCGTGCCCTTCGGCATGGTGCAGCTGTCCCCGGACACCGGGCACAGCACCGGCTACGACTACGCGCAGAACCGCGTCCGCGGCTTCTCCCTGGTCCATCTCTCGGGCGTCGGCTGCCGCATCGGCGGCGACCTCCCCGTGCTGCCGACGACCGGCGATATCACCCGTACGGACTACGCACAGTACGCGGCCCCCTTCTCGCACGACGACGAGGAGGCGAGCCCCGGCTACTACCGGGTCGGCCTCGCCTCCGGCATCCGCGCCGAGCTGTCCGCCACCGCCCGCACCGGCGTGCAGCGTTACACCTTCCCGGCCACCGAGAAGGCCAACGTCCTGCTGAACGCGGCCCAGGCGCTGCACAAGCCGGTGCGCAGCGCGGTGGAGATCCTGGACGACCGCACCGTGCGCACCGAGATCACCGGCCACGGCTTCTGCCGGGACACCGGCCCCTACACCGTCCACACGATCACCCGCTTCAGCCGGCCCTTCACCGCCTACGGCACCTGGGACGGCCGCACCCTCACCCCGGGCGCCCGCACCGGAGCCGGCGGTGCCTACGTCCGCTTCGACACCACCGGTGACCGCACAGTCGAGGCGACCACCGCGCTGTCGTACGTGGACGCGCGCGGCGCCGCGACCAACCTGCGCGCCGAGGGCGGCCGGTCCTTCGACGCCGTACGCCGCCTGGCCCGCGCGGAGTGGGAGCGCCGGCTGACCGCCGTCCGGGTGCGCGGCGGCACGCCCGCGCTGCGCCGGACCTTCTACTCCTCGCTCTACCGGAGCTACCTCGCGCCCAACATCGGCGGCGACGCCGACGGCCGCTACCTCGGCTGGGACCGCCGTGTCCACCGCGCCCGGGGGTTCACCTACTACCAGAACTGGTCGCTGTGGGACACCTACCGCACCCAGGCCCAGCTGCTCGCCCTGCTGGCGCCGCGCGAGGCCCGGGACATGGCACGGTCGGTGGTCGCGGTCGACGAGGACGGCGGCTGGCTGCCCAAGTGGGGCTACGGCCCGGTCGAGACCAACATCATGACCGGCGACCCGGTCACGCCCTTCCTGACCACCGCCTACCACTCGGGCCTGCTGAAGGGCTTCGAGGAACGGGCCTACCGGGCGCTGCGCAAAAACGCCGACGGGGTGCCGCCGGCCGCCTACCCGGGCGTCGGCCGGGAGGCCAACGCCGAGTACATCGCGCGTGGTTTCGCGCCCTGGGTCAAGGGCCGCCCGTACGCCAAGATGGGCGACTCCGACTACCACTACGGCGCCTCGGTCACCCTGGAGTACGCGCTCGCCGACGCCATGCTGGCGCAGATGGCCCGCGGTCTCGGACACCACGAGGACGCCGCCCGCTACGCCGCCCGCTCGCGCAACTACCGCAACGTCTTCGACCCCGCCACCGGCTTCTTCCGCGCCCGGGACGCCTCCGGCGCCTTCGCCGGCCCGCCCGACCCGGCCCGCGGCAGCGGCTTCCACGAGGGCACGGCCTGGCAGTACCAGTGGCTCGTCCCGCAGGACGTGCCCGGCATGATGGCGCTGATCGGCGGGGTGCGGGCGGCCGAGGCCCGCCTGGACTCCTTCTTCGCCTACGACCGGCTGCTCGCCGACCCCGAGCGGACCGCGCGCGAGGTGTGGGTGCACGGCGACCCGTACGCCTACTACAACGCAGCCGTCTACAACCCGATGAACGAGCCGGACCTCATCGCGCCCTACACCTACCTCTCCACCGGTCGGCCCTGGAAGACCACGGACGTGGTGCACGCGGCGCTGACCCTGTTCACCGACAGCCCCGAAGGCCTCACCGGCAACGACGACCTGGGCACCATGTCCGCCTGGCACGTGCTGTCGGCCATCGGGCTCTTCCCGGTCCAGCCCGGCTACGGCACCTGGGGCCTGACCACCCCGGTGTTCGACCGGGTCGACCTGGCCCTGGACCGCCGCTACTGGCCGAGTGGCCGGCTGACCGTGACAGCGCCCGGCACCTCGGTCACCGACCGCTACGTCCAGGCCGTACGCACCGACGGCCGCCCGCACGGCCGGACCTATCTGACGACCGGCGCGCTGCGCTCCCTGCGTTCCCTCGCCTTCACGGTCGGCCCGCGCCCGTCGGTGTGGGGCACCTCACCGGAAGCGGCGCCGCCCGTCCTGAAATGACCTCGGGCGCCTCCCGGCTCCCGCTCCCGCCCGGACTTAACCTGACCTTAACTATGCGTAATCCGGTCGTACTTGACCGTAATCGACCGCCGGGGATTGACTGCTGATCCACCCGTCACCGACGTGTGAGGCAAGCCCGTGACTTCCGACCTGCTCGCTCCCCTCGACCTGGCCTTCTGGAACATGGAGTCCGACCGGCACCCGATGCACCTCGGCGCGCTCGGGGTCTTCGGCGCGCACTCGCCGACCGCCGGGGCGCACGCCGCCGACCTGCTCGCCGCCCGCGCCGCCGCCGTCCCCGGCCTGCGCCTGCGCATCCGCGACCTGTGGCAGCCGCTCGCCTTCGGCGGCGCCGCCCGCGAGACCGACCCGCGCTTCGACCCCCTCGACCACGTCCGGCTGCACGCCCCCACCGACGACTTCCACGCGGCCGCCGGCCGGCTGATGGAGCGCCCGCTGGAGCGTGGCCGGCCGCCGTGGGAGGCACATGTACTGCCCGGCGCCGACGGGGTCTCCTTCGCGGTGCTCTTCAAGTTCCACCACGCCCTCGCCGACGGGCTGCGCGCCCTGAAGCTCGCCGCCGGCGTCCTGGACCCCGTCGACCCGCCCGAGCGCGCACCCCGGGCCATCGAGCCGCCGCGCGGCCCGCTGCCCGACGTGCGCCGGCTGCCCGCGCGCGTCCCCGGGCTGGTCCGGGGGGTGCTCACCGACCTGGGCCGGGCCCTGGACATCGGCGCCTCGCTGGCCCGGTCCACCCTCGGCATGCGCTCCTGCGCCGCGCTCACCTCCACGCCCAGCGGCACCCGCCGCGTCGCCGGGGTCGTCCTCGACATCGACGACGTGCACCGGGTCCGCAAGAGCGCCGGCGGCACGGTCAACGACGTCCTCATCGCCGTCGTCGCCGGGGCCCTGCGCCGCTGGCTGGACGAGCGCGGCGACGGCAGCGAGGGCGTGGCTCCCCGCGCCCTGATCCCCGTCTCCCGGCGCCGCCCGCACGCCGCCCAGCCGCAGGGCAACCGGCTCTCCGGCTATCTGATACGGCTCCCGGTGCACGAGAGCGACCCGCTCGGCCGGCTGCACACCGTGCGCACCGCGATGGCCCGCAACAAGGACGCGGGACCCGACCGGGGCGCCGGCGCGGTGGCCCTGCTCGCCGACCACGTGCCGGCCCTCGGCCACCGGCTCGGCGGGCCGCTGGTCGGCCAGGCGGCCCGGCTGTGGTTCGACATCCTGGTCACCAGCGTGCCGCTGCCCGGCCTCGGGCTCCGGCTCGGCGGCCACGAGCTCACCGAGGTGTACCCGCTGGCCCCGCTCGCCCCCGGCCAGGCGCTGGCGGTCGCGATCTCCACGTACCGCGGGCGCGTGCACTACGGGCTGGTCGCCGACGCGCGGGCCGTGCCGGACCTGGATCGCCTCGCACGGGCGGTCACGGCGGAATTGACGACACTGCTGTCGGCCTGCGGCCACTGAGCACCGGTCCGGGTCCGGGTCCGGGGCCGGGCGGTCCACGGCGAGCCCCCGGCGTCGGGCGCCGTCCCGCTTCCCGCCGCGACGGGCCGCCCGCCGGGGTATGCGCGGTCGGGGTCGGGGTCGGGTCCGGGTCCGGGGCGGCTTCCCTTCGGCGCCGGAGGCCCGCCCGCACCGCCCGTACTGCCCGCCCGCGCCGCTCCGGGGGTGCCTCCCGTTCCCGCCCGTACCCCCGTGCGGTGGCCGTGCCGTCGGCGGCCCCGCGGGGGCGGAACCACGGCGGTTTGGCCCACCGGCCCGGCGCTCCGTAAAATTCGCTGTTCGAAAGCGGACGCGAGTCGGAGCGCCGCTCGGGTGACCAGGGAAACGGCAGCGCGATGACGGTGACAGAGGACGGCTCGGCGTCCATGGACGAGATGGTCTACGGGCCCGGTATCGACCCGGAGCGGCTCGCCGTCTGCCTGAGCGTGCTGGAGGAACTGGACCGGCTCGACGTCGACCACCCCGACGCGATCAAGGTGCGCCGGGCCACCTCGCACATCTACCGCACGGTCAAGCAGCGCCGCCGCCAGGAACGCCGGGCCGCCAAGACCGCGCACGACCGCGCCGTCACCGAGGCCACCGCCACCGGCTCGGCCGAGCGCATCGACGACGAGACCGAGGGCATCCTGCCGTCCTCGAAGGTCGAGGCGGGCCGGATCGCGGGGATACTCCAGCGCCCGCGGTCCTGCTACACCTGCAAGACCCGGTACGTGGAAGTCGACTACTTCTACCACCAGCTCTGTCCCGGCTGCGCCGATCTGAACCGCGCCAAGCGGGACGCCCGCGCCGACCTCACCGGCAAGCGCGCCCTGCTCACCGGCGGCCGGGCCAAGATCGGCATGTACATCGCGCTGCGGCTGCTGCGCGACGGCGCGCACACGACCGTCACGACCCGGTTCCCGAAGGACGCCATCCGCCGTTTCAAGGCGATGGAGGACTCGGCGGACTGGCTGCACCGGCTGGAGGTCGTCGGTATCGACCTGCGCGACCCGGCCCAGGCCGTCGCGCTGGCCGACCGGGTCGCCGAGGCCGGCCCGCTGGACATCCTGATCAACAACGCCACGCAGACCGTGCGCCGGCTGCCCTCCGCCTACGCCGCGCTGGTCGACGGCGAGAGCGCCCCGCTGCCCGCCGGTGAGCTGCCCGCCCACCATGTCATCGGCGCCTTCAACTCCGGCGCGGTCGACGGCCTGGCCGCGCTGCCCGTCGGCACCAGCGGGCTGGACGCGCAGAAGGTGGCCGACCTCGCCCTGGTCGCGGGCAACGCCAGCGTCGCCCGGCACCTCGACGGCACCGCCATCGACGCCGGCGGCCTGCTCCCCGACGTCGTCGACACCAACACCTGGGTGCAGACCATCGACCAGATCTCCCCGGTGGAACTGCTGGAAACCCAGCTGTGCAACTACACCGCGCCGTTCATCCTGATCAGCAAGCTCCGCCCGGCCATGGCGCAGGCCGCGCGGAAGGCGGTGAGCGGACGGGCGTACATCGTCAACGTCTCGGCCATGGAAGGTGTGTTCAGCCGTGGCTACAAGGGCGCGGGCCACCCGAACACCAACGCCGCCAAGGCCGCGATGAACATGGTGACCCGGACCAGCGCCCAGGAGATGTTCGAGTCCGACCGGATCCTGATGACCTCGGTCGACACCGGCTGGATCACCGACGAACGCCCCCACTACGACAAGTTGCGTCTCGCCGAGGCCGGCTTCCACGCCCCGCTCGACCTGGTCGACGGCGCCGCCCGCGTCTACGACCCGGTCGTGCGCGGCGAGGCGGGCGAAGACCTGTACGGCGTCTTCCTGAAGGACTACGCACCCGGCAAGTGGTGAGCGCCGGGCGGGTGTTGGCCCGGCGAGAGGCCCCGCGCGGGTGAGCCGGGCGCCCGTCGGCCGGGCACGGACATCGGCCGGGCACGGACATCGGCCGAGCGCGCCCGGCGGGCCGTGTCCCGGCCGGCCGGGGCTCAGTCGACCGCGCCGAGCCGGGTCCGGCCGGCCGCCACCAGTTCCAGCACGGTGCGCCAGTCCTCCAGCACACCCGCGTCGAAAGCGGCCGTGCGGCCCTCCTCTTCGGCCTGGCGCAGCCGCAGTACATCGTCGTCGGCCGGGTCCGCGTCCGCGCGGACCAGCCGGGCCACCCGTTCCCCGAGCAGGGAGCGCACCGCCTCGGCCGCGCTTTCGGCCCGGGCCGCCTCGTCGCCCGGGCTCAGCACCGGCCCGATGCCCCGCACCAGCCCCGCCACCTGGAGCTCCTTGTCGGCGGGGCGGCCTCGGCGCAGCAGCGCGGCGGTCCGCAGCGCGTGCCGGTGCCGCCCGGCGTACAGCAGATCCATCAGCTCCTCGACGCTGCGCAGCTCCATGCGTCAGTCCTTCCGCGAGACAGCCGTTGCCGCGCCAGCAGAGCATGGCCGGTTTGCCGCCCGGCCAACGGCACTTGAACTGCGCCGGGTCGGCCAACCGTTCCCCAACTTATTTCGAAGGGGCGTTCGTTCATATCCGCCGTACGGGTGATTCCAGGCGTCGTACGAGTGAGCATCTTGCGGGAATAGGCCCCATATTGGGGGCTATTGGGTGGCTGCGCGAAGCACAGTGGTTACACCTTGTTTGCATTCCCTATCGAGCGGATGTCCGCTCATTTGGTTACTCTGGGAGTCGGCGGACAACAGTACGGGGTCACACCCACACCCACCGTCCGTCCTGGGGCACGCCGGTCCACAACGGCCGCTCCCGCAGCGGAAACCGGCGCCACCGCGTCCGTGACCGGCCTTCCAGCCAGACCCGAGCGGGCGTCCGGCGCCATGGCACAGACTGTCCGGCATGCCCCGAGGGTGACCCGACACATAAGGAGTGCGCGGTGACACCGGAGAAGACGAATCGCGAACAGCGCCCCGAGGAACGTACGGACCGCAGGCGCCGCCGGCCCGGAGAACTCGGCAGCCTTGAGGTGTGGGCCCGCTCCGCCCCGATCCGCCTCGCCGGATACGAGGACGACCTGGCCGAGCCGCACATCCTGCCGAGCGTGGACTGATCCTCCAGGCCCTCGCGATCGCCGTCGCGTGGGCGTGGCAGACTCACGCCCATGTCGATCAGAGAAGCCAAGGCTGAGGACTGGCCGCGCATCTGGCCTTTCTGGCACCGGATCGTCGCCGCCGCCGAGACCTACGCCTGGGATCCCCACACCACCGAGGAAGCGGCCCGCGAGCTGTGGATGAGCCCGGCCAAGCGGGTCTACGTCGCCGAGGACGGCAGCGGAGCCGTGGTCGGCTCGGCCTACCTCACCCCCAACTACGGCGGACCCGCCGCCCGCGTCGCCAACGCCGGCTTCATGGTCGACCCCGACCACGCCGGCCGCGGCATCGGCCGTGCCCTCGCCACCCACGTGCTGACCGAGGCCCGGACGTACGGCTACCGCGCGATGGTCTTCAACGCCGTGGTCGAGACCAACCCCGCCGTCGCCCTGTGGACCTCCCTCGGCTTCACGATCCTCGGCACGGTCCCGGAGGCGTTCGAGCACCCCCGCCACGGCAGGGTGGGGCTGCACATCATGTACCGGGCGCTGGACTAGCGACGGCCCGGCCGCTACCGGTGCTCCGCCACCGGCGCCGTCCGCCGCCATGGGATCAGCTCCGCCAACTCCTCGGCCACGCCCAGCAGAAGAGCCTCCGTGCCCGGCAGGCCCACCAGCTGTACGGCGCACGGGGCGCCCGAGGGCAGGGTGCCCACCGGCACGGACATCGCCGGCCAGCCGGTCAGGTTCCACGGCGGAGTGAACGGCGCGTACGCGGAGTCGGCGAGGATGTTGCGCAGCCAGCCGCGCTCGTGCCACGGCCCGGCCTGCGGACAGCGGCGGGCCAGGGCCGGGGTGAGCAGCACGTCGTGCCCGGTGAAGAACGGCGCGAGCCGGGCACGCAGCCGGTCCCGGGCGGCCCCGGTGCGGACCGCGCGGGTGAAACGGCGCCCCAGGGCCGCGTGCACCCGGGTCCGGCGGGCCAGCCGGGCCGGGTCCAGGACCTCGGCGTCCACCGCCGTCCCGGCCGTCCAGTGCCGGAGCGCGGTCACACCGAGGGAGAGCGGATACGGCGGTTCCGCCCGCCGCACCCGGTGCCCGGACCGGGCCAGCACCCCGGCCGCCCGCCGCACCGCGTTCGTATACGGCCGGCTCACATACGCCCCGGCGACCGGGCTGCGCAGCGCGACGGCGATCCTCAGCGGGCTCCGCTCCCGCCGCCGCTCGAACTCCGCGTCGGCGAGGACGCCCAGCATCAGTCGCAGATCCTCCACCGTCGTGGCCAGCGGCCCGTTCTCCGCCATGCCGAACCAGTCGCCGTGGCCGATCCCGGCCGGTACCACCGCGGGCCCCGGCTTCAGCGTGACCAGCCCGCAGTTCGCGGCCGGGATGCGCAGCGAACCCATCCCGTCGTTGCCGAGCGCCAGCGGCACCAGCCCCGCGGCCACCGCCGCCGCGCTGCCGCCGGAGGAGCCGCCCGCCGTGCGGGACGGGTCCCAGGGATTGCGGGCGATGCCGTACGGGCCCTCCGTGGTGGCGAAGACACACAGCTCCGGCACGTTCGTCAGGCCGACCACCACCGCCCCCGCCGCGCGCAGCCGCGCCACCGTCACATGGTCCTCGGCGGCGGGGCTGTCGGGGGTGGCGGCGGAGCCGTTGCGGCACGACTCGCCGCGCACCGGCAGGTTGTCCTTGACCGCCACCGGCACGCCCGCGAGCGGCAGTCCGGCCAGATCCGCGCGGGCGGCCACCTCGTCGGCCTCGGCGAGCGCCGCCTCCGCCCGGACCTTCCGGAACGCCCCGATCCGGCCGTCCAGCCGCTCGATCCGCGCGAGATGTCCGGCCACCACCTCCCGGGGCGTGACCCGCTTGGCGCGGACGGCGGCGGCGATCTCGGCGGCACTCCGGCCGGCCCAGCTGCTCACGGACGCTCCTTCGTCGGTCGTCGGCTGCGCGTCCCCGGTTACCGGTCGGTATGGAGGCGCGTAGAGGCAACTGTGCACCGCCGAACCCGGTACGTCGAGAGGCCGGCGGCCCGGTCGCCCCGTCGGCCGGCGGGTCACGCGCCGGTGCCCGTACCGCCGTTGGCGTCCTCGCGGCGTGGCGGGCCGCTCCGCGCCGGCCCCGTGCTGTCCCGCTCGATCAGCCGGGGGACCGGCACCCGCACCGTCCGGGCCGGGCCCCCGTCCAGCAGAGCCAGCAGCTCCCGGGCCGCCGTGGACCCGAACTCCACGCTGTCCCGGGACAGCGCCGACAGCCACGGGGCGACCATGCGGCACAGCGCCGAGTCCTCCCAGGCCACCACCGACAGCTCGGCCGGCACCGAGAAACCCAGCTCGGCCGCGGCGGCGAGGCCCGCGACGGCCATCACATCGCTGTCGTAGACCAAGGCCGTCGGGGGAGCGGGGCGGCGCAGGACCCGGCGGGTGACGGCGGCGGCCTCGGCGTCGGAGTAGTCGGTCGGCACCGACTCCACCTCGGCGAGCCCCCGCCGCTCCGCCTCGGCGCGCAGCGTGCGGATGCGGCGCTGGGTGTGCGCGAGATCCGGCAGACCGGCGATGTGGACGATCCGGCGATGGCCCAGGGCGGTCAACTCGCCCACCACCGAGGCCATCGCGCCCGCGTCGTCCGCCCAGACCGTGGACAGCCCGGGGTGCCGCTCGTCCGGGGCGCCGCCGATCACCACGGCGGGCAGGGACAGTTCGTCCAGCAGACCGGGGCGCGGATCGTCGGCGCGCGGGTCGACCACCAGGACGCCGTCCACCCGGTGCTCGGCCCACCAGCGCCGGTACACCGCGCACTCGTCGGCCACGTCCTCCACCACCTGGAACAGCAGGCCCAGGTGCCGTTCGGCCAGCACTCCCTGGATCCCGGAGACGAGCTGGAGGAAGAAGGAGTCGACGCCCAGCGTGGCCGCGGGGCGGGCCAGCACGAAGCCGACCGTGGCCACGCCCTCCCCGGACAGCGCGCGGGCCGCCGTACTCGGCCGCCAGCCCAGCTGTTCGGCGACCCGGCGCACCCGGGCCCGGGTCGCCTCCGAGACGCCGGGGCGGTCGTTGAGCGCGAAGGACACGGCGCTCTCGGACACTCCGGCCCGCCGGGCGATGTCCTTCATCGTGGGCCGACGCGCGGGGGACCGTCTGGTCGGCACGTTTCCTCCCCTTCGGCAGGGAACCGCTAAAGCGCTTGAGCGTCAAGACCCTAAAGCGCATTAGTCAACTCCCGCAAGTTCCCGGCCAGCAGGCGCCTACCTGCGTCGATGTCGGACGGAATGCTGTGGCCGCGACGAATCCATTGACTTTCCGGGAAAGCCCTGTGCAAGGTCTTTCGCGCCACCCACAGCCCCGACACAGCAAGGGAGCCGTGTCCGTGCCCATCTCCCGCAGAGCCCTCACCGCCGTCGCCGTCGCCCTCGTCCTGCCGCTGAGCGCCTGCGGCTCGGGCGGAGGTGACGGCGGCACGGGCGACGCCTACGGCAAGGTGGAGGGCGACATCACCTTCCAGACCTGGAACCTGCGCGCCAACTTCAAGGACTACTTCGAGGACCTGATCGCCGGCTTCGAGGAGAAGTACCCCGGCACCCACGTCAGGTGGATCGACCAGCCCGCCGAGGGATACCCCGACAAGATCAGCGTGGACGCGGGCGGCGGCACCCTGCCCGACGTCGTCAACGTCTCCCCGGACCTCGTCGCGCCGCTCGCCAAGGCGGGCCTCGCGCTGGACCTCGACAAGGTCGCCGCCCGCTACCGCGAGGAGTACCTGCCCGGAGCCTGGGCCGGCCACCGGGTCCCCGGCATGACGGGCACCTACGCCTTCCCCTGGTATCTGAACACCGGCCCGCTCTTCTACAACAAAGCCCTCTTCGAGAAGGCCGGACTCGACCCGGAGCGGCCGCCGAAGACCTATGACGAACTCTTCGCCGACGCCCTCAGGATGGCCGACAAGAGCGGCGGCAAGGTCGCCACCCTCGCCAACGTCCCCACCATCGAGGACTTCGGCCGCTACGGCGTCCCGCTCATGAACGAACAAGGCACCGCATTCACCTTCAACGACCCCAAGGGCGTCGAACTGCTCACCAGATACAAGCAGTTGTACGACGCCAAGGCCCTCGACCCGCAGGCGCTGACCGCCACCGGGGAGTCGGCCGGCAAGAAGTTCCTCACCGGCGCCGTCGCCATGAACCCCGGCAGCGCCCTGGACCTCGCCAACTTCAAGAAGAACGCCCCCGGCCTGTACAGGAACATCGGCATCACCGACCAGATCACCAACACCGGGCACGCCAACATGTACGTGATGGGCGTGATGGTCAACTCCCGTACGCAACACACCCCGGCCGCCGTCGCCTTCGCCCACTTCGTCACCGGCGCCCGCAACCAGATGGTCTTCGCCAAGCGGGTCGCCATCTTCCCGAGCACCGCCGGCTCGCTCGACGACCCGTACTTCACCAGGGAAGACGGCACCGACGAGACCCGGGTACGCGTCGCCGCCGCCAAGTCGCTGAAAACCGCCGTCAATTACACACCCGTGCTGTTCAGCGAGCAGATGAAGACCGCGCTGCGCAACGAGGTCGCCAAGGCGCTCCAGGGCAAGGAGAGCCCGCGGGAAGCCCTCGACAACGCTGTCAAGGCCGCCGACCGGCTGCTCCGGCAGGGCTGACCCGCCATGGCCACGCCCCTGCGCGTCAGACGGCAACTTCCCACCAGCCCCTGGCTGTTCGCCGCACCGGGACTGCTGATCGCCGGCGCCTTCGTGCTCTACCCCTTCGTCTCCACCCTGGTGAACTCCTTCACCGACCGCCGCACCCTGGTCCCCGGCCGCTTCGTCGGACTCGCCAACTTCCGCGAACTGCTCCACGACGACATGTTCTGGACCGGCCTGCGCAACAGCGCCCTCTACGTCCTGGTCGTCGTCCCCGCCCTGGTCGTCCTGCCGCTGCTGCTCGCCCTGCTGGTGCGCCGGAACATCCCCGGGATCACCTTCTTCCGCTCCGCCTTCTACACCCCCGTCGTCGCCTCGATCGTCGTCGTGGGCCTGATCTGGGTGTGGCTGCTGGACGAACGCGGCCTGGTCAACTCGGTGCTGGAGACGGTGGGCATCGGCCGGGTCGGGTTCCTCAGCGACCAATGGCTGCTCCTGCTCAGCGCCATGGCCGTCACCGTGTGGAAGGGCCTCGGCTACTACATGGTCATCTACCTGGCCGCGCTGGCGAACGTGCCCCGCGAACTGCACGAGGCCGCCGCCGTCGACGGAGCCGGCCCGGTACGCCGCTTCCTGTCCGTCACCGTGCCCGCCGTACGGTCCACCATGGTGCTGGTCGCCGCGCTCTCCTCGGTCGCCGCCTTCAAGGTGTTCTCCGAGGTGTACCTGATGGCGGGCCCGAGCGGCGGCCCGGCCGGCGAGGACACCACCCTGGTCATGCTCGTCCAGCGCACCGGCACCGGCCTGACCGGCCGGGTCGGCTACGCCTCCGCCCTCTCCGTCGTCGTGTTCGCCGTCACCGTCGTCCTGATGCTGCTCGTCCTGCGCGCCGACCGGAGGGAGGAGACATGAGCGTCCTGGAGAAGGTCCGGCCCGAGCGGCCGGCCGCCACGGCCCGGCGGCCACGCGTCACCGACGACCACGGCCGCCGCGCCCGGCCCGGCGAACTGATCTGGCGGTACCTGCTGCTCCTCGCCGTCCTCGCCCTGACCACCGGCCCGTTCCTCTGGCAGCTGGCCACCTCCCTCAAGGGCCCCACCGAGGACATCTACAGCTCCCCGCCCCGCTTCCTGCCAGCCCACCCCACCCTGCACAACTACACCCGGGTCGCCGACACCATCCCGGTCTGGGACTACGCCCTGAACTCCCTGAAGGTCGCCACCGCCAACGTCGTGACCAACTGCGTCGGTTCGGCCCTCGCCGGATACGCCCTGGCCCGGCTGCGCTACCGCGGCCGGCGCGTGACCACGCTCGTCTTCGTGCTGGCGATGCTCGTACCCGTCGAGGGCATCGTCATCGCCCAGTTCACCACCATGCGCGAACTCGGCCTGAACAACACGCTCATCGGCGTCGTCCTGCCCGGCGCCATCGGCGCGATGAACGTCCTGCTGATGCGCAACGCCTTCCGCGCACTGCCCTACGAGATCGAGGAGGCCGCCTACGTCGACGGCGCCAACGTCTGGCAGCGGTTCCTGCGGATCGCCCTTCCCTCGGTCAAGGGCACCCTCGCCGTCGTGGCGATCTTCGCCTTCATGGGCGCCTGGGACGACTTCCTGTGGCCGCTGATCGTGCTCAGCGACCCCTCCAAGTTCACCCTCACCATCGGCCTCAACTATCTGCACGGCACCTTCGCCAACGACGAACGCCTGGTCGCCGCCGGCACGGTCATCGCCGTGGCGCCGCTCATCGCCCTGTTCGCCTGCCTCCAGCGGTACTTCTTCCGCGGCGTCGGCGAGGGCGCGGTCAAGGGCTGACCCTCTCCCGAGTGCAAGGACACCGCATGCCTCCTGCCGTGCGCTTCGGCGTCAACTACACGCCCAGCCAAGGGTGGTTCCACCACTGGCTCGACTTCGACCTCGACTCCGTCCGCGCCGACCTCGACGCGATCGCCGCGCTCGGCCTGGACCACATCCGCGTCTTCCCGCTGTGGCCGTACTTCCAGCCCAACCGCACCCTGATCCGCCCCCGCGCCGTCGACCAGCTCCTGGCCCTCGCCGACGCCGCCGCCGAACGCGGCCTCGACACCGCCGTCGACGGACTGCAAGGCCACCTGTCCAGCTTCGACTTCCTGCCCGCCTGGACCCGTACCTGGCACCGCCGCAACCTCTTCACCGACCCGGACGTCACCGACGGGCAGGCCGCCTATCTGCGCACCCTCGCCGCCGCCCTCGCCGACCGGCCGCACTTCCTCGGCATGACCGTCGGCAACGAGGTCAACCAGTTCGCCGCCGGCCCCCACCCGGACCCCGACCCGGTGACCGAGGAGCAGGCCGGACGCTGGCTCACCCGGATGCTGGACGCCTGCGCCGAGGGCGCCCCCGGCCGCCTCCACCTGCACGCCTCCTACGACGCCGCCTGGTACCAGGACGACCAGCCCTTCACCCCCGCCCACTCCGCCCGGCTCGGCGCCGTCACCGCCGTGCACTCCTGGGTGTTCAACGGCACCGCCCAGCGCCACGGCCGTACCTCCGTGCCCACCGAGCACCACGCCGCCTACCTGGTCGAACTCGGCAAGGCCTGGGCGGACGACCCGCACCGGCCGGTGTGGCTCCAGGAGGTCGGCGCCCCCGCGCCGCTGGTGCCCGCCGAGCACGCCGCCGCCTTCGCCGAGGCCACCATCGGCAACGCCCTGGACTGCCCCGACCTGTGGGGCATCACCTGGTGGTGCTCCCACGACGTGTCGCGCACGCTCGCCGACTTCCCCGAACTCGAATACTCCCTGGGCCTGTTCACCGGCGAACGGCGGCCGAAGGACATCGCCGGGGTGCTGGCCGACGCGGCCCGCGGCACCCACCGCACCCCGGCTACGCGCCGTACGGCCCTCGTCGTCCCCGCCGCACCGGACCGCCGCTCCCGCTGCGCGCCCGGCGGCGACGTCTTCGACGCCTTCTTCCGGCTCGTCGCCGACGGCGCCCGCCCGACCACCGTGCTCGACACCCGCGCCGACGACCAGGACCATCTCGCCGCGCGCGGCATCACCGACGTCGTCACGTCCGACCAGGTACTCCCCGTCCCCCACGGAGGCACCCGCTCGTGAACCCCACCAGACGCACCGTCCTGACCGCCGCCGGCGCCGCGGCCCTGACCCCCGCCCTGCCCGCCGCGGCGGCCCCGCGCGCCACCGCCGCCACCCCGCCCTATGCCGCCTACTGGTACCCCGACTCGCTGCCCGCCGGCAGCCCCGGCCCCGGCGTCACCTGGCGCAGCCTGAAGAGCTGGCGCGCCGCCGACGACCCCGACCTGGCCTTCAACGCCGCCACCGTCCCCCTCGCCCCGCGCTTCACCCCGACCCCGGCGAACCCCACCGCCCGCACGGGACAGGCCCGCGTCCAGGCACTGGTCTCCTTCGGCCCGACATCGGCCAACCCCGCCCAGGGCTCGGCCACCGCCGACTACTACGCGCTCACCCACTGGGCGTACATCGACGAGCTGGTGTTCTGGGGCGGCTCGGCCGGCGAGGGCCTGATCCTCGCCCCGAACGCCCCCGTCGTCGACGCGGCCCACCGGCACGGCGTCCCCGTCCTCGGGAACGTCTTCCTGCCACCGGCGGCCTACGGCGGACAGCTCCAGTGGACCCGGGACCTGGTGCAGAAGGACGCCACCGGCCACCACCCGCTCGCCGCGCAACTCGTCGCGGTGGCGGCGGCGTACGGCTTCGACGGCTGGTTCCTCAACGCAGAGACGGGCGGCGGGAACACCGCGCTGGGCACGGCCATGCTGGGCTTCGTCAGGGAGCTGAGGACGCTGGCGGCGGCCAAGGGGCAGCGGGTGACCTGGTACGACGCGATGACCGTGAACGGCACCGTCAGCTGGCAGGGCGCGCTGACCAGCCAGAACCAGGCGTTCTTCGAGGCCGCCGACGGCATGTTCGTGGACTTCCGGTGGAGCGCGGCGTCGCTGGCCTCGTCCGGTACGAAGGCGGACCGGCTGGGGCGCAGCCGCTACGAACTGTGGGCCGGCGTCGGCGTCGAGTCGAACGGGTCCGGTACGTATGTGAACTGGGACGCGATCGTGCCGGCCGGCAAGCCGCACGTCACCTCGGTCGGCTTCTACCGGCCCGAGTGGACCCGGAACCACCTGCCCGCCGACCGCCGCGCCCCCGGGGACTTCCACGCGGCCGACGACCGGTTCTGGACCGGGCGGTCCGGGGACCCGTCGCGGCCCGACCCGGGCGATCCGTGGCGGGCGCCGGCGGTGTCCGTGGCGGACCGGTCGACGGTGACCTCCGTGCCGTTCGCGACCGTGTTCAACACGGGGCACGGGCTGCGCTGGTACGAGGAGGGGGCCGTCACCGCGGAGAGCCCCTGGAACCATCTCGGCCTCCAGGACCGGCTGCCGTCGCGGCGGTGGGTGGTCCGGACGGCGGGGACACGGCCGACGGTCGCCTTCGACTTCGCCGACGCCTGGCGGGGCGGGAGCAGTGTGCTGGTGGCGGGTGAACTCGATCAACCAGTGGTGCTCGACCTGTACGCGACCCGGCTGCCGATCGCTGTGAACACGGTTGTCGACCTGACGTACCGGGGCGAATCTGGGGGTGTGAACGTCGAACTGGCGGTGGCAACGGCGCCACCGAGCGGACCGGGGGAAACACCGCCGTACAGGTATATTCCTGTGAACTCGGCCAACGGCTGGCAGACCGTCACCATCCCCCTCACCGGCCTCTCCGGCACCGTGCACGCTCTCGGTATCCGGCTCACCCCCACCGACGGCGGAACCCCGGTGCGCTGGCGGCTCGGCGGCCTCGCCGTCCGCCCCGCCGGCACCCCGCCGGCCCCCTCCGCCCCCTCCGCCGCCCGGGTCACCGCGGCGAACGGCGGTGACCTCCGGCTCGCCTGGAACCCCGCCCCCGGCCCCGTCCGCCACTACACCCTCCACCGCCTCCTCCCCGACGGCACCCGCCGCTTCCTCGGCGCCACCGGCCAGCGCGCCTGGTTCGCCGCCGGTCTGCGGCCCGAGCAGGGCGAGCCGGCCGCACGGTTCGAAGTGCGCGCCGTGGGGGAGCTCTACAACGCCTCGGCCCCCGTCACCGTCACCCACCCCTGGTAATCACCCGGAACCCGCAGGGAGCACCCCGCATGCATGACGACCGCACGCTGGTGGAAGCCCGCCTCAGGCGCGTGCTCGACGAACGTATCCGCCCTGCCGTGTACCCCGAGTCCGTGCCGCTCCAGGTCGCGGTGTGGCACGCGCCCGGCGAGCCCGTGCCGGTCGCCGAGGGGCTGGCCGCCGAGCCCGAGCCGATCGCGGTGGGCGCCCGCTGGGGTGCTCCCTGGGGCACCAGCTGGTTCCGGGTGACCGGGACCGTACCCGAGGCGTGGGCCGGCAGGACCGTCGAGGCCCTGCTGGACCTGGGCTTCGACGAGAACATGCCCGGCTTCCAGTGCGAGGGCCTGGTCTACCGGCCCGACGGCACCCCCGTGAAGGGCCTCAACCCGCGCAACCAGTGGGTGCGGATCGGCGCGCCCGTCGCGGGCGGCGAGGAGGTACGCCTGCACATCGAGGCCGCCTCCAACCCGGTCATCCTCGACTACCACCCCTTCCGGCCCACCTGGCTCGGCGACAAGGACACCGCCGGCGCCGAACCGCAGTACACCCTCGCCCGCATGGATCTCGCCGTGTTCGACGAGACCGTGTGGCAGCTCGTCATGGACCTGGAGGTGCTCGGCGAGCTGATGGCCGAGCTGCCCGTGGACTCCCCGCGCCGCTGGGACATCCTGCGCGCGGTCGAACGGGCCCTGGACACCGTCGACCTCCAGGACGTGAACGCCACCGCGGACCGGGCCCGGGAACAGCTCACCGGCGTACTGTCGGCCCCCGCCGTCCCCTCCGCCCACCGGATCGGCGCGGTCGGACACGCCCACATCGACTCCGCCTGGCTGTGGCCGCTGCGCGAGACCGTGCGCAAGGTGGCCCGGACGGTGTCCAACATGACCGCCCTGCTCCAGGACGAGCCCGACTTCGTCTTCGCCATGTCCCAGGCCCAGCAGTGGGCGTGGGTGAAGGAGCACCGGCCCGAGGTGTGGGCCCGGGTGAAAGAGGCCGTCGCCGAGGGGCGGTTCGTGCCGGCCGGCGGGATGTGGGTGGAGTCGGACACCAACATGCCCGGCTCGGAGGCGATGGCCCGGCAGTTCGTGCACGGCAAGCGGTTCTTCCTCGACGAGTTCGGCGTCGAGAACGAGGAGGCCTGGCTGCCGGACACCTTCGGGTTCGCCGCGGGGCTGCCGCAGATCATCAAGGCGGCCGGCTCCAAGTGGCTGCTGACGCAGAAGATCTCCTGGTCGCAGACCAACAAGTTCCCGCACCACACCTTCCACTGGGAGGGCATCGACGGCACCCGGATCTTCACGCACTTCCCGCCGGCCGACACCTACAACTGCTCGATGAAGGGCAGCGAGATCGCCCACGCGGTACGCAACTTCCGGGACAAGGGCCGGGCCCGGCACTCCCTCGCCCCCACCGGCTGGGGCGACGGAGGCGGCGGCACCACCCGGGAGATGGTCGCCAAGGCGGCCCGGCTGCGCGACCTGGAGGGCTCGGCCACCGTCCGCTGGCAGACCCCGCGCGCCTTCTTCGAGCAGGCCGAGGCCGAATACCCCGAACCACCGGTCTGGGTCGGCGAGCTGTACCTGGAACTGCACCGCGCCACCCTCACCAGCCAGGCCCGGACCAAGCAGGGCAACCGGCGCGCCGAACACCTGCTGCGCGAGGCCGAACTCTGGGCGGCCACCGCGGCCGTGCGCACCGGGTTCCCGTACCCCTACGAGGAGTTGGACCGCATCTGGAAGACGGTCCTGCTGCACCAGTTCCACGACATCCTGCCCGGTTCGTCCATCGCCTGGGTGCACCGGGAGGCCCGGGCGACGTACGAGCGGCTGACCGCCGAGCTGACCGCGGTCATCGACGCCGCCCAGCGCGCCCTGGCCGGCGAGGGCACGACCCCGCTGCTGTTCAACTCCGCCCCGCACACCCGCCACGGCGTCCCGGCGGGCGGCGCCGCCGCTCCGGACGCGCCCGGCACCGCCACGCTCACGCCCCGCGAGGACGGCGGGTTCACGCTGGACAACGGCCTGCTGCGGATCACCGTGGACGCCCGGGGCCTGGTCGTCTCCGTCTACGATCCCGCCGCCGACCGCGAGACGGTCGCCCCCGGCACGGCCGCCAACCTCCTCCAGCTCCATCCGGACTTCCCGAACATGTGGGACGCCTGGGACGTCGACTCCTTCTACCGCAACACCGTCACCGACCTCACCGGCACCGACTCCGTCACGGCCGGCGAGGACGGCGCCTCGGTGCGGATCGTGCGGTCCTTCGGCTCCTCCCGGGTCGCCCAGCTGCTGACCCTGCCGCCGGGGGAGCGCCGGCTGGTCATCGACACCGAGGTGGACTGGCACGAGACGGAGAAGTTCCTGAAGCTGGCCTTCCCGCTCGATCTGCACGCCGAACGGTACGCGTCCGAGACCCAGTTCGGGCATGCCTTCCGTCCGACCCACACCAACACCTCCTGGGAGGCGGCCAAGTTCGAGGCGTGCGCCCACCGCTTCGTGCACCTGGAGGAGCCCGGCTGGGGCGTGGCGGTCGTCAACGACTCGACCTACGGCCACGACGTGACCCGCACGGTCCGCGCCGACGGCGACCGGGGTACTACCACGACGGTCCGGGTGTCCCTGCTGCGCGCCCCGCGCTTCCCCGACCCGGAGACCGACCAGGGCGTCCACCGCTTCCGGCACGCCCTGGTGCCCGGCGCCTCGATCGGGGACGCGGTCCGCGAGGGCTGGCGGATCAACCTGCCGGAGCGGCACACGGCCGGCGCCGGCGCGGTGGCCCCGCTGGTGGGCGTGGACGACGACGCGGTGGTGGTGACGGCGGTGAAACTCGCCGACGACGGCAGCGGGGACGTGGTCGTCCGCTTCCACGAGGCCCACGGCGGCCGGGCCCGCGCCACCCTGACGACCGGCTTCCCGTTCACCGGCGTGACCGTTACCGACCTGCTGGAACGTCCGCTCCCCGACGCGGAGCCGCCCACGCGCGAGGACGAGCGGATCACCGTACGCCTGCGTCCGTTCCAACTCGTCACGCTCAGGTTCGCCCGACCCTGACCGGCGGGGCGCCGGCCGGCCGTGCTCCCGGCCGGCGCCCCGCCCATCCCGTGGCCGGCCGCCACAGTCGACACAGCGGCACCGAGGACCGGGTCATCGAGTACGTCGGCCATCTGCGCGAGCACTTCCTCGACCCGGTGGCGATCCGCGCAGGCCACCACACGGCACCCACCGCGCCCGGCTTCTCCGCGGCCCTGCGCCCGGAGGCCCTCGCGCGCTTCCCCGGCGGCGGCTACTGGGCCGCCGCTTCCGACCGCCGGAAGGGGCAGTCGTCATGAGCGAGTTCACGGGATTGAAGGCCCTGGTCACCGGGGCCGCCCCCGGCCGCTGGACGACCGACGACCTGCGCCCCTGCACGGACACCGCCCTGGACGCCTTCGGCCCCGGCCGGCCGGCTCACCGAGGCGGAGCGCACGGCGCTGTTCGAGTCCACCGCGACGCGTGTCTACGCCCTGTGAGCCGACTCGGCCAGCCGCGTCGGCGGCAGATACTCCCGCACATACGTCCGCTCCCAGCACGCCCCCGTCTCCCGCAGCTCCCGCCAGCCGGTGTACCGGTAGCGGAACAGCCGGGCCCGCACATAGCGGGGCGGGGTGTCAGGCGGGAACGGGGAGCGGCGCAGCAGCCTCAGGGTGTCCCGGTCGTTCTCCAGCAGGCGTTCCACCAGGCCGCCGAACCACTCCCCGGCGTAACCCGGCGACAACGCGGCGAACCACATCAGCCAGTCCAGACGCAGATGGTAGGGGGCGAACTGGCGCGGCCAGCGCCGGGGATCGCCGGGTTTGCCCTTGAAGGCGTACTCCCGCCAGTCGGAGTCCGCGCGCGGCGACTCGTCCAGGGTGCCCTCGACCACCACCTCGTAGCGGATGCGGCTGACGCTGCCGAACGCGCCGTAGGTGTTCACCAGGTGCAGCGGGTCGAAGGAGCGGTTCATCACCTGGCGGCGGGAGACCATGTTCAGCACCGGGCGGTGGCTGAGGAAGAGCAGCAGCGCGCCGACCGCGAGCACCAGCACCTCGTACCACAGCGGCGCCGCGGGCACGGACGGCGCCGCCGCCGGCAGCCGCAGCGCGGACAGGGCGAGCACGATGGTGATCCAGTTCAGCCAGGAGAAGTTCCCCGAGAGCACCAGCCACAGCTGGGTGACGACCATCAGGGCGGCGGCGGCCGACGCCAGGGGCTGCGGCGTGAACAGCAGGAAGGGCACCACGAGCTGGGTGACGTGGTTGGCGGCCACCTCCACCCGGTGCAACGGCCGGGGCAGATGGTGGAAGAACCAGCTCAGCGGGCCCGGCATCGGCTGGGTCTCGTGGTGGTAGTCCAGACAGGTCAGCTTCCGCCAGCAGGCGTCGCCGCGCAGCTTGATCAGCCCGGCGCCGAACTCCACCCGGAACAGGATCCAGCGCAGCAGGAACAGCACGACGACCGGCGGCGCCACCTCGTCGTTGCCGAGGAACGCGGCCAGGAACCCGGTCTCCAGCAGCAGCGACTCCCAGCCGAACGCGTACCACGTCTGGCCCACGTTGACGATCGACAGATACAGCGCCCACGGCACCAGCCACAGCAGGATCCCCGCCCACAGCGGCAGCGCCGAGTCCGCCCCGGCCAGCAGCGCCGCCGACACCGCGCAGCCCGCCCAGGCGCACCCCGCGAAGAAACGGTCGGAGTAGTGCAGCTGGAACAGGCTGGGGGCGCGCCGGAAGGGGACGCGGGCCGTGAAGCGGGGGACGGGCAGCATGCCGCGCTCGCCCAGCAGGGCCCGGAACTGGAGGGCCGCGCTCAGGAACGCGACCAGGTACACGGCGGCCAGAGCCCGCTGGAGGACCAGCCGGCTCAGCCAGTAGTCGGGTGCGGTGAACCAGTCCACGGCCTCGCGCGCCCTTCCGTACGGCCCCACCGTCGCCGCTGTCGGCGCGGCGTTCCCCGAGTTGCCAGCCAAACCCGTGCGATGCCAACAATAGGGCGTAATCACCCATAGTGATGTGGAGTGTGCGGTGCGGATGCCCACCCGAACCCTGGTCACGGCCGGCGTGCTCTCGGCGGCGGTGCTCGCCGCCGGCTGCGCGGGGGCCGGCGTGAAGCAGGCCCGGGTGGGCGACCTCGTCTTCCTCCAGGCCGCCGGGGAGCGGGGGCCGGCGCCCTTCACCGACTCCGCGGCCACCGGCCCGACCGCCGCCGAGTCACCCCGGATCGGCGCCAGGACCTCCGCCGGGGAGCTGGCGGCGCCCCTGCGCGCGGCCCGCACGCTGTCCGGGGCGACACCGGGTCTGTACCGGGGCACTCCGCGCGTCGCCCGCTGCGACACCGAGCGGCACATCCGCTACCTGGCGGCGGACCCGTCCAAGGCCGACGTCTTCGCCGGCGTCGTCGGGGTCCGGCGGGCGGCGCTCCCCGCCTATCTGCGCGGTCTGACCCCCGTCGTACTCGGCGCCGACACCCGCGTCACCAACCACGCCTACCAGGGCCACCGGGCGGACGACTACCAGGCCGTGCTCCAGGCGGGCACCGCCGTCCTCGTGGACGACCGGGGCCTGCCGCGGGTGCGCTGCGCCTGCGGCAACCCGCTCGCCCCGCCCGCGCCGACGCGCGGCGGGGCCGGCGCGCGGGGCACGCCGTGGCCCGGGTACCGGCCGAACAAGGTGATCGTGGTCAGCCCGGCGCCCCGGGCCGTCACCAGCCTCCTCCTCGTCGACGCCGGGCACCGCACCTGGACCGAGCGCCGCACCGGCCACGACGTCCGCCGGGACCGCGTCGTCCCCCCACCCGCCCACACCACCACCGGCCCGTCCCCGACCCCCCGGACCACCACCGGCCCGTCCCCGACCACCCGGGCCGCCGGGTCCCCGGTCGTCCGGGCCGCGTCCCCGACCGCCCGCACGGACGCGGCACCGAGTGCCGGGGATCCGGCCATCCGGGCCGCCGCGTCTCCGGCCATCCGGGCCGCCGGGTCCCCGACCGCCCACACGGACGCGGCACCGACGGCCGTGGACCCGACCACCCGGGCCGGCGCGGCACCGACGCCCGCGGACCCGTCCGGCCGCCTCCCCGGCCCGCCTGGCGCGCACTGGGCTCCAGGTCCGGGGTCCGGCGTGCCCCGGACCCCGGACCTGCCCATGGCCGACGGCGCCTGAGCGTGGGCCCGCGCCGTCAGCGGTCCGCCCGGCAAGTCGAAGAATCGGCCGGATGCTGGCAAGGTGGCCCCATGGCCGATCAGGGTGCGAGCGCCCTGTCACTCCCGGAGGACCGGCCCGTGCGCCCGGACCCGGTCCTCGCGCTCAACGGCATGGGCAGCTTCGACTGGGACCTGGACGCCGGACTGTTCCACCTGGACGCCCAGGCCTTCGAGGTGCTCGACCTGCCGCCCGAGGAGTACGACGGACGCCTGGACACCCTGAACGCGCTCCGGGTGCCCCCGCCGGAGGCCGCCCGGCTCGACGCGACCGTCGCCCGGGCGATCAAGGACGGCAGCGACCACTACGGCGCGTACTTCCGCATCCGCTGCCGCGACGGCACCATGCGCTGGACGCACACCCGCGGCCGCATACGCCGCGACATCTCCGGCCGCCCGCACCGCGTCGTCGGCATCCTCCGCGACGCCACCGAGGAACTCGCCGACAGCACGGCACGCAGCCTCCGGGCCGCCCAGGACCAGGCGTTCCGCCAGCAGACGAGCGTCGTGCAGGTCATCTCCGCCGCCCTCGCCCACGCCCGCAGCGTCCAGGACGTCATCGACGTGCTCAAGGACACCCACGGCGTCCGCCACCTGGGCGCGACCAGCCTGGTGATGGGCCTGGTGGAGGCCGGCCGGATCCGCCTGGTGGCCGAGGGCCCCGCGGGCAGCTTCGTGCCCGGCACCCGGGTCACCCGGACCGACGAGCCGTACCCGATGAGCGAGGTCGTACGCACCCTCAGCCCCCGGTTCATCGAGTCACCGGAGGAGTTCGCCGCGCACTACCCCCTCCTGTGGCCGCATCTCACCGGCCTGCGCATCACCTCGGCCGCCTACCTCCCGCTGATCGCCCAGGCCCGCCCGATCGGCGCGATGGGCCTGCTCTACGACGACCGGCGTGGCTTCTCCGCCGAGGAACGCGCCGTCCTCGTCGCGCTCGGCAGCAGCATCGCGCAGAGCCTGATGCGGGCCATGCTCTTCGAGCAGGAGAAGGACCTCGCCCAGGGCCTCCAGCAGGCCATGCTGCCCCGCTCCATCCCCAGCGTGCGCGGCGCCGACATCGCGGTGCGCTACCGCTCGGCCGCCCTGGGCCGGGACATCGGCGGCGACTGGTACGACCTGATCCCGCTGCCCGGGGGCACCCCCTCGGGAGGCGGCCGGGTCGGCGCGGTCATCGGGGACGTCCAGGGCCACGACACACACGCCGCCGCCGTCATGGGCCAGCTGCGGATCGTGCTGCGCGCCTACGCCACCGAGGGGCACTCCCCGGCCACCGTGATGGCCCGGGCCTCCGTCTTCCTGCACGAACTCGACACCGACCGGTTCGCCACCTGCCTGTACGCCGAGACCGACCTGGCCACCGGGGTCGTCCAGATGGTCCGCGCCGGACACATCGACCCGCTGCTGCGGTACCGCGACGGCCGCTGCGCCCGGATTTCAGTCGAGGGCGGGCTGCCGCTCGGCCTGTCCGCCGAGTTCGGACGGCTGGAGTACCCCGTCGCCACCCTCGAACTCGACCCCGGCAGCACGCTGCTGCTGTGCACCGACGGACTGGTGGAGCTGCCCGGCACCGACCTGGACGACGGCATGTCCGGCCTCGCGCGGCTGGTGCGCGAAGGGCCCGCCGACGTGCAGACCCTCGCCGACCGGCTGATCCAGGCGGCCGAGGAGCGCGGCGGCGACGACGACGTGGCGCTGCTCCTGCTGCGCCGCCACGCCCCGGAGGCCGCCTGGCCCGGCAGCCGGCTCCGGCAGCAGGTGGCGGCCGGCGACCCGGAGGCCCTCACCCAGGCCCGGCGCCTGATCCGCACCGCGGTCCGCGCCTGGGGCGCCCGCGCCCTGGCCGACGAGATCGAACTGGCGGCCGACGAGCTGATCACCAACGCCCTGCTGCACACCGAGGGCTCCGCGATCGTCACCCTGCGGGTGCTGGAGGGAGCCGAGCGCCGGCTGCGCATCGAGGTCGAGGACTGCTCCAGCGCCCTGCCGCGGCGCCGCGACGCGGGCGTGGACGGCGTCTTCGGCCGCGGCCTGCTCCTGGTGGACCGGCTCGCCGACGCCTGGGGTGTGCAGGCGCGGGGCTCCGGCAAGGCGGTGTGGTGCGAGTTCCGGCTGCCGTAGCGACCGTGTCCGGTAGCGGCCTGGCGTTGTCGGTGCCGGATGGCACCCTGGTCCTATGCCCGAACTGCCCGAGGTGGAAGCGCTGACGGATTTCCTGACCGAGCACCTGGCCGGCCGCCGGGTGGTGCGGGTGCTGCCGGTCGCCGTCAGCGTGCTGAAGACGTACGACCCTCCGCCCGGCGCCGTCGAGGGCGCCGAGGTGACGGCCGTGCGCCGGCACGGCAAGTTCCTGGACATCGAGACGGACGGCGGACTGCACCTGGTCGCCCATCTGGCCCGAGCGGGCTGGCTCCAGTGGCGGGACCGGCTGCCGGACGGCCCGCCGAAGCCCGGGAAGGGCCCGCTGGCGCTGCGCGTGGCGCTGGAGACCGGCGAGGGTTTCGACCTGACCGAGGCCGGCACCCAAAAACGCCTCGCCGTGTACGTAGTCCGCGATCCCGCCGAGGTGCCGGGCATCGCCCGCCTCGGCCCCGACCCGCTCGCCGAGGACTTCACCGAGGACCGCTTCGCCGCCCTGCTCCGGGGCGAACGGCGGCAGCTGAAGGGCGCCCTGCGCGACCAGTCGCTGATCGCGGGCGTCGGCAACGCCTACAGCGACGAGATCCTGCACGCCGCGCGGATGTCCCCGTTCAAGCTCGCGGCCTCCCTCACCCCGGAGGAGACCCACCGGCTCTACGCGGCGCTGCGCGGCACGCTCGGCGAGGCGGTCGAGCGGGCCCGGGGCGTGGCGGCGGGCCGGCTGAAGGCGGAGAAGAAGGGCGGTCTGCGCGTCCACGGCCGTACCGGCGCGCCCTGCCCGGTGTGCGGCGACACCATCCGCGAGGTCTCCTTCAGCGACTCCTCGCTCCAGTACTGCCCGACCTGCCAGACGGGCGGCAAGCCGCTGGCCGACCGCAGGCTGTCCCGGCTGCTGAAGTGAGGACGCCGAGGAGCGGCCGTCGGCGCGCCGCGGAGTGCCGTGCCGCCGGTGAGAGCCGTGCGGCGGCGCGGGCTGCGCGCGTCCGGTGAGGGCCGTGCCGCCGCCGGGGACGGCCCGTCAGCGTGCCGCGACCGTGACCAGCACCCGCCCGTCGGCCGTACGGACCTCGTAGCGGGCGATCCCGTCCGGGTGCAGCGCCGTGGCCCCCAGCGCGGTGGCCGGCCGGCCGCCCGCGCCCGGGCCGGTCCAGCCGACGACGACCTGTTCGGTGCCGTCACGGCCGACCGCGACCAGCCGGCAGGTGCGCGGCCCGGCGCCGTCCCCGACCTCGACACGCAGCTCGCTGCCCCACTCCTCGTCCGCCGAGGTGACCCGCGCCCACACCCCGGTGCGCGGATCGGTGGCCGCGGTGACCCGGACGGCCCGTGCGTCCGACGGCCCCGGGTGCCCGGCGAACGCCACGATCCCCGGACCGGCCGCGGCCAGCACCACCGAGGCGGCCAGCCCGTAGCCGAACCGCCGGCGGCGCGCCCGCCGCCGGTGCGCCAGCTCGCCGAGCAGCCGGTCCAGCAGCCCGGCACCGGGCCGGGCCAGGGGGTGCACGAACGGGGGAGTGGCCCGGCGGTAGAGCATCAGCTGCCGGGTGGTGGGCCCGAACCCGGTCACGTACGCGGCGCACCGGGGGCACTCCACGAGGTGGTCCTCGAAGCGGAAGGCCTCCGCCTCGTCCAGCACGCCGAGCGCGTACGCGCCGGCGTCGCGATGCCGTTCCACGGACCACATGCGAAAAATCCTCGTGCCGACGGGTGCGGGCGGGGGCCGCTCCTTGCCCCCACCCGTACGCAGCGGACCGCCCGATCACTCAAGGCACGCACACGATCGCGACCAAGGGATGCGCAGCGGCCCGGACCGTGGCCCGGTGTGCGGCGCGCGAGGTCCGGGCGAGGCGGCCGGACGGCTCAGAACAGGTGGATCGCGAGGTGCCCCAGCGGCAGCCCCAGCCGCCAGGCCGGTGTCCACACCTTCGGCCCGTCGTCCTCCCCGAACACCGGGCCGCCGCCCGGCACCGCGTCCAGGTCCGGCGCGAGCAGCTCGGTCTCCTCCAGCCAGCGCCAGGCGTCGGCGGCCAGCGCGAGGTCCGGGCAGGGAGCGCCGGAGCCGGCCGCCCGCCCGGTCCGCTCGGCCAGGCGCGCCCGCACCCAGTCCCGCCACGGCTGGTCGCAGGCGGTCAGCTCCAGCCAGTTCTCCAGCTGGGAGATCACCCGGATGCCGGACAGCTCCCCGTCGGTGTCGGACAGGAAGACGGTCAGCGCCAGCGCGTCCCGGCCGGCCCGGAACTCGAAGGACGTCGGCGGCATCAGATCGCCGGTGCGCAGCAGCTCGTCGGCGATGTACTCGGCGTACAACCAGGCCATCGGGACGGCCAGTTCACCGCCGTCGGTGCCGTCCGCGCTCTCGTGACCTCTGTGCAGCATCCCTTCCTGCCCTTCCTCCGGTACGTGCGCGTCGCCCGAACCTCCGGGCCCGGACCCCCGTCCGGCACGCGGATGAGGACAGCCCATGCCCGAACGGGGGCCACGGCAAGGCGCTTTACCGAGGTTTGACCGGCCTTCCGGTTTCACCGCAGGTCGGCCGCGTAACCCGGCAGGACCCGGCGCAGGGCGCGCAGCGCGTAGTACGCGCGGGACTTCACGGTACCCGGTGGAATCCCCAGGGCCTCGGCCGCTTCCGCCACACTGGCCCCGCGGAAATACACGAGTACGAGCACGTCACGGTGGGCCGGAGTGAGTGTCTTCACAGCCTCCCGGACATCGAGCATCGCCGCGGCCCGCTCGGCGTGATCGGCGGTCACCCGCGCGTTCTCGGGGACCTCGTCGCCGGTCTCGGGCGGCCGGGCCCGCCGGGCCCGGCGGGCGTCGATCGCCAGGCGCCGGGCCACAGTCAGCAGCCAGGGCCGTACCGAGTCGAAGTCGTCGGCGTGCAGCGCCTCCGGATGCTGCCAGGCGCGCACCAGGGTCTCCTGGACGAGGTCCTCGGCGCGCTGGCGGTCTCCGTCGCACAGCCTGAGCAGCAGGGCGAACAGCGGACCGCCGTGCTCGCGCTGGAGCGCGGCCAGCTCGTGCTCGGCGGTCGTCGTCCCGTGGGTGAGTGAGGTTCCGGCCGTCATGGCCGTATGGCAGCGCAGGCCGCGCCCGGCGGACAGGGGGCGGACCCGGCTGTGCGACGGACGGTCGATCGCGTCGGCGAACGGTCGGCCGGGCGGCGCCCCGGGGCTCACCGGACGGGCTAACACCACCACCCGGTCTGTTTATCCGACGCATCAGCTTCATACCCATATGCCCGTCACGGCTTCGTCTGTCCATACGACGACCCTGGGGTGAGCTGATGATCGGACGCACCAAGCAGGTGGCGCTGGTCCTGACCGCCGTCCTCGCGGCCGGGGCGGCCTGCCGGAACCAGTACCGGGAATCCGGCACACCGGGAAACGCGGCGTCCCCGGCGCCCGCCGCGGCCGGCCCCTTCACCCTCGTCGCCTCCGGACACATCCTCCCGCACGCCACCGTCGTCGAACGGGCCGCCTACGACGCCGGCGGCGAAGGCCACGACTTCCGCCCCATGCTCTTTGGCGTCCAACCGGTCGTCTCCGGCGCCGACCTGGCACTGTGTCACCTCGCCACCGGCTACGGCCCCGAGAGCGACCCCACCGGCGGGCCCCCGCTCACCGCCCCGCCGCGGCTCGCCGAGGACCTCGCCGCCACCGGCTACGACGGCTGCTCCACCGCCTCCGCCCATGCCCTGGACGACGGCGCCGCCGGCGTCGGCCGCACCCTGGACGCCCTGGACCGGGCCGGGCTGCGGCACACCGGGACCGCCCGCAGCGAGCGTGAGGCCCGCTCGGTCCCGATCCACCGGGCCGGCGGTGCCAGGGTGGCCCACCTGTCGTACACCTCGTCCACCGGTCAGCCGCCGCCCGCCGGTCAGCCCTGGGCGGTCAGCCTCCTGGACGCGGACCGGATCATCGCCGACGCCCGTGCCGCCCGGCGGGGCGGCGCCGACGTGGTCGTGGTCTCCGTGGACTGGGGCACCGAGGGCCAGGACGAGCCCGACCGGCTCCAGCTCACCCTCGCCGGACGCCTCACCGCCTCGGCCACGGACGGCCACCCGGACATCGACCTGATCCTCGGCACCTCTCCCCACGTCCCCCAGGCGTACGAGAAGGTCAACGGCACCTGGGTGGTCTACGGACTGGGCGACCAGATCGCCGGACCGCTCCGCGACCCGCGAGGCGCCCGGGACCTGCGGGGCAACGAGTCCACCCTCGGCCGTTTCACCTTCGCCCCGCCGGACCGGCCGGGCGGGCCCTGGCGGGTGGTGCGGGCCGAGTTCGTCCCCCAGTTGTACGACCTCGACGCCGGCCGGGTGATCGAGCTGAACCGGGCCATCGCCCAGGGCGCCGAACTGGAGGGGGCCCGCGACCGGATCCGGGACGTGGTCCTCAGCCGCGGGGCCGGCCAGGACGGCCTGGTCATGGCTCCGTGATCAGCCGTCGGTCCGCCTGCCGGCCAGCACCGAACGCCGGTAGGAGTAACCGAAGTAGACGACACAGCCGAGCGCGAACCAGATCGCGAACCGCACCCAGGTCTGCCACTGCAGGAACGTGATCAGCCAGATGGAGAAGAGCACCCCCAGCGCGGGCACCACCGGCATCCCCGGCGTGCGGAAGCTGCGCGGCAGCCCCGGCTGCCGGTAGCGCAGCACGATCACCGCCGCGCACACCACCACGAACGCCAGCAGGATGCCGATGTTGGTCAGCTCGGCCGCCTCGCCGATCGGCACGAAACCGGCGATGGCCGCGGACGCCACCCCGACGATCCAGGTCACCCGGGTCGGCACGTGCCGCGTCGGGTGCGTCTTGGCGAACCACGTGGGCAGCAGGCCGTCCCGCGACATCGAGAACCACACCCGGGTGACTCCCAGCATGAACGTGAACATCACCGTGAGGATGCCGATGATCGCCCCGACCGCGATCACGTCCGCCAGCGCGCCGAGCCCCACCGACTTGAACGCCGTGGAGAAGCCGCTCTCCTTGTCGATCTCCCGGTAGTCCTGCATACCCGTCAGCACCAGGCAGGCCGCCACGTACAGCACCATCGAGATGACCAGCGAGTAGACGATCGCCTTCGGCATGTGCCGCTGGGCGTCCTTGGACTCCTCGGCAGCCGTCGACATCGCGTCGTAGCCGAACACCGCGAAGAACACCGTCGCCGCGCCCGTGAACGCCCCGCCGAGCCCGTACGGGAAGAACGGCCGGTAGTTCCCGGTGTCGATGTGGAACACGCCCACCCCGATCACCAGCAGCACCACCAGTACCTTCAGGGCGACCACGAACGTCTCGAACCGGGCCGCGCTGCGGATGCCCAGGGTCAGCAGCCAGGCGATGAGCAGGCACAGCACGGCCGCGAACAGATCGACCCGGTGCCCGTCGCCGGTGCCGGGCGCGCCCAGCATCCACTGCGGCAGATCGGCGCCCATCTCCTTGACCAGGAAGCCGAAGTAGCCGGAGATGCCGATGGCCACCACGGACACGATCGCCGTGTACTCCAGCAGCAGGTCCCAGCCGATGAACCAGCCCGCGAACTCGCCGAGCACCGCGTACCCGTAGGTGTAGGCCGACCCGGCCTTCGGGATCATCCCGGCGAACTCGGCGTACGACAGCGCCGCACAGGCGCTCGCCACACCGGCGATCAGGAAGGACACCAGCACCGCGGGCCCGGCCGTGCCGTTGGCCACCGTGCCGGCCAGCGTGAACACGCCCGCGCCGATGATGCCGCCCACCCCGATCGCGGTGAGCTGCCAGAGCCCCAGCGACCTCTCCAGCCGGGTGCCCTCGCCGACCTCGGTCTCCTCGATGTGCTCGATGGGTTTCCGGCGGAGAATGCCCTCGCCCGCGCGGAACCTTCCCATACGTCTCACCCCTTCGCCGACGGCAACGGCTGACGGCGGATCATGATGTCCCAGCACCACCGCCCAGGGAAGACGCCACGCACGGCCGGAGCGTCGTCCGGGTACGGGGTGCGCCCGCCGGCCCCCGGCCTACGGCACGACCGTCACCGGCCAGCGGCCGGCCTTCACCAGGCGGATCGCCACCGAACCGATGATCCGGTGGCCGGCCTGCTCCGACGCGCCCACCACCACCGCGTCCGCCTTCAGCTCGTCCGCCGCCTTCACCAGCCCGCCGTAGGGGTCGCCGCGGAAGGTGTGGAACTCCCAGCGCACCTCGAATATCCCCTTGACCCGCTCGGCCGCCTCCCGGATCTGCGTGATCAGGTCCTCGGCGATCTCGTCGGTCGTGTCGGCCACCGGCGCCCCGAGCGCCGCGCCCGCCGCGAGCACCGGCTGCACGTACACCACGGCCAGCAGCGCGTGCTGGCGCCGGGCCAGACCGCCGGCGTACGCGGCGGCGCGCAACGAGGAGGCCGAGCCGTCCACGCCGACGACGATGACCTTCGGGCCGTCCGTGCCCCGCTCGAACGTGTGCGAAGGCTGTTCGTGCTGTTCCGTCACGCCCCGAGGCTAACGGAATCCGCAGTTCCCACGCATGGCCGGGGCCCGCCCGCCGGCAGCGGCACCGCGGGCGCCTGGGCGGGTTGCAGCCAAAGCGTCCGTCCGCTCCGCTGTCCGGGTGCATTACCGCGCCGCACCGACGGCGTTGCGGTGCGGCGGAGTCCGGCCGGGCGACTGATGGGTCATGCAGAAGGATCAGTTGTTCACGCGGCGCCGGATGCTCCTCGCCGGCGTCGCCGCGCTCGGTTCGGCGGGCACCGCGGGAGCCATCCTGGCGGGCGACGGCGAGGAGACCGTCCGGGCCGCCGCGGCCCCCGCCCCCGGCCCCCAGGCCCGCCCGGCCCTCGGACCCTCCGCCTTCCGGCTCCGGCCGCTCACCGGATACGGACCACCGCGCACCCCGCCCCGCAAGCTCAAGGTGCGCGAGAAGCCCATCCTGCGGATCTCCGGACGCGGCCGGCGCATGGTGCTGACCTTCGACGACGGTCCCCACCCGGAGTACACCCCGCACATCCTCGACACTCTCGCCCGGCACCGGGCCCGGGCGATGTTCTTCGTCTGCGGGGAGTGCGTCGTGGACAACAGGGAACTGCTGGCCCGGATGGCCGAGGAGGGCCATGTCGTCGGCAACCACACCTGGACCCACCCCCTGCTGACGTCCCTCGGGCGCAAGGAGATCCGCTCCGAGATGGAGCGGACCAGCGACATCATCGAGGACACCTACGGCGACCGCCCCCAGTGGTTCCGCGCGCCCTACGGCGCCTGGAACCGGGCCTCCTTCCAGCTCGGCGCCGAGCTGGGCATGGAGCCGATGGCCTGGACGCTGGACACCACCGACTGGATGGAACCCGGCACCGACACCATCGTCGACCAGGTGGAGAGCGGTGCCGCCCCCGGCGTCGTGGTGCTCTCCCACGACGCCGGGGGCGACCGTTCGCAGACCGTCCGCGCGATCCGCGAATGGCTGCCCCGGCTGCTCGACTCCGGCTATCACCTCACCGTGCCGCGCCGGCGGGTGTGAGGGCCGGCCGGTTCAGACGACCGTGGCCAGGCGGGCGAAGACGACGACGTTGCCGTCGTAGCCGTTCTGCTTCGAGAAGCCGCCTCCGCAGGTGATGACCCGTAGTTCCGGGGTGCCCTTGGAGCCGTAGACCCGGTCGCCGGGGAAGTCGTTCTTCGCGAAGACCTCGACGCCGTAGACCTCGAACACGGCCGTCTTCCCGTCCTGGCGCAGGACCTCGACCTGGCTGCCCTTCCGCAGCGCCCCGAGGCCGTAGAACACGGCGGGGCCCTGTTGGTTGTCGACATGGCCGACGATGACCGCGGTGCCCTTCTCCCCGGGGGACACCGCGCCGGTGAACCAGCCGGCCTGGTCCGGGTTCTCCGGCGGCGGCGCGGCGACCCAGCCGTTCGGGTCCAGCCCCACCTGCACGACGGGCGCGTCCACCCGGATCGCCGGGATCCGCACCCGGCGCACGGGGGAGAACGGCAGCGCGGCGGGCGCGGGCGCGAGGGCGCCGAGGGTGGCCCGGGCGTCCGGGGCCGCCGCCGAGGCGGGCTGCGGCGGTCCGACGTCGAACTCCCCGGAGCCGTTGCGGATGAGGGCCAGGCCGGTCAGCAGCACCAGCGCTATCACGCCCCACGGGGCGCGCCTCTTCCGCCGCTCCTCCTCTTCGGCAAGCAAGGCCAGCTTGGACGCAGACATTCGCCATCCCCTCTCGACGCGGTCCCGCCACGTCCATCGCGCATGGGAAAACGCTAAGTCCCGCGCGGGAGGCGGGCGACGGGGCGATCGGCGAACGGGTGGCCGGCCGCACGCCCGGTGAGCCATCCGAGTTGCCGTTCCGAGGAATTTTCTGACGGTCCGTGACCTGCGGCAATATCCGATTGTGTGGTGATACGCCGGTGTATTGGATCACCAGGACGGACCATTCTCGACATGCGGGCGTGTTCCGCGCGCCCGAGGGTCGTCCCGGGAGGTGCTTCTCGCCGATCCACCGGGGACGGGCCCCGGTGACCTCCCGCGGAGGAACACATGCGCAACCAACGTGCCCTGGCGGCGGCGTGCACCACGGTCGCCGTCCTCGGGCTCGCCGTCCCCGTCGCCGTCGCGGACGGCATGGGCAACGGGGGCGGGCCGAGCGGCACCGACACCACCGTCATCGTCCCCGGCACCGGCAACATCGGCACCTTCAGCGGTAACGGCGTCTTCCCCGGGAACGGCAACGTCAATGGCAACGGCAACGGCAACGGCCATGGCAACGAGAACGGCAACGGGAACGGCAACGGCAACGGCAACGGCAACGGGAACTTCAACGGCAACGGCCATGGCAACGGCAACGGGAACGGCCATGGTGGCGAGGGGAACGAGCGTGGGGGCGAAGGGAACGGTCGTGGCGGCGAGGGGAACGGCCGTGGGGGCGAGGGGAACGGGCGCGGCGGTGAGGGCTTCGGCAACGGTCATGGAGGGGAAGGCGGGGACAACGGCCGCGGAGGCGGGGGCGGCGGTGGCGGCGGCCGTGGGGGAGAGGACTTCGGCGACCGGGGCGGCGACTTCGGGCACGGCAACGGCGGCAAGGGCCGGGACGAGGGCTTCGGCAACTCGCGCGACATCTTCGTCACGCCCGATGTGCTGCCGGCCGGGGGCCGCCTCACCATCATCGTGAACGGCTGCCGGAGCGGCACCGCGAGTTCCGACGCCTTCGGCACCGTCCGGCTGGAATCGTTCCGCGACGACACCGCGCGGGGCGTCGCCTTCGTCGACCGCGCCGCCCACCGCGGCCGGTACAGCGTCACCGTCCGCTGCGACGGCCGCACCCTGACCCGCCGGGACGCCTTCACCGTGCTCGGCGGTGTCAACGGCGGCCTCGGCGGCAGCCGGACCGGCGGCGCGACGCCCACCGACATGGCCATCGGCGGCGGTCTGGTGGCCACGGCCCTGGTCGGCGGGGGCGCCTTCTGGCTGCGCCGCCGCCATGCGAAGGGGGCCTGAGCCCACGGTGGGCCACCGAGGTCATCGGGGCCGGCGCGACCACCCCCGCGCCGGGCACCCACAAGACGACAGGCCTTCGCCCCGGTTCCGCGTTCCGCGGGGAAGCGGGGGCGAAGGCCTGTCGTGGCCGGAAGTCAGCCGCCGGCGCCCGGGAACAGGGTGAGGAAAGGCTCCGGGGTCACCGCGATGCCCCGGCTGTACGGCGCGTCGAAGTCCCAGATGAGGAACAGCATGAAGGCGATGGTCGCGGAGAACAGCCCGGCCAGGACCAACTCCCGTCCGGTGCGCCGGATCTGCAGCGCGAACACCATGCCGATGGTGATCAGCCCGCCGGTGATCAGGCCCCACCACACGACCGGCGGCATGGTCACCCCGGTGGAGTCGGCGCGCGCGTTGCGTGCCTGGTCGGCGGCGGCCATCTGGTCCAGCAGCGGCTGGTAGGCCTGCGCCTCGAAGTCGTTCCCCGGCCGGTAGTCGGTGACGTCCGCGCGGACGCGGCCCAGCAGTTCGCCGCCGCGCTCGGTGACCTGCTGCTCGTCCGCCATCCGTCGCCACTCGGTGTGGACGACGTACCCGACGTAGGCGTCCACGTCCCCGCGGACACGGTCCCGGACCTCCGCCGGGTACACGCGCACCCGCTCCGAGATCTCGTGCAGCGCCTGGGCCTCCGCCTGCACATGGTCCTGCGCGGCGCTGCGGGCCTCCCACACGCCCGCGATGGCCAGGCCCAGGACGATGGCGTAGATGACGCCGATCCACATCGTCATGTACTCGATGACGTCGGGGGTCTCGCTGGGATCCTCGTCCTCGGAGGCCGTCCGCTGCCGCACCAGTGTGATGACGACCACCACGGCACAGGCCCCCGCCATCGCGAGGACGAGAACAAGCCAATCCGACAACTGGTGCCTCCAGGAATGAGGGGCCGGCGCGTCAACGCGGGCGCAGGGCGGCGACGGCCACGATCGCCGGGACGGTGATGAGCAGGACGTAGGTGACGGGAGTGGTGTGGCGGCGTGCCGGACGCCGGACGGTGTGCGGGTGGTACACCGGGTAACTCACGGGTGATGCGGAGGGCCGCGGGGTGGGCGTGGGCGTGGGCTTCGGCGTGGGCTTCGGCGGGGGTTTCGGGGCCGGGGTCGGTGTCGGGGTGCGG
>NZ_BAAASM010000045.1:0-28538 GCF_039532885.1 Streptomyces nogalater | reverse complement strand
ACTGGGCGTCAGTCAACGACACACCCAGACCAACGATCCGATGATCTGAAAGAAACGGCCTAGCGACGGCACCGGCGCCCGAGCGGCACACGCCGGCCGCCCGCGGCTGAACCGCCCACTCACGCCAGGTGCGCGGGCGGTCGGCTCACGGGCAAGGCATGCTCATGTAGAGCGCCTGCTCACCCGCCGAGGGCGTGCCGTCGTAGAGGGTGGTGTCGAGCCCGCAGAACACGAAGCCCATCCGCCGGTACGCGTGGATCGCCGGCGCGTTGATGTTGCTGACCTCCAGCCAGATGTGCTCCGCACCCCGCTCCCGGGCGAACTCCGCCGCGAGCCCCATCAGCGCGCGGCCGACCCCCTTGCCCCGGTGTTCCGGGGCGACCTCGATGTCCTTGATGGTCAGCCGACGGTTCCAACCGGAGTACGAGACGGTGACGAACCCGGCCAGTTCCCCGGAGGTGCCCTGCGCGACGAAGGTACGGCAGTCCTCGCCGCCCCCCTCGTCACCGTCCGACTCCTCCTCGGGAAACACCTTGGTGAGCGGCGGCTCCACCGGCACCTCCCGCAGCGCGAACCCCTCCTCCGTCACGGTCACCTGGAAAACGGTGCCGGTGGTGAAGGAGCCGTCCAACGCCCCAATGGCCGACGCGTCCCCGGGCAGGGCAGTGCGGTACCGGTACCCCGTGTCGTCAACAGTGGTCATACCCCGACGCTACGACCACTGGACGGGGACGGGGACCGATCTCGGTCGGTCGGTCACGGCGGACCAATCGGCCCCAGGGAAGTGCGTCACCGGTCCTGCCCGGGTGTCTCCGTCTCGCCGGACGCGGCCTGGGTGGTCGTGGTGTGGCTGGTTCGCTCGGGGATGCGGTCCGGTTCCTCGAACAGCGTGCCGAACTCGTCCGGCAGGGCGTGCAGCAGGTCGGCCGCCAGGTCCGTGTCCTCGGCCGCGATCCGGCAGACCACCGTCTGCGCCAGGAAGAGCGCCTGCTCAGGGGTGGCGCCCGCGGGCCGGGCCACGTCCGCCAGCAGATCGTCGAGCGACACCGCGGAGTCGTCCGCCGTGTCGGCCCCGTAGCGGAGCGCGGGGCGTTCGTGGGCCGGTACGGCCTTGCGCAGATGCTCCCGGCGCGGCTGATCGAGTCGGCTGCTGAGCGCCGCGAGGACGAGGTGTACGGCGGCGTCGGCGGCCTCCGTGTCGTCGAGGCGGGTCCGCGAGGCCACTTCTTCCACCAGTTGCTGATGGCTGATCATGCTGCCTCCACCGGTGAGTGCTGTGGTTGGGCTCTGCGTGCGGTCTCACGGGTGCCCGTAGGGTCGGCATTTACGCACATATCCGACCGAAGCGGACATGAGCGTCGGCATGGACGGGCGTACCGGACGACGAATTTTCGGCGGCGGGAATGAAACCGGGAGGCGGTCCGTTGGACGGGGCGGTCGTAGTTTTTGTGTCTGTGTTTCACCGCACGCTCGCGAAGAACGATGTCGCGGGCGCCGCCTTCCTTCAGGGAACTGGAGAAGTCGCGTCCAGGCCGGCCCGGGAGTCCGCACGGTGCGGCTTCCGTACCCAGCCCCTGTAAGGAGCAGCAAATGGCTCAGGGAACCGTGAAGTGGTTCAACGCCGAGAAGGGCTTCGGCTTCATCGCCCAGGCCGACGGCCCGGACCTCTTCGTCCACTACTCCGAGATCGACGGCAACGGCTTCCGCAGCCTTGAGGAGAACCAGCGCGTCGAGTTCGACGTCGTCCAGGGTCCCAAGGGTCCGCAGGCCGCTCGCGTCCGCGCCCTCTGAGGCGAGCGCTGAGCAGGAGGGCCGGTGCCGTCAAGGCACCGGCCCTCGGCATGTCACCGTGAGTGGGCATGCGCTGCGTGAGGCGCGGTTACTCCTCGAAGTCGTCCGGTGTGATCCCCGCCTCCTGCATCGCCTCGCGCATCGAGCGGCCGGAGGCCCCAGGCTGCTGTTCTTCCTTGCCGGTGTCGGCCGGCGACTCGATGACATCGTCCGTGGTGGTCGTCTTCGGACGGTTCTCCTCGGGCACGGTCACCGTGACCGCCTCCTCGCTGCGTCGGGTCTTTCGCGAGCCGTCGGGTACCCAGGCCGACCTGCGGAATGCCTGCGCGGCGCTCCGCGAAGGACGCTGCGACGCCTGTCACCGGCCGGCGCAGTATCCCCGCTGGAAGGCCGCCCAGAAGTCCCGGTCGATACCCGACTCGGTGAGCGGGTTCCAGTTGGTGTGGGCCACGAGCTGGTGGTGCCCATCGCGGCTGCCGAGCGCGAAGGTGAGGTACCCGGGCGCGCTGCCGCCGTGGCCGTAGGCGAGGCCGCAGCCGGTGGCGTAGACGTACACGCCCAGGCCGTAGCGGACGGCGGGCGGGGCGGCGCCCGTGGTGGGGACGGTGTCGGTGAGCATGCGGCGCAGCAGCTCCGGGGGCAGCAGACGGCCGCGCAGCAGGGCCCGGTAGAAGCGTGCGATGTCCGCCGCCGTGGTCACGAGGGCACCCGACGCCCCGGCCTCGGACGGGCTGAACGCGGTGACGTCGTAGCGGGTGGCGTCCGGCGCGTCCGGCAGCAGGAGGGAGACGTCCGTGTAGCCATGCGCATGGGCTCCGTCGATCGCGGTGGCCGCCAGCGGGTACGAGGTGTCGCGCAGCCCCAGCGGCGCGAAGACCCGGCGTTCGAGGTTGGTGCGCAGGTCCCGGTCGGTGACGCGTTCGATGATCAGGTCGAGCAGCAGATAGTTGGTGTTGGAGTACCGGAACCGGGTGCCGGGGGCCGGGAAGTACCGGGGCCGCCCGAGTCCGACGCCGATCAGCTGGTCGCGCGGCCAGTACTGGTCGATGGTCCGGAAGTGGGGAAGCAGCCCGTCGATGTAGTCGTACAGTCCGCTCGTGTGGTTGAGCAGCTCGCGGACGGTGATGGGGGCGTCGGACAGGGCGTTGCCGGGGCGCACCTGGTCGGGCAGCAGCCTCTGGACGGTGTCGTCGAGCCGCAGCCGGTGCTCGGCGACGAGCTGCAGGACGACCGTCGCGGTGAAGGTCTTGGTGAGGCTTCCGGCGCGGAACCTCAGGTCCGGTGTCATCGGCGTGCCGGCGGACCGGTCGGCGAGGCCGGCCGCGCCGAAGCGTTCCCGTGAGCCGTCGCGGGCGAGCAGGAAGGCGCCCGGGTTGGGGTTCGGGCCGGCCACCACCCGGTCGGCCAGCGTCTGGAGGACCGGGTCGCGGCGGCTGTCCGCCGGCCGTCCGGTACCGGCCTGGCCCGCGGCGGCCATACCGGGCGGCATCAGCAGGGCAAGAGCAACTGCCAGGCCTAGTATGCGGGTTGTGCTGCGTCGGATCACCGAACGCTCCCTCCGGTAACCGTATGGACGTACGGTTATAGCACGCGGTACCGTCTTTCCGTGCCGAGAGTCGCCGACCACGACGCCCGCCAGGGGCAGATCAGTGACGCCGTCCAACGCCTGATCGTGCGGGACGGCCTCCACGCCGTGACGGTCGCGCGGACCGCCGCCGAAGCGGGGATCTCCGTGGGCCTGGTGCAGCACTACTTCACGGCCAAGGACGAGATGCTGCTGGCCACGTTCACCCGCGTCAACGAGCGTTTCACCGCGCGCGTGGGCGAGTTGGTGAACCGGGGCGAGGTCGCGGGCCGCACCATCGCCGAGATGCTGCGGCAGGCGCTGGCCGAGCTGATACCGCTGGACGACACCCGCCGCGCCGAGTTCCTGGTCCGTCTCGCCTTCGCGGGACAGGCCGCGCACAACGCCCGCCTGGCCGCCGTCCAGAGAGAGACCCTCGCACACGTCCGCGCACGCGTCGCCCGTGCCATCCACAACGGCACGGCCTGCGGCGAGGTCCCCGAGGGCGTCGATGCCGCCGGACAGGCCCTGGAAATCGTCGCGTTCGTCGAAGGGCTCGCCCTGCACCGGCACATCGACCCCGACGGCACACCGGACTCGGCCGTCCTCGCCGCGCTGGACGACCGGCTCGGTCGCGTCTTCACCGGAACCTGCCGCCGGACGGGAATCTCTTGATCAACACCGGTGTTGCGGCCTGCGTCAGCAGCAGTCGTGTGAAGGGTCCTCCGTGCGCGCCATACAGATCCACCGCTTCGGCACGCCCGACGTCCTCGGCCCCGTCGAGGTGCCCGAGCCCGAACCGGCGCCCGGGGAGGTACTGATCCGGTCCGTCGCGACCGGTATCAACCCCGTCGACGACAAGACCCGCGAGGGAGCCATCGGCGAGGGAACCCCGCCGCTGCCGATGACCCTCGGCTGGGATCTGGCCGGCATCGTGGTCGACGGGGGCGACAGCGGGCTGCGCGCCGGGGAACGGGTCATCGCGATGTCGCACCAGCTCGGCACCGGCCGGGGCACCTGGGCCGACCTGGTGGCCCTCCCCGCGGGGGCGGTGTCCGTCGCACCGCGGTCGATCGACCTGGTCCAGGCGGCCACCTTGCCGCTTCCCGGGCTGACGGCCCTGCACACCTTGGACTGGCTCGCGGTCACCGCCGGGGAACGGCTGCTGATCGCCGGTGCCGCGGGCGCCGTCGGCGGGCTGGCGCTCCAGATCGCCCGGGCCCGGGGAATCCGGGTGGACGCCCTGGTCTCCCGTGCGGAGCAGATCGGCTTCGTCCGCGAGCACGGTGCCGGTCTCGTCACCACGGACCCCCGCGATCTCCCGTCCCGTTCCTACGCCGCGGTCTTCGACACCTTCGGGGCCTTCGTCACCGAGGCGGTGGCGGACGGCGGCCGGTACGCGTCGATCGCCACCCAGGCCGGCCCGGTTCCCGACCTGTCCTCCCGGGGCGTCCGTACGACCGTCCACCAGGTACGCGAGGACGGCGCGGGCCTGCGCGAGCTGTCCGGGCTCGTCGACCACGGCTCCTTGCGGCCGCGCGTGCACGCCGCCTTCGGCCTGCACGAGATCCGCGCCGCGCACGTGCGCTTCGCCCAGGGCGGCCTGGCGGGGAAGATCGCCATGGTCTTCTGAGCCGTGGTCGGCCGCATAGTTGCCTGCCGCATAGTTGCTTGACGCATAGTGGCCTGCCGAACCGCGGTCCGCTGAACCGCGGCCTTCCGCGGCATGGGCGCGGGCGGCATGGGCTAGGGCAGCACGGCCTTGCGCGCCGCGGCCGTGCGCGGCGTGGTCTCCCGGTCCGTCATGACGCGGCCGTGGCGCGCTCGTACAGCCGGTGCGTCTGGGTGTGGACCCCGCCGAGGGCCTCGCCGTGCCGACGCGAGGCGTGGTTGTCCTCCAGGACCCACGAGTAGGAGATCTCGGTGTATCCGAGGCGGAAGGCGGCGCGCTGGGCCTGGGTCACCAGGGCCGCGGCCAGGCCACGGGACCGGTGTTCCCTGGCCACGCCCATGGCGGCGAAGCGGACGCGGTCGATTCGGCGGACGGCCCGCGCGGCCCGGATCAGCCCGACGGGCAGGCCCAGGGTGGTGAGCCGGCCGCGGGCCGCGTGCAGCGCCTGGTGGGCGTCGGGCAGGCAGAGCAGGAAGGCGACGGGTTCGCCGTGCAGTTCCGCGATCTGGAGGAGGCCGGGGCGCAGCAGGGGCTTCAGCTTTTTCATCATGTAGCCGAACTGCGCTTCGTCGACGGGAACCGAACCGTAGCTGTGGGTGAACGTTTCGTTGTAGAGGTTCCGGACGCTCTCCATATCGGCTTCCGTCCGCTGCGGGTCCAGCGGCCGGACCGTGAGTCCCGGGGTCGCGAGGACGCGGTCCGTGGCTTCACGGTATTCCGCCGGGGGTTCGCCGTCGGCGGGAATCGGAATGGCGTACGAAATCAGGTCCTTGGCCTTCTCGAATCCACATACGGAGAACAGTCGCGGATAATACGGCCGGTTCCGGGGAATCATGACGATGTGCGGCTGGTCGAAGCCGGATATCTGGACGCCGCACTCGTCATTGGTGGTGAATCCGAGGGGGCCCAAGGTGCGTGTCATTCCCTGCGCGGCGAGCCAGCCGTCCGCCGTGTCGAAGAGAGCGGCCGCGGCCTCGGGGTCGTCGTCGCACTCGAAGAGGCCGATCAGTCCGCGGTCCGGACCGTGCCGTTCGTTGTAACGGGGGTCGACGATCGCCGCGATCCTGCCGACCACGGTGCCGTGCCGCCGTGCGAGGAAGAGCCGCACCCTGGCCACCCGGTGGTACGGATTGCGGGCCGGGTCGAGGAAGGAGCGCCGCTCCCGCTCCAGCGGGGCCACCCACAGCGGGTCGTCGCGGTAGAGGTCGTACGGGAGCCGGATGAAGGCGGTCAGGTCGGTGTCCGTGCCGACCGGGGTGACCGTGACACTCATGACACCCAGTCCAGAAGCGTTTCCCTCAGCATCGGCTGCACCGGGACGGGCGGCGGCCCGGCGGGGATCAGCCCCAGGCGGCGGCCGGCGTGGGCGAACGCGCCGAGGATGCGCTCGATGTCCTCGTCGGTGTGCGTGGCCTGGAGGGACAGCCGGACCAGTGAGCGTTCCTCGGGTACGGCGGGCGCGGAGACGGCGCTGGTGAAGACGCCCTCCGTGAGGACCTCCCGCCACAGGGCCGTGGCCAGTTCCTTCCGCCCGGTGATGACGGGCACGATCGGGGTGACCGACTCGCCCGTGTCGAAGCCGAGGCCGCGTAGGCCGTCCCGTACCCGCCGCGCCACCTCGAAGGCGCGCGCCCGGCGCTCGGGCTCGGTCTCGATGATGGTCAGGGCCGCCAGCGCGGCGGCGGCCGAGGCGGGGGGGATCGAGGTGGTGAAGATGACGGACCGCGAGGTGTGCCGGAGGTAGTGGATCACCTCGGCCGGCCCGGCCAGGAACCCCCCGATGGAGCCGAACCCCTTGGACAGGGTGCCCGTGTGGAGGTCGACGGCGTCGGGCAGCCCGAAATGGTCGGTCACCCCTCGCCCGCCCGGTCCGAGCAACCCGATGTCATGGGCGCCGTCGACCACCAGGCGGGCGCCGTAGCGCCGGGCCAGCGAGACCAGCTCCGGCAGCCGGCACAGGTCGCCCTCCATGGAGAACAGGCCGTCCGTGAGGATCGCCTTGGCGGCGTCCGGGTCGGCCACCGCCAGCTTGCGCTCCAGGTCCGCCATGTCCGAGTGCCGGTACCAGCGTCTGTCGGCGAAACCCAGCCGCACCGCCTCGATCAGCGAGGCGTGGTTGGCCTTGTCGCTGAAGACGATGTCACCGCGGCCGAGCAGGGGAGCCAGCGCCAGGTTCGCCTCGAAGCCGGTGGTGGTCACGATCACCGCCTCGGCGTCGAGGAAGGCGGCCAGCCTGGCCTCCAGTTCCTCGTGCAGGGTGAGCGTCCCGCCGATCAGCCGGCTCGCCGAGGCGGAGGCACCCCAGCGACGGGCCGCGTCGGCCGCCGCGGCCACGACACGGGGGTGACCGGAAAGGCCAAGATAATCGTTTCGGGCGGCCATGACCAGGCGTTTTCCACCCAGGAACACCTCCCCTCCGCGTGCTTCAAGTGCGTTGTAGACGGCCCTCGGCCGCATGCGTGTCGCGTGTTGCATGACGGCCGTCAACTGCTTGTCGAAAATATCTGCCACTGCGCTCTCACATTCGACTCGCCACCCTTTTGAGATTTTCATACAAAAATGCGGAGAGGGTGGCCTCGGCATCCTCTCAGCCAGAGGAATGAAATGAAAAGCCAAGGCCTGGTTTCGTTAAGCCATTCGAGTGAATCGAGTCCTGTGGACGGTGCGACAGGGGGTGCGAGTGCGGTACGACTCGGGCTTACGGCTCCACCGACCGCGCCCGGCCCGCGCGGCACTCGGCTCTCGCGGCGCCCGGTCCCGGCGCCCGGCACCCTCGTCGCCGTCGGCGGCGACCGGTAGGTGAACCCCGCTTCCCGCACGAGGAGTTCACCCTGTTCGACGACCGACGACTCGGTCGACGTCTACGCCGGAGTACTCGACGGCGTACGACTGGACGCCCGGCGGCGTACGACTACGGCTGCCGACCGCTCCTGCACCGGCCCGGCATCACGCCGTACGGCCGCCCGACCGGCGGTGTCCCCGCCCCGCGGTGGTATCGGCCCGCAACGGCCCACAACCGGCCAACCCGAGCCCGGCCCGAGCCGACCGGTGCGCGCGGGTGCGCCGGGCGAGTGATGCTGGGGAGCGGAGGAATCCACGCGCAGGCCGGGAGGTTCGGGCAGGTGACCGCCGTCAATCCGATGGACAGCGCCTCGGTGCTGGCCGCCTTCGGCGCGCTGGGCGTGCTGGCGGCGATCTTCGCCGAGTCGGGCCTGCTGGTCGTCGGCTTCTTCCTGCCCGGTGACACCCTGCTGTTCCCGGCCGGGGTGCTGTGCGCGGGCAGTGCCCAGCAGCCGCCCCGGCTCGCGCTGTGGCAGGTGCTGGTGTGCGCGGCCGTGGGGGCGGTGGCGGGCGGGCAGGCGGGGTATCTGATCGGGCGGCACGGCGGGCGGGCGCTGCTGGCGCGCACGTCCAACCGCCGGGTGACGGACGCGGCGGCGCGGGCCGAGCGGCTGCTGGCCCGCTACGGCTACGGCAAGGCGCTGGTGATCGGCCGGTTCGTGCCGCTGCTGCGGACGGTGCTGCACCCGGTGGCGGGGGTGCTGGGCGTGCCCGCGCGGACGTTCACGCTGTGGCAGACGGTGGGCGGGGTGCTGTGGTCCCAGACGCTGGTCCTCGCCGGGTACACCCTGGGCGCCTCCCTCCCCCACATCGACGACTACCTGTTGCCCTTGGCGGCCCTGGTCGTCGTCGTGTCCCTGCTCCCGCTGCTGCCGGAGATCCGCCGCTCCCGCCGTGAACGCCGTGAACGCCGCGACCGAGGGGACTCCGCGGACTGAGCCGAGGCGGCCTCACGCCCACCGTGTCGGTTCGTTGGTGCGCGGAGTCGTGTGGTGCCTGGGTGGGGGCCGGTGCCCGGGTGGGGGGCACCGGACACAGCAGCGCCCCCACCACCGAACCGGCACGGCCTCGCCCCACCCCGCCCCGTCCCGCGCTTAGGTACGGCGTGCCGCGCGGCCTGGCCCGCCCGCCCCGGGGCTACACCCCCGCCGCCCGGTGGGTGACCCGTCCGGCCACCGCCGTCAGCAGGACCGGCAGCGCGGCCAGGTCGTTGTCGGGCACGCGCAGCGGGTCGTCGGCGAGCACCGTGAGGTCGGCGCGGTGGCCGACGGCGAGCCGGCCGGCCCGGTCCTCCTCCCCCGCCGCCCAGGCGGGGCACACGGTCATGCCCTGGAGCGCCTGGAGCGGGGTGAGGGCCTGCTCGGGGCCGTGCGGGGGCTGGGAGAGGTCGGCGGGCCGCCGGTGCCGGGCGCCGGCCATGACCTGGAGCGGCGGGTACGGCGCGATGGGCCAGTCCGATCCGAGGACGACCCGTGCCCCGGCCTCCCACAGGTCCCGGCAGCGGAACGCGCGTCCGGCCCGCTCCTCGCCGAGCCGGCGGGACCAGTTGTCGGTGTGGTCCGCCCGGGTGAACTCGCAGCAGTGGGTGGGCTGCATCGACGCGGCGACGCCGAGCGGCGCGAACCGCCGGACGGTGTCGTCGGGGACGGTCTCGATGTGCTCGATCCGGTGCCGTACGACGCCGACGCCCGTACCACCGGCACCGCCGGCACCACCGGTGCTGCCCGTACCGCCCGCCCGCGCGCCTTCCGCCTGGGCCTGCTCGACGGCGTCGAGGACGTGGCGGACCGCCGCGTCGCCGATGGCGTGGGTGGCCGTGGGCACGCCGGCCCGGTGCAGGTCGGCGATCACCCGGGTGTAGCGCCGCGGGTCGGGCCAGTAGGCGTGGTCGGACTGGCCGTGACAGTCGGGCGTCTCCAGCCAGGCGGTGCCGTTGTCGATGGTGCCGTCCATGAACAGCTTCACCCCCGCAACCCGCCACAGCGCGCCGCCGGTGCCCTGGAGGCGGACCAGCTCGGCGAGGTCGGCGTCGCTCGCCTCGGGCCGGCACCAGGGGGCGATCCTCAGCCGCAGGGGGAGGGCGCCCTCGGCCTCCAGGGCGGCGTAGACGGCGAGGCTGTCGCCGTTCGCGTCCATGGCGTGCCCGCCGGTGAGCCCGGACGCGGCCATGGCGGCCAGCACCTCGGCGGCGCGGGAGCGGAGCTGGGCCTCGGTGGGCCGGGGGGCGACCGCCTCCACGACCTCGCAGGCGGCGTCCTCCAGCAGCAGCCCGGTGGGCCGTCCGTCGGCGTCGCAGACGATCTCCGAACCCTGCTCGAAGGCGCGCGGCCCGTCGACGCCGGCCAGTTCCAGCGCCCGCTCGCTGGCCAGCGCCGAGTGCGCGTCGAACAGGTCGATGAGCGCGGGCACCCCGTCGAGGACGGGTGCGAGCGCGGCGGTGGCCACGGGGGCGGTGCCGAAGGCGTTCGGGTCCAGGCCCCAGCCGCGCAGCCAGGCGCCCGGCCGCAGGTCCCGTACCGCCGCGGCGAGCGCGGCGCGTACGGCGGCCAGGTCGCGGCAGCCGGACAGGTCGACGCCCATGGTGCGTTCGGCGCCGGAGACCGGGTGCAGATGGCCGTCGGTGAACCCGGAGGTGACCACCGCACCGCGCAGGTCGACGACGGTGGTGCCGGGCCCGGCGAGGGCGCGGGCGTCCCGGTCGTCGCCGAGGAAGCTGATCCGCCCCCGCTCGGCGGCGAGCGCGGTGTGCGGCAGGAGGTGGCCGGTGCCGGGGTCGAGCAGCCGGGCGGAGAGCAGGACGAGATCGGCGGGCACGGGGGCTCCTTCACTTACAGGGGCACGTCAAGAGCCCCATCACTCACAGGGGCACGGGGACGTCGGGGGCTTGTGCGGCGACGGATCAGCCGGTGGCCTGGTCGAGCGTGCCGGGTCGCAGCCCGAGTTCCCGCTCGGCCGTGGTGAGAGGCATGCGCAGCACCGCGGCCGGGCGCCTCGGCGTCGCGGTGTTGGCGTGGACGCCCAGGCCGTCGAGGACGACGAGGATCTGCACGGCGACCGCCACCGGGTCGTCGGTGACGAACTCGCCGGCGTCCACGCCGTCCTGGACGAGGCGTTCGAGCCGGTCGCGCCAGGCGGCCTCCTGCTCGGCGACCCGGTCGCGGAGCACGGGCCGGTAGCGGCTGAGGTGGCGGGCGTTGATCCACAGCCGGCTGATCGCGTCGTAGGCCTGACCGGAGGTGTGGGCGAGGAAGCGGGCGAGCTGTTCGGTGGGGGTGGGCGTGGCGCGCCCGGCCGGGAGGAGCCGGTCGAGTTCGCCGGTCGCCGCGCTGCCGAACGCCTCGGCGACCAGGTCCTCGACCGAGGGGAAGTAGTGGCTGATCAGCCCGGGGCGGACGGCGAGTTCCTCGGCGATCCGGCGGAGGGTGACGCACTCCAGGCCTTCGGCCAGGGCGACGGCCGCGGCGGCGGCGACGATCTCCGCCCGCCGGGCGGCCGGGTCCTTGCGAATCCGCTTGCGCTGAACGCTTGACGACATGACGGCGATGCTATTGAGTGTGCGACCAATAAGCAACTGGTCACCCGCCCAATAAGCGACCAGGCCCCTTCCACGGCTTCCGGAGGCCCCATGGCGTCCACGCTTCCCGATCCGCACTCCGGCCCACGGCCCACACCCGCCGACGGCGGCGCCTTTGCCCCCCGGGCCGCCGGGCGCGCCGGCGTCGAGGCACACGGCATCGACCACATCCCGGACTCCGAACGCCGGGGCCGGCCACGCGAGTTGTTCTCCGTATGGGCCGCCACGAGCGTCACCTACCTGAGCCTGGTGGTGGGCGGCGCGCTGGTGCTGATGGGGCTGAGCCTGTGGCAGGCGCTCGCGGTGATCGTCGCGGGCAATCTGTTCTGGCTGCTCACCGGCCTGCTGGCGATCCCGGGCCCGGTGGCCGGCGCGCCGAGCGAGGTGGTGACCCGGGCGCTGTACGGGGTGCGCGGGAACCGGGTGAACAACGCGGTGACCGGCTGGCTGATCTCCGTGTGCTACTTCGCGCTGAACCTGGCGGCCGCGGCCACCGCGGCCTTCTCCCTGGTGGACCGGGCCGGGCTGCCGGTGACCACCGGGGTGAAGGCGGCCGTCGTGGTGCTGATCGCCGCCGTCACGCTCGCCATCGGCGTCTACGGCCACGGCGCGATCGTCCGGCTCTACCTGCCGATCACCCTGGCGCTGTCGGCGGTGTTCGCCGTGGTGGGCGTCGCGGTGCTGCGGCACACCGACTTCGGCTACGCCCCCGGGCGACCGCTGACCGGCACGGACCTGTGGGCGACCGTGTCGGCCGGGACCGCCCTCGTCGCCTCGGGGCCGCTGTCGTACACCACCAGCGCGGACTTCTCCCGGTATCTGCCCCGCTCCACCCCCGCGAAGGCGGTGGCCGGCTGGACCGCGCTCGGCGGGTTCGTGCCGAGCGTCCTGGTGTGCGGCATCGGCGCCTGTGCCGCGACCGCCGTCGACATGAACGACCCGGAGTCCTCGCTCCAGACGCTGCTGCCCGGCTGGTTCCGGCCGGTGTTCCTGCTCGCGCTGGTCCTCGGCACCATCGCGCTGAACGCGCTGACGTCCTACAGCGCCGGTCTCGCCCTCCAGGCCGTCGGCCTGCGCATCCGGCGCACGCTCAGCGTCCTGGTGGACGGCGCGGTGGCCGTGTCGCTCACCCTGTACGCGCTGCTGGTCTCGGACTTCCTGGACACCGTCGGCGATGTGCTGCGGCTGACCGTGCTGTTGCTCGGCCCCGCCACGGCCGTCTACGCCACGGACATCCTGCTGCGCCGCAACCGCTACGACGGTCCCGCGCTCGCCGACGAGTCGCCCGGCGGGCCGTTCTGGTACACCGGCGGCGTCAACCGGCCCGGGGCGCTGGCCCTCATGGCGGGTGTGACGGCCTCCGCGCTGTGCGTCGACAGCGTCTACACCGGTCCCGTGGCCGCCGCCCTGGGCGGTATCGACCTGGCGCTGCCGGCCGGACTGGCGGCCGCCTCCGCAACGTACGCCCTGTCGGCCAAGCGTCGGCAGTCCAACACCGCGTACTGGACGGCCTCTTGAGCGACCGTGAGACTGGAGGAAGCCGAAGGCCCCGAGGACGGTGACATGGCACAGGAGATCCCGCGCGTCGAACTCACCCCGCGGGCCGCGGAGCTGGTGCGCCGGCTGCGCGCCGAGCACGGCCCGCTGATGTTCCACCAGTCCGGCGGCTGTTGTGACGGCAGCGCCCCCATGTGCTACCCCGACGGCGAGTTCCGCACCGGCGGTTCGGATGTGCTGCTGGCGGAGCTGGCGGTGGAGGGCGTGCCGGAGCCCGTGACGTTCTGGATGGCGCGCGGCCAGTACGAGGCGTGGCGCCACACCCGGCTGATCGTGGACGTCGTCCCCGGGCGCGGCAGCGGTTTCTCGCTGGAGGCACCCGAGGGGGTACGTTTTCTCACCCGTTCTCGCGTCGTCGACGCGTAGTCGTACCACCGGCCGTCCGAGTCTGCTCCACTTCCCCTGCACGCGGGGGCGGTTGACGAGGCATCAGGAGGCACGGTGTCCAGACGGAACGGGCGTTCGGCGGCGGGCAGAGCGGTTCTCACGACGGTCACGGCACTCGGTGTGCTGGCCGGTGCGGCCCTGACGGGCGCGGCACCGGCCGGCGCCGCGCCGGCGGGCCGGCGGATCGCGCCGGGCGTCACCTACCGGCAGTTCGACGTCGACGCGGCGAAGGGCACGGCCCGCGTCCACCTGCTCACGGTGGACCTGGGCAACCCGCACGTCCGCGTCGGCCTGCTGTACCCGGGCACGGTCGCGGCCCGGGCCACGCTCTCCCGGCTGGCGGACTCGGCCGGGGCGGTCGCCGGGGTGAACGGCGACTTCTTCCACATCACCGAGTCCCAGCATCCGGGCGTGGCGGCCACGGGGGCGCCCGTCGGACCGGCCGTGGCGGACGGGCAGGTGCTCAAGGCGGCGGTGCCGAAGGGCCAGCGGTTCGGGCCCGCGCTGCCGCCGGGCACCGACACCCGGGAGGTGCTCGGCGTGGGCACCGACCGGCGGGCCCGCCTGGACCGCCTCTCCCTCACCGGCTCCGTCGGCACACCCGGGGGCAAGCTGCCCCTGAAGGGACTCAACCAGTACGCGCTGCCGGTGAACTCGGTCGGCGCCTTCACCGCGCGCTGGGGCGGCGCCTCCCGCGGGCGCGCCGTCTGCGGCACCGACACCCAGCGCTCGGCACCGTGCAGCGAGGACACCTACGAGGTGACGGTGCGCGACGGCCGGGTGGTCTCCGTCTCCGGCACCCCGGGCGGCGGCACGATCCCCGCGGACACGACGGTCCTGGTGGGCCGCGAGGAGGGCGCGCGGAAGCTGCGCGAGCTGTCCGTCGGCGATCCGGTGCAGGTCACGCACGGCCTGACGGCGGCCTCGTCCGGGGTGCCGTACGCGTTCGCGATCGGCGGCTTCCCGATCGTCCGCGGCGGCGCCCCGCTGTCCGGGCTGGACGACAAGACCGCGGCGGTGCGCACGGCCGCGGGCGTCAAGGGCGGCGGCCGGCAGCTGCTGCTCCTGGCGCTCGACGGGGCCGCGGACTACCGCTCGGGGCTGACCGTCCACGAGGAGGCGGAGGTCCTGCGGTCGCTGGGCGCCTTTGATGCCTTCAACCTGGACGGCGGCGGCTCGACGGAGATGGTGACCCGCGACGCGGACGACCGTGCCGTGACCGTGCGCAACCACCCGAGCGGCGGCGCCGAACGGCCCGTGCCCAACGGCATCGGCGTCTTCGCGGCCGGCTGAACGCCGGCCGGGTCAGGGCCGCAGGCTGCTCACCAGGTCGGCGGTCGCGGTGAGCCCGCTGTGGATGGTGGGCGCCATGCCGGTACTGGCCAGGTAGAAACCGAGCAGCATGCAGACCAGGCCGTGGGAGACCTTCAGCGCGCCGTTGCGCATGAAGATCACGGCCAGGATCAGGAGCAGCAGCACCACCGAGATGGAAATCGCCATCGGAACCTCCTCCGCCACGCCCCATGTGCGGCGTTCGGGCGCAAGTGTGACGTAGCGGAGGGTTCGTCCGGGCGGCTGACACGTCCGCCGATCGTGTGGTCTTACGCCGCGGCGCGGGCGTCGAGGAAGGCCTCCAGCCCGGCGAGGTCGTCGGTGTTGAGGTGGTCCACCCCGGCGGCCAGCAGCTCGTCCCACAGCGCTTCCCGGGCCGGGCCGGCGGTGTCGGGGGTGGCCCAGAACCGGACGCGCTGTCCGCGGGCGTGGGCGGCGGCGGTGATGCCGCGCAGCTTGCGCCGTTCGGCGTCCGGGAACGCCCCCGTTCCCGTCCAGCCGAAGTTCTGCGTCCAGTTGTCGCTGATGAGCGGGGTGAGGGAGGCCGGGGCGGGGCCGGCCAGGTCGGCGAGCCGGCCGTCGTAGAAGGCGCGCCGCTCGGTCTGCGCGGCCATCGGGGTACGGGCCGCCCGGTCGCCGGAGACGACGACGGTGACCGGGCCGGGGTGGACGCGGCCGTGCGCGTACCGGGTGAACAGGTGCGGGTAGCGGCGCAGCCGGCGGTCGAGTTCGAGGTAGGTCGCGGCGCCCTCGGTCTTGATGTCGACGAGGAGCTGGAGCGGCCGGTGCGCGCCTTGGTAGACCGAGCCGTGGTGGGCGGCGACGCGGGCGGCGAGCGGTTCCAGGTAGAGGGACTCCAGGGTGCGGGATGGGTCGAGGTCGGACGCCTCGTGCCCGACGAGCAGCCGCCCGCCGACGAGGAAGATGTCGGCTTCGACGCTGCCGAAGCGGTGGTCGAGGGCGTCGAGCAGGGGTCGCGGGTGGGCGTAGTCGTTGTGGGCGTGGGCCCGCCACAGCGGGCGGGACCACCGCCGACGTGCACCGGCCGGTGCGTCGTTCACGGCCGGTGCGTCGCTCACGCCGGGTACGTCGTTCACGCCCGGTGCCTCGCCCGCGGCCAGGGCGTCGGTCGCCGACGGCGCGAGGGTGCCCGCGAGGGCGGCGCCGAGGGTGGTGAGGGCTCCGCGACGGGTGGTGAGGGCCATGCACTGCCTCCCTGGGGGTGATGGGGACCGGGGAGAGTATGCGTGCGGGTGCGCCCCAAGGGACCCTTCGCGACATCGAGTTGGCGCGCTGTTCACTTCGGCCGCCCGGAAAGCCCGCCCCGGGTGGGGCGGGCTTCACCGTGCGCGGGTGCCGGGGTGTCAGGGGGCCTGGAGGTCGGCCAGTGCGGCCAGCGCCTCGCGGTGGGCGCCCGCAGTGCCGTAGGCGATCGAGTCCGCCTTGGCCCGCTTCAGGTACAGATGGACCGGGTGCTCCCAGGTCATGCCGATCCCGCCGTGCAGTTGCAGCGCCTCCTCGGTGGCGCGTACGGCGACGGGGGCGGCGTAGGCCTGGGCGACGGCCACCGTGACGTCGGTGTCCTGGCCGGTGGAGAGGGCGTCGGCGGCGGCGCGGGCGGCGGCCCGCAGGTGGACGACCTCCAGCCACAGCCGGGCCAGCCGGTGCTTGAGCGCCTGGAAGCCGCCGACCGGCCGGTTGAACTGCTTGCGCTCCTTCAGATAGCGCACCGTCTCCGTCAACGCCCAGTCGGCGACCCCGAGTTGCTCGGCGGCGAGCAGTCCGGCGGCGGCGCGCAGGGCCCGGCGTACGGCGGGCTCCGTGTCCCCGACGCGACGGCCGGCAGCGCCCGCCAGCCGCACGGTGGCCAGCGGCCGGGTCAGGTCCAGGGAGGTCTGTGGCAGCACCGTCACGGCGTCGGCGGCGACGGCGTAGAGGCCGCCGTCGTCGGCCGGGACGAGCAGCACGTCGGCGACGGCCGCGTCCGCGATGCCGGTCAGCTCGCCGTGCAGGGTGCCGTTCTCCACCCGTACGGTCCTGACGCCGGTGGCCGATCCGGTGTGCAGGCCGACCGCCAGGGCGCCGATGGTGCGCCCGGAGGCCAGCCGTCCCAGCAGCTCGCCGTCGTCGGAGGCGAGCAGTGCCTCGGTGGCCACGACCGCGCTGGTGAGGTACGGCACGGGGGCGACGGCCCGGCCCAGCTCCTCCAGGACGACGGCGGCCTCGCGGTGGGAGGCGCCCTGGCCGCCGCGCTCCTCGGGTACCAGGAGGCCGGCCAGGCCCATGTCCTCGGCGAGGGACTTCCACAGGGCCCGGTCGTGGGGCGCGTCCGACTCGGTACGGGCGAGCACGCCGGCCGGCGGGCAGTGGTCCGTGAGCAGGTCTCGGACGGCGGCGCGCAGCGCCTCTTCCTCCTCGGAGTACAGCAGATCCGTCATCGGGCGAGGTCCTTCCAGGCGACGTCCTTGTCGGTGCGCGGCTCGGCGGGCAGGCCCAGGACGCGCTCGGCCACGATGTTCAGCAGCACCTCGCTGGTGCCGCCCTCGATGCTGTTGCCCTTGGAGCGCAGATAGCGGTAGCCGGCGTCGCGGCCGGTGAAGTCGACGTGTTCGGGACGGCGCATGGTCCAGTCGTCGTACAACAGGCCCTCTTCGCCGCGCAGTTCGACCTCCAGGCCGCTGATCTCCTGGTTGAGGCGGGCGAAGGCGAGCTTCATCCCGGCGCCCTCGGGGCCGGGCTGGCCGGCGGCGAGCTGCTGGCGCAGCCGCTCGCTCGTGAACCGGGCCACCTCGGCCTCCACCCACAGCGTCAGCAGCCGCTGGTGCAGTTCGTGGGTGCGCAGGTCCGGGCGTTCCCGCCAGGTCTTCGCGACGGCGCCGATCATGCCGCCCTCGCGGGGCTGGGCCATGCCGCCGATGGCGACGCGTTCGTTGTTGAGCGTGGTCTGGGCGACCCGCCAGCCGTCGCCGACCGCGCCGAGGCGCCGGTTGTCGGGAATGCGGACGCCGGTGAGGAACACCTCGTTGAACTCGGCCTCGCCGGTGATCTGGCGCAGCGGCCGGACCTCCACGCCCGGGTCGGTCATGTCGCAGACGAAGTAGGTGATGCCCTGGTGCTTGGGCACATCCGGGTCGGTGCGGGCGATGAGGATGGCCCAGCGGGCGAGGTGGGCGCTGGAGGTCCACACCTTCTGCCCGTTGACCACCCAATCGTCGCCCTCGCGGACCGCCCGGGTGCCCAGCGCGGCCAGGTCGGAGCCGGCGCCGGGCTCGCTGAACAGCTGGCACCAGACCTCCTCCCCGGTCCACAGGGGCCGCAGATAGCGCCGCTTCTGCTCCTCGGTGCCGTACGTGAGGATGGTCGGCGCGGCCATGCCGAGGCCGATGCCGATCCGCCGGGGGTCGTTGTCGGGGGCGCCGGCGGCCTCCAGTTCGGCGTCCACGACGCCCTGGAGGGAGCGGGGGGCACCGAGGCCGCCGAGGCCCTCGGGGTAGTGCACCCAGGCGAGGCCGGCGTCGAAGCGGGCCCGCAGGAAGTCCAGGCGGCCGGTGCTCGCGGGCGGATGCTGCGCGAGGAACTCCCGGGTGCGGCTGCGCAGTTCGGCGGCGTCGGTCATGCGGCGGCTCCGTTCTCCGGTACGACGGCGATCCGGCCGGTGGTCACCCCGTCGGCGACCCGCTGCACGGCACCGGCCGCGCCGGCGAGCGGCACCCGCTCGCTGACCAGCGGCTTGACGGCGCCCCGCGCGGCCAGCTCGGTGAGCTGTTCGTGACAGTGCCGGACCAGCTCGGGGTTCTTGGTGTTGTACAGGCCCCAGTGCAGGCCGAGGATCGAGTAGTTCTTGACCAGGGCGTGGTTGAGGGCGGGGGTGGGGATGGTGCCGCCGGCGAAGCCGACGACGACGATCCGGCCCTCGAAGGCGACGACCTTGGTGGACTGGGTGTAGGCGGCGCCGCCGACCGGGTCGTAGATCACGTCGGCGCCCCGGCCGCCGGTGGCCTCCTTCACGGCGGCGACGACGTCCTCGGCGCGCCGGTCGACCACCACGTCGCAGCCCAGCTCCCGGGCGACGGCGGCCTTCTCCGCGCCGCCCACGACACCGATCACGGTGGCGCCGGCCGCCTGGCCGAGCTGGACGGCGGCGCTGCCCACGCCTCCGGCGGCGGCGTGCACGAGCAGGGTCTCCCCCGCCTCCAGCCGGGCCCGGCGGTGCAGGCCGAACCAGCCGGTCTGGTAGCCGATGTGCAGGGCGGCGGCCTCGGCGTCGTCCAGCGAGGCGGGCGCGGGCAGCAGGGCGCGGCCGTCGGCGACGGCGTACTCGGCGAAACCGCCGTAGGGCAGCGCGGGGTTGGCGAGCACCCGGCGGCCGTCCTCGGTCTCGCCGCAGATCTCCACGCCGGGTGTGAAGGGCAGCGGCGGGCGCACCTGGTACTGGCCCCGGCACAGCAGCGCGTCGGGGAAGTTGACGTTGGCGGCGCGCACCCGCAGCAGCACCTGGCCGTCCCCGGGCGTGGGCCGCTCCACCTCCGCCAGGCGCATCACCTCGCCCGGCTCGCCGTTGTCGTGCACTTGCCATGCCTGCATGCGGGGCCTCCACGGGACTGCTTCGTCTGACCGGGTCCGACCGCATACTAAGCGGTCGCTTGCCGATCAGGGAACAGCCGCCGGGCCCCGAACGCCGAGCGGACGTCACGAACGGGCCGGCCGCGCCCGTACATGCATCCGCTCCCCCTGCGGCCCGAACAGGCTCAGGAACTCCACCGGCCCCTCCCCCGTCGACCCGAACCAGTGCGGCACGCGGGTGTCGAACTCGGCCGCCTCGCCCGCCGAGAGGACCACGTCGTGCCGGCCGAGCACCAGGCGCAGCCGCCCGGACAGCACGTACAGCCATTCGTAACCCTCGTGGGTGCGGGGGTCGGGCTCGGCGGAGCGCTGCGGCTCGACCACCTTGTAGGCCTGGAGCCCGCCGGGCTGCCGGGTCAGCGGATACAGGGTGCGTCCCTGCCGGGTGATCGGCCGGGCCCGCACCCGGGGGTCGCCGACCGGCGGGGCGCCGACCAGCTCGTCCAGCGGCACCTGGTGGGCCTGGGCGATGGGCAGCAGCAGCTCCAGGCTGGGCCTGCGCAGGCCGGACTCCAGCCGGGAGAGCGTGCTGACGGAGATGCCGGTGGCCTCGGACAGCGCCGCCAGGGTCACCTGCCGCTCCTTGCGGAGCCGCCGCAACCGCGGGCCCACCTCGGCGAGAACGTCGTCGGTACTCATGACCTTATTGCAGGTTCGGCAAAGAGGTTTGTCAATGCCGCACGGTTTGGGCGACGGTCGTGGCGGAGGTGGTCACCATGACCGAGAACTACGAAGTGGTCGTCGTCGGCGGCGGGGCGGCCGGGCTGTCCGCCGCGCTGGTACTGGGCCGGTCCCGGCGCCGCACCCTGGTGGTCGACGCGGGCGAGCCGCGCAACGCGCCGTCCGCGCACATGCAGGGTTACCTCTCCCGGGACGGCATGTCCCCGGCCGAGTTCCTGGCGGTGGGACGCGCGGAGATCGCCCGGTACGGGGTGGAGCTGGTGCGGGACCGGGTGGTGGACGCCAGGCGGGAGGCGGACTTCACCGTCGTCCTCGCCGGGGGCCGGACCGTGCGGGCCCGGCGGCTGGTGATCGCCACCGGCCTGCGGGACGAACTGCCACCGGTCGCGGGCCTGGCCGAGCGGTACGGCCGGGACGTGCTGCACTGCCCGTACTGCCACGGCTGGGAGGCGCGCGACCTGCCGACCGGGGTCCTCGCCACCTCGCCGCTCAGCGTGCACCAGGCGCTGATGGTCACCCAGTGGTCGAAGGACGTACGGCTCTTCCTGCACCGGGTGGACGAGGCCGAGCTGACCGACCAGGACCTGCGCCGGCTGGCCGCCGCCGGGGTCGCGGTGGTGCCCGGCGAGGTGGCGGGGCTGGTGGTCGCCGACGACCGGCTCACCGGAGTCCGGCTTTCCGACGGCACGGTGCACGACCGTGCGGTGCTGTACGCCGCCCCGCGCGCCGTCCCGAACAACGATCTCCTGGTCAAGCTGGGCGCGGACCTGCACGAGACACCGTTCGGCAGCTACCCGGTGATCGACGAACGGGGCCTGACGAGCGTGCCCGGGCTGTGGGCCGCGGGCAACGCGAGCGGATTCGCCGAGCAGGTGGTGAACGCGGCCAGCCGGGGCTACCGGGCGGGCGCGGCGATCAACGCGGAACTGCTGATGGCCGACCTCGACGCGGCCGTGGGGGTGTAGACCGGGCGCCCCCGGTGCACTCTGGGGACATGCTGCTGACCCGGCTGGCCGAGGTGTCCCGGGAGGTCGCCGCGACGGCGGCGCGGTCCCGCAAGACCGCGCTGCTCGCGCAGCTGTTCCGGGAGGCCGGGGCAGGGGACGTGCCGATCGTCATCCCCTATCTGGCCGGACGGCTGCCGCAGGGCCGGCTCGGGGTCGGCTGGAAGGTGCTGGGCCGCCCGGTGCCGCCGGCCGCCGAGCCCACGCTCACCGTGCGCGAGGTCGACGCCCGGCTCGGCGAGCTGGGCGAGGTGGCCGGGCCCGGGTCCCAGGCGGAGCGGTCCCGGATCGTCGGCGAGCTGATGGGCGCGGCCACCGAGGCCGAGCAGCGCTTCCTGCTGGGCCTGCTGACCGGCGAGGTCCGCCAGGGCGCGCTGGACGCGGTCGCGGTGGAGGGCCTGGCCCAGGCGACAGGGGCGGAGCCGGCGGACGTACGCCGGGCCGTGATGCTCGCCGGGTCGCTCCAGACGGTGGCCGAGGCGCTGCTCGGCGAGGGGCCGGCCGCGCTGGAGCGGTTCCGGCTCACGGTGGGCCGCCCGGTGCTGCCGATGCTGGCGCACAGCGCGTCGTCGGTCGCGGAGGCGGTGGAGAAGCTGGGCGCCTGCGCGGTGGAGGAGAAGCTGGACGGCATCCGGATCCAGGTGCACCGGGAGGGCGGGCGGGTGCGGATCCACACCCGCACCCTGGACGACATCACCGGCAGGCTGCCCGAAGTCACGGCCGCCGCGCTGGCGTTGCCGGGCGAGCGGTTCATCCTGGACGGGGAGGTGATCTCCTTCGACGCGGCGGGGCGGCCCCGGTCCTTCCAGGAGACGGCGGGCCGGGTGGGTTCCCGGACCGACGTGGCGCGGGCGGCCGCGGAGGTCCCGGTCTCCCCCGTCTTCTTCGACGCCCTCGCGGTGGACGGCCGCGACCTGCTCGACCTGCCGTTCGCCGAGCGGCACGCGGAGCTGTCCCGGCTGGTGCCCGAGCCGATGCGGGTGCGGCGCACGCTGGTCTCGGGCCCCGAGGACACCCCTCGGGCGGAGCGGTTCCTGGCGGACACCCTGGCCCGGGGTCACGAGGGCGTGGTGGTCAAGGGGCTCGACGCGCCATACAGCGCGGGCCGGCGCGGCGCGTCCTGGCTGAAGGTCAAACCCGTGCACACCCTGGACCTGGTGGTGCTGGCCGCCGAGTGGGGCCACGGCCGGCGCACCGGCCGGCTGTCCAACCTCCACCTCGGCGCTCGCACGGCGGACGGCGGCTTCGCGATGCTGGGCAAGACCTTCAAGGGCATGACGGACGCGATGCTCGCCTGGCAGACCGGGCGGCTCAAGGAGCTGGCGGTCGAGGACGACGGCCGGGTGGTCCGGGTGCGCCCCGAACTCGTCGTGGAGATCGCCTACGACGGCCTCCAGCGCTCCACCCGCTATCCGGCCGGTGTCACCCTGCGTTTCGCCCGCGTGGTCCGTTACCGCGAGGACAAGCGCCCCGAGGAGGCCGATACGGTGCAGGCCCTGCTGGCAGCCCATCCGGAGGCCGGGACGTGACGGTGCGGACGGCGAAGCGCAGCGCGGGACTGCTGTTGTTCCGGCACACGCCTCGGGGCCTGGAGGTACTGCTCGGCCATATGGGCGGCCCGCTGTGGGCGAGGAAGAACGCAGGCGCCTGGACGGTACCCAAGGGCGAGTACGACCCGGCGGAGCCGGCCTGGGAGGCGGCCCGGCGGGAGTTCCGCGAGGAGCTGGGGGTGGCGCCGCCGGACGGGGAGGCCGTGGCGCTGGGCGAGGTCGTGCAGCGCAACGGCAAGATCGTCACGGCCTGGGCGGTGGAGGCGGACCTCGACCCGGAGACGATCGAGCCGGGGACGTTCACCATGGAGTGGCCGCCGCGCTCCGGCCGACTGCGGGAGTTCCCGGAGCTGGACCGGGTGGCGTGGTTCACCCCGGACCGGGCCCGTGCGGTGATCATCACGGCGCAGGCCGCGTTTCTCGACCGGCTGGCGGAGCACTCGGGCTGATCCGAGGACCTGTCGCGTTGCGACTTGCCGGGCCGCGCGCGAAGGTCGAGACAAGCCCGCTTGCAGGGAGGTCGGTCATGCCCATCGCGACGGTGAATCCGGCGAACGGCGAGACGCTCAAGACATACGAGCCCATGGACGAGGACGAGCTGGAACGCCGGCTGGAGCTGGCCGAGGCGACGTTCCGCACCTACCGGACGACCTCGTTCGCCGAGCGCGCCCGGCTGCTGGACAAGGCCGCCGGGCTGCTGGACGAGGACCAGCGGGAGATCGGCCGGGTCGTCACCACCGAGATGGGCAAGCCCGTCCGGCAGGCCCGCGCGGAGGCGGCGAAGTGCGCCAAGGCGATGCGCTGGTACGCCGAGCACGCCGAGCGGCTGCTGGCCGACGAGGAGCCCGCCGAGGCGGACGTGCGCGACTCGGGCGCCTCCCGGGTGCGGGTGCGCTACCGCCCGCTCGGCCCGGTGCTCGCCGTGATGCCGTGGAACTTCCCGCTGTGGCAGGTGGTCCGGTTCGCGGCGCCCGCCCTGATGGCCGGCAACGTGGGCCTGCTCAAGCACGCCTCCAACGTGCCGCAGACGGCCCTGTACCTGGAGGACCTCTTCCACCGGGCGGGCTTCCCGGAGGGCTGCTTCCAGACACTGCTGATCGGCTCCGGCGCGGTGGACGACATCCTGCGCGACGAGCGGGTCCGGGCGGCCACCCTGACCGGCAGCGAACCGGCGGGCCGGGCGGTCGCGTCCACCGCCGGGGAGATGATCAAGAAGACGGTGCTGGAGCTGGGCGGCAGCGACCCGTACATCGTGATGCCCTCCGCGGACCTCGACCGCGCGGCCGAGGTCGCGGTGACCGCGCGGGTGCAGAACAACGGGCAGTCCTGCATCGCCGCCAAGCGGTTCATCGTGCACACCGACGTCTACGACGCCTTCGCCGAGAGGTTCGTCGCGGGCATGCGGGCCCTGAAGGTCGGCGACCCGCTGGCGGAGGACACCGAGGTCGGGCCGCTCGCCAGCGAGCGGGGCCGCGCGGATCTGGAGGAACTGGTCGACGACGCGCGGCGCGGCGGGGCCGAGGTGCTGTGCGGCGGCGAGCGGCCGGACGGGCCCGGCTGGTACTACCCGCCGACCGTACTGTCCGGCATCAGGCGGGAGATGCGCATCCACCGCGAGGAGGCGTTCGGACCGGTCGCCACGCTGTACCGGGCGCACGACGTGGACGAGGCCGTGCTCGTCGCCAACGACTCGGCGTTCGGCCTGAGTTCCAACGTGTGGACGCGGGACGAGACCGAGGTCGAGCGGTTCGCCCGGGACCTGGAGGCCGGTTCGGTGTACGTCAACGGGATGACCGCCTCCCATCCGGCGTTCCCGTTCGGCGGGGTGAAGCGCTCGGGGTACGGGCGTGAGCTGTCCGGGCACGGAATCCGGGAGTTCTGCAACATCACCACGGTTTGGCAGGGTGCGTGAGGGCCGCACGGCTACCATCCCGTTCTGTGAACCGCGAAGTGACCCTGCCTCTGATCGTCGACGACCGCGGGGCCTTGCAGGTCTCCGCGGCCGACGTGAGTAAGTTGTTGCGGACCGTGGGCGCGCGGTGGCTGCATCTGGTCGAGGCGGGCGAGCAGGGGCTCGACGAGGACACCGTGGCCGCGCTGACCATCGAGCTGGCCAAGCTGGCGGACCGGATCGACGTCGCGTGCATCGCGCACAGCAGCGGGACGCAGTAGGCCGTCCCCGCGGCGCCCGCCGTACGTCCCCCACCGCATGCCCCGCCGCCGGTGGCCGTGCCGGCCCCGCCGCGTCCACCGGGTGGCGCCCTCACCGCCCGGTGGCCGGGCCCGCCACCGGGCGCCCGGCCGGCGGCGGCCCGAACCGTCGCCGCCGGCCGCTCGGTCGTAACGTCCGGCCTGCCGTTTTCCCTCGTCCGGCCGTAGGAATCGCCCTGCGGGCCGGACCCCGGGGTCCCCGGTTCGGAGTAACCCAACGGGAGATCATCGCCCTCCCGGGTGACGGTGGGTGGAGCGCCCACAGAGGCGAACCCACCTTCTGACCGGCGGGCGAAGGCCCCCGGAACGCGGAAAGCAGGGACGGTTCATGGCGACCTTGTGCAAGCCCTCGGTGTCGGTCCCGGAGTACGTGATCACGATGGAGGAGACGCTGGAGCTGGCGCGCTCCCGCCACGCCGACCACCCACAACTGCCACTCGCCCTCAGGCTGATCGAGAACACCGGCGTCAAGACACGGCACATCGTCCAGCCCATCGAGGAGACCCTGAAACACCCGGGCTTCGAGGAGCGCAACAAGCTCTACGAGGCCGAGGCCAAGGCCCGGGTCCCCGCAGTGATCCAGCGCGCGCTGGACGACGCGGAACTGCTCACCAGCGACATCGACGTGATCATCTACGTGTCGTGCACGGGCTTCATGATGCCCTCGCTGACGGCGTGGCTGATCAACGAGATGGACTTCGACAGCACCACCCGCCAGCTCCCGATCGCCCAGCTGGGCTGCGCGGCCGGTGGTGCGGCGATCAACCGGGCGCACGACTTCTGCTCGGCCTACCCGCAGGCCAACGCCCTCATCGTGGCCTGCGAGTTCTGCTCGCTGTGCTACCAGCCCACCGACCTCGGCGTCGGCTCGCTGCTCTCCAACGGGCTGTTCGGCGACGGTGTCGCCGCCGCCGTGGTCCGCGGGCGCGGCGGCCGGGGCGTCAGCCTGGAGCGCAACGGCTCCTATCTGATCCCGAAGACCGAGGAGTGGATCGCCTACGACGTGCGCGCGACCGGCTTCCACTTCCTGCTGGACAAGCGGGTGCCGACGACCATGGAGCCGCTCGCCCCGGCCCTGAAGGAACTGGCCGGCACGCACGGCTGGGACGCGACCGACCTGGACTTCTACATCATCCACGCGGGCGGTCCCCGCATACTCGACGACCTGAGCAGGTTCCTCCAGGTCGATCCGCACGCGTTCCGGTTCAGCCGGGCCACGCTCACCGAGTACGGCAACATCGCCAGCGCCGTCGTCCTGGACGCGCTGCGCCGGCTGTTCGACGAGGGCGGCGCCGAGGACCGGGCGCGCGGGCTGCTCGCCGGGTTCGGTCCCGGCATCACCGCCGAGATGACGGTCGGCCGCTGGGCCGACGGGGACGGAGCCGGGCGGTGACCGCGCCGGCGCTGCCTAAGACCCTGCCCCCGGTACGGCACTGGCCGGCGTCCGACCTGCCCGGGACCGAGTTCGACCCGGTGCTGGCCGATCTGATGGCGGAGGGCCCGGTCACCCGCGTCCAGCTGCCGCACGGTGAGGGCTGGGCGTGGCTGGTCACCCGGTACGAGGACGTACGCCTGGTGGCGGGCGACCCCCGCTTCAGCCGTGCGGCGGTCATGGCCAAGCAGGTCACCCGGCTGGCCCCGCACTTCATCCCCGAACCGGGCGCGGTCGGCTTCCTCGATCCGCCCGAACACACCCGGCTGCGCCGCTCGGTGGCCGCCGCGTTCACCGCCAAGGGCGTGGAGCGGGTGCGGGAGAAGGCGCGCGCGCAGCTGGCGGAGCTGGTCGACGAGCTGTTGCGCGGCGGCCCGCCCGCGGACCTGACCAGCGCGGTGCTCGGCCCGTTCCCGATCGCGGTGATCTGCGAGCTGATGGGCGTCCCGGCCGGCGACCGGCACGCCCTGCACACCTGGACCGAGCTGATCCTCTCCTCCTCGCACGGCAAGCGGATCAGCGAGGGGGCCAAGCGGGAGATGGCCGCGTACTTCGCCGAGCTGATCGGGCGGCGCGGCCACGGCACCGGCACCGGCACCGGCGAGGACGTCACCTCCCTGCTGGGCGCCGCGGTGGACCGCGGGGAGATCACGCTGGACCAGGCCGTCGGCCTCGCCGTGCTCCTCCAGATCGGCGGGGAGGCGGTCACCAGCAACAGCGGGCAGCTCTTCTATCTGCTGCTGACCCGCCCCCGGCTGCTGGAACGGCTGCGCGCGGAGCCGGGGATCCGGCCCCGGGCGATCGACGAACTCCTGCGCTACATCCCGCACCGCAACGCGGTCGGGCTGTCCCGCGTCGCCCTGGAGGACGTGGACATCGGCGGGGTCCGCATCCGCGCGGGCGATGCGGTGTACGTCTCGTACCTGGCCGCCAACCGCGACCCCGAGGTCTTCCCCGACCCGGACACCATCGACTTCTCCCGCAGCCCCAACCCGCACGCGGCCTTCGGTTTCGGCCCGCACTACTGCCCGGGCGGGATCCTGGCCCGGCTGGAGGAGGAGCTGCTGACGGACGCCCTGCTGGACCGGGTGCCGGGCCTGCGACTGGCCGTACCCCCGGATCAAGTCCCCTTTCGGAAGGGTGCGTTGATCCGCGGGCCCGAGGCCCTGCCGGTGACGTGGTGAGTCGCCCATGACCGAGACCGAGGGACTGTACGTACCACCGGGGCACGGCCGCGTCGTCGAGACGCCGGCCCAGCGGGTGACGTTCAAGGTCACCGGCGCCCACTCGCGGATGGCCTCCACCTTCGAGGTGGAGGTGCCGCCCGGTTTCGACGTGGGCGCCCATGTGCACACCCGCAGCGAGGAGTTGTTCTACGTCCTCGAAGGGGAGCTGGACGTCCTCGCCTTCGAGCCGCGCATCCGCACCCCCGACAACTGGCAGAAGTGGCAGTCGCCTTCGGGCAGCCGGGTGGTGCGCGCGACACCGGGCACGGTCATCGTCGTACCGCCGGGCTGCCCCCACGCCTTCGCCAACCCGACGGACAGCCCGGCGAAGATGTTCTTCCAGGCTTCTCCCCCACCGGACCACGAACGCTATTTCGAGGAGCTCCTGGAGATCCTGGCCGACGGGGGCCCGCCGGACCAGGAGGCGATCGAGGCGCTGCGGGCGAAGTACGACATCGAGCAGCTCACACCCCTGAAGCACCGATGAGCAGGCGGAGCCGTACGCGCGGTGCGACTCCGCCCCGGCGCTAGTACTCCAGTCAGAAATCGTTGCCTGAGCTGGTCCTTCTTCGGTAGTGGCGGTGGCGGGTGATCGCTTGGTGTTGTCTGCGCAGAGGGACCAGTTCAGGGCGTGGACGACTGCTCCGAGGCGGGGTGTCGGGCGGGGCAGGAGAGTGTCCAGGAGTCTGCGGACCTCTGCCACCGTGAAGCGGATGGTGCTGGTGGGGTCGTTTCTGCCGCCCCCCCTTTCGGTTGTCTGGGCTGCGACGACGGCTAGGAACGCGTGGGTGAGCGTGGCCGGCGTGATGTGCCGGTACCAGCCCGGATAGCGACGGACCTCGTACTGGTCGAGGCCGCATTCGTTCTTGGCGGCCTGGAAGGCTTCCTCGATCGCCCAGCGGGAGCCGGCGATCCGGACAGGGTCGGCCACGCTGGTGCCGTTGGGGGTGTAGGCGAGGTAGTAGGCGATCTCGTTTGGGCGGGCCGGGCTGCGGCGGCCCAGTACGCACCGCTCGTGGGTGGGCCGGCCGCCGTCGGAGACGCTGATCGACGGCAGGCGTGCGCCGGCCCATTCGTAGAGGCGTGGGCCTTT
>NZ_BAAASM010000044.1:0-53206 GCF_039532885.1 Streptomyces nogalater | reverse complement strand
CAACGTGTCGTCCCCGTCGACGAGAAGACACTGATCAACCCTCAAGACGACCTCCCGGCCGCGTCATCGGTAACCCTCGGGCGCGTCCATTACAGCAGTCGCGGCCATGGCCGGGGCACGCCGATTCACCCGCCCGGGAGGTACTGTCCCGCCGGCCCGGCCCGCGGTGCGCGGCCCCCGTGGAAGGCGGACGTGCCCGGCCCCTGTTGCCGTACCGCCGGCCGGGCCCGCTACCCTTCCTTCGTCACATGATCACCTCTTCTCCTTTCAGCACTTGGACGCCATACCTTCATGTCTTGGTTTGAATCCCTCGTCCTCGGACTCGTCCAAGGGCTGACCGAGTTCCTGCCCGTCTCCTCCAGCGCGCACCTGCGGCTGACCGCCGCGTTCTCCGGCTGGGAGGACCCGGGCGCGGCCTTCACGGCGATCACCCAGATCGGCACCGAGACCGCGGTGCTCATCTACTTCCGCAAGGACATCGGCCGGATCATCACCTCCTGGTGCCGCTCGCTGTTCGACAAGTCGATGCGCCGGAACCACGACGCGCAGATGGGCTGGCTGGTGATCGTCGGCTCGATCCCCATCGGTCTGCTGGGCGTGACGCTGAAGGACCAGATCGAGGGACCGTTCCGCGATCTGCGGGTCACCGCGACGATGCTCCTCGTCGTCGGCGTGGTCATCGGCATCGCCGACCGGATGGCGGCCCGCGACGAGACCGGCCGCCGGCACCGGGCGCCCAAGCAGCGCAAGACGCTGGAGAACCTGGGCGTCAAGGACGGCCTGATCTTCGGCCTCTGCCAGGCCTGCGCGCTCATCCCGGGCGTCTCCCGCTCCGGCGCGACCATCAGCGGCGGCCTGTTCATGGGCTACAAGCGGGAGGCCGCGGCCCGCTACTCCTTCCTGCTCGCCATCCCCGCCGTCCTCGCCTCCGGAGCCTTCGAGGTGAAGGACTCGCTGGGCGAGGGCCATGTGGACTGGGGGCCCACCCTGTTCGCGACGGTGATCGCGTTCGCCTCGGGATACGCGGTCATCGCCTGGTTCATGAAGTGGATCTCCAACAAGAGTTTCATGCCGTTCGTCTGGTACCGCGTCGCCCTCGGCATCGTGATCATCGTCCTGGTGGCCATGGGCGTACTGAGCCCGCACGCCGCCGAATCGGCCGGGTAGGGCCTCGCCGCGGGAGACCGCGCGGGTTTCGGACATCTTTCCCCCGTCCGTGACCCGCCCGTGACCTGCGCACCGCCCGGAGGGCGGGCGGCCCGTTCCCGGCAGCAGGCGGCCACGAACGGACGACCGGGCGGAGCCGGTGACCAACGCGTCACCGTCTGCGTAGCCAGGCGGTAGCGCAGGGTCAGTGCTTGGGCCTAGGCTGTGCCGCATGTCCCCGGATTCCCCACCCCCTGGTTCCGCGCGCTCTGCCGCCGAGCTGAACGAGCGGATCAGAGCGCTGTGGCTGCGTGCGGGCGGCACCCTGTCGGCCCAGGAGCGCGCGGAGTACGAGCTGTTGGTGATCGAGTGGGCCGCCGCCGTCCGCGGCCGGATCATCGAGGCGGCCTGAACCGGCGACCGCGGCGAAGACTTGGCGCGGTCCTACGCACGCAGGTGCGCGAGCACCTCGTCGGCCACCGGATACGGCCGCTCCTCGGGCAGCGCCGCGCTCGCCCGCGTCACCTCGCCCGCCCGTACCAGCGCGTGGATCTCTCCGGCCAGCGGGGTCACGTCCTCGATACCGACGATCCACTCGTCCGCGTACCGGGCGGCCGCCTCCCCGGCGAGGCCGAGCTGCAAGGACCGGTACGGCAGCGGGTTGTGGTGCAGATCCCGCTCCGGGTCCCACTGCACCCGGGCCGGGCTGCGCGCCAGCTCGCGCTTCCAGGCGGCCTGGTCCGGGTGCAGGGCGGGCGCGTAGTGGGACAGGCAGGCGTGGCGCAGGGCCCATGCGAAGCCCTCGCGGGTGATCTCCACGGCGAGGACGGTCTCCTGGTGCTCCTTGGTGCCCCAGCCACAGCGGTACATCATCCACAGGAACGACGGCTTGACCCAGGTCATCCGGTCCCGCTTCCAGGCGGAGGGGAAGCGTCCGGTACGGGCGGCGGCCCGGCCGATCTCCGGGCGGTAGGCCTGGTAGACGGTCACCGTGGTGTCCGTGTACCGGGCACGGACGCGGAACTCCGGTTCGGTTTCGACGGCTTGTACGTTCACGGGGACAGGTTCGGCCGCCGCTCCGGTCCCGCACCACCGAATATTTCACCCCGTAGACCTCTTGGCTCCGCGTCCGCCGTGGCCAACACTGTGGCGATGACGCAGCGTGCGGAGTTCGCGACCGTGAGGGACCGGCTGGCCGTGGAGGACCTGGTCACCGCCTACGCGGTGGCGCTGGACGACGGCGACTGGGCCGCGTACCACCGGCTGTTCACGGCGGACGGGCGGGCCGACTACCGTTCGGCGGGCGGCATCGAGGGCGACGCGGGGCGGGTCGCCGCCTGGCTCGCCGAGAGCCTGGCCCGGTTCACCACGCGGCAGCACCTGATCGTCAACCGGCAGGTGCGGTTCGGGGTCCTGGAGCACGACACCGGGGACACCGCCCGGGTGCGCGCCGACTACCTCACCCCCATGAGCCTCGCCGACGCCACCGGCCCCGCCGCGCCGGACCTGGTGTGCGGCGGCCGGTACGACTTCGGGCTGCTGCGCACACCGGACGGCTGGCGGCTGCGCGAGGTCGTCGCCCACGAGAAGTGGCGCCGCCTGTCGGGCGGGCGGCCCGGCACCCCGTAACGGGCCGGCGTACACGGCCCGCTCGGCCCGTTCGCCGCCGAACGCGCACGGCCCCGGGTCCGCCGCGCACACTGGAGCCATCGCTGGGTAGGGAGGCTCCCTATGAGGACGATCGACCACTGGCTGACCTCCCCGTGGCGCCGCTCGGCCGTCGCCGCCCTGTCCGGCGCGCTGCCCGTGCTCGCGTTTCCGGCCCCCTCCCTGTGGTGGTGGGCGTACGTCGCCCTGGTGCCGTGGCTGCTGCTGGCCCGGTCGGCGCCGACCGGGCGGCGGGCCGCGTACGACGGCTGGTGCGGCGGCTTCGGCTTCCTGCTGGCCGTGCACCACTGGCTGCTGCCGAACCTGCACGTGTTCATCTTCCTGATAGCCGCGCTGCTGGGCGCGCTGTGGGTGCCATGGGGATGGCTGGTGCGCCGGCTGCTGGGCGGGCCGGCGCCGGCGGGCCGGGGCGCCGCCGCGCTGCTGGTGCTGCCGTCGGCCTGGCTGGCGGGGGAACTGGTGCGCTCCTGGCAGGGTCTCGGCGGGCCGTGGGGCATGCTGGGCGCCAGTCAGTGGCAGGTGGATCCGGCGCTGCGGCTGGCCTCGGTCGGCGGGGTGTGGCTGCTCAGCTTCCTGGTGGTGGCCGTCAACGTGGCGGTGGCCGTGCTGATATCCGTGCCCGCGTCCCGCCTGCCGGCCGTGGCCTCGCTGACCGCGACGGCCGCGGTGGCCTCGGCCGGGTGGGCGTGGGCGCCGCGCCCGGATGGGGACGGGCGGGCCCGGATCGCCGTCGTGCAGCCGGGTGTCGTCGCCGGGCGGGACAGCGCCGAGCGGCGGTTCGCGCTGGAGGAGCGGCTGACCCGGCGGCTGGCCGGGCAGGACGTCGACCTGGTGGTGTGGGGCGAGTCCAGCGTCGGCTTCGACCTGGACGACCGGCCCGACCTGGCCCGGCGGCTGGCGGCGCTGTCGCGGGCGACCGGCGCCGACGTGCTGGTGAACGTGGACGCCCGCCGCTCCGGCCGGCCCGGCATCTACAAGAGCGCGGTGCTGGTCGGCCCGGACGGCCCGACCGGCGACCGGTACGACAAGATGCGGCTGGTGCCGTTCGGCGAGTACATACCGGCCCGTTCGCTGCTCGGCTGGGCCACCTCGGTGGGCCGGGCCGCCGGCGAGGACCGGCACCGCGGCACCCGGCAGGCCGTGCTGGACGTCGGGCACGGGCTGCGGGTCGGCCCGTTGATCTGCTTCGAGACCGCCTTCCCCGACCTGGGCCGGCATCTCGCCGACGACGGCGCGGACATCCTCCTCGGCCAGTCCTCGACCTCCACGTTCCAGCACAGCTGGGCGCCGGAGCAGCACGCCTCGCTGGCCGCGCTGCGCGCCGCCGAGACCGGCCGCCCGATGGTGCACGCCACCCTCACCGGCGTCTCGGCGGTCTACGGCCCGGACGGCCGTCGCCTCGGCCCGTGGCTCGGCACCGGCGCGAGCGCAGCGCGGGTGTACGACGTACCGCTCGCGCACGGCGTCACCCCGTACGTCCGCCACGGCGACTGGCCGGTGCACGGCGCGCTGCTGGTGCTGGCCGTGCTGGGGGTGACCGAGGGGGTGCGGACGGTCAGGACGCGCCGTGGCGGTACCCCACCTCTCGCACCACCCGCTCGCACAGTTCATGGGTCGCCAGCGCGTCCCGGGCGCTGAGCACCCGTCCGGCCCGTACGGCGTCGAGGAAGGCGAGGACCGCCTGTTCGATGCCGCGCTGGCGGGGCACCGGCACCCAGTCGCCGCGCCGGCGCACGGTGGGCTGCCCCTTGTGGTCGATCACCTCGGCGAGGTTGACCACCTGGCGCTTGGTGTCCTGCCCGGACACCTCCAGGATCTCCTCGGACGAGCCGCTGAGCCGGTTCATCACGCCGAGCGCGGTGAAGCCGTCGCCCGCCAGCTGGAGCACGACGTGGTGAAGCAGCCCGGCCTCGGCGCGGGCGCGCACCGTCACGTCGTCGACCGGGCCGGGCACCAGGAAGCGCAGCGTGTCGACGACGTGGATGAAGTCGTCCAGGATCATCGAGCGGGGTTCCTCGGGCAGCCCGGTCCGGTTCTTCTGCAGGAGGATCAGCTCCCGGGGATGGTCCAGGCACTGGGCGTACCCGGGCGCGTAGCGGCGGTTGAAGCCGACGAAGAGCGAGACGCCGTGCCGCTCGGCGAGGGCGACCAGCCGTTCGGAGTCGGCGAGTTCGTAGGCCAGCGGCTTGTCCACGTACGTCGGGACGCCGGCCTCCAGCAGCCGGGTGACGATCTCGGGGTGAACGGCGGTGGGCGCGTGCACGAAGGCCGCGTCGAGGCCGGCGTCGAGCAGCGAGTCCAAGGTGGTGTGCCGCCGGTCACGCGGCAGGTGCAGGCTGTCCCCGACCCGGTCCAGGGTGGCGGGGGTGCGGGTCTGGAGGTGCAGGTCGATTCCCGGCTGGGTGCCGAGCACCGGCAGATAGGCCTTCTGCGCGATGTCCCCGAGTCCGATGCAGCCGACCTTCACGTGCTCTCCCCTATCGCTGGCCTGCGTTTGGTCTGCGGGAAGCATACGGGGACCGCCGGTCGGCGACGCCGTCGAAGCCGCGCGGGAAGAGCGCCGGCCCGGTCGTCGGCGGGGCCGCGGCTACGGCGTTCCGTACGGCGGTGGCGGCCCGGCCGCCGGCCATGCCGAGGCGGGCGGTGCGAACGGCCCGGCGGGCGATCGCGCTGGTGCGCGGGAGCCGGTCGGTGGTGTAGGCGGCCGCCGGGATCTGCCGGCCGCCCGGCACGGACCGGCCCTGGAGGCCACCCGGCGCCCCGGGCTGCGCGCCTTCGGCGACCGGACCGGACCGGCGCCGTCTTCCGGGAGCAGCCGGCCGTGCTGCTCTCCGCCGCGGGCTCATCCGACCCGGCCCGGCACGTGCTGTCCCTGGCGGCCTGGGCGGACGGGCCGATGTCTCCTGTCCCGCGCGTATCTCCTCCAGACCCGGCGTGCGGCTGCCGAAGGACCCGGCCGCGCAGGCTCCTGATCGGCGTCCGCTACCGGCGCGGCGGCCGGCCCTCGTCCCCCGCCCCGTCGTCCTCCCCCAGCCGCAGCGCCAGCCGGCTGATCGCGGAGCGGACCCCCGCGCCGTAGCCGTCGTCGGCGAGGCCGCGCGCGGCGCTGCGGGCCCGGCGCAGCTGGCTGCGGGCGGCCTCGGCGCGGCCCAGTTTGGCGTAGTCGGCGGCCAGGTTCAGGTGCAGGGACGGCAGGAAGCCCCGCACGCTGTCCGGGTCGCCGCCCGGGCGGCCGTCGGTCAGCTCCTCGGCCGCCGACAACGCCCTGAGGTCCCAGGCGAGTTCGTCCACCGGGTCGTCGTGGGTGTCGGCCAGATAGTGGGCGAGGGTGCAGCGGTGCAGCGGGTCGCCGTCCTCGCCGATCTCCGCCCACAGGTCCAGGAAGCGGCTGCGGGCCTCCTCGCGGTCGCCGCCGTGGTGCAACATCACGACCTGCCCGATCCGCGTCAGCACGGCGTCCGACGCCGTCTGTTCCTGTCGCTCCGCCACGATGCCCTCCGGGCCGTCGCCGGTTGTTGCCGCTCCCGACGCTAACCGGCGCGGACCTGATTCCCGGACAGGCGGCGCCGTCGTGCCGACGGCGCCGGCGGCCGACCGCGGGCGCGTCCCGGCCGGTCGCCCGGTTCCCCGCGCCTCTGGGGGCCGCGGCGACCGCGCTCCGGCCGTGTCCCCCGTCCCGCGCCGCGGTCAGCCCAGGTTCGGGATGCGCCAGTCGATCGGCTCGTGTCCCTGTGCGGCGATCGCCTCGTTGATCTGCGTGAACGGGCGGGAGCCGAAGAACTTCCTGGCGGACAGCGGCGAGGGGTGCGCGCCCTTGACCACCACGTGCCGGGTCTCGTCGATCAGCGGGAGCTTCTTCTGCGCGTAGTTGCCCCACAGGACGAAGACCGCCGGGTCGGGGCGGGAGGCCACCGCGCGGATCACGGCGTCGGTGAACCTCTCCCAGCCCTTGCCCTTGTGGGAGTTGGCCTCGCCGGCCCGGACGGTGAGGACCGCGTTGAGCAGCAGCACGCCCTGTTCGGCCCACGGCATCAGATAGCCGTTGTCCGGGATGGGCAGGCCCAGTTCCTCGTGCATCTCCTTGTAGATGTTCCGCAGGGAGGGCGGGGTCTTCACCCCGGGGCGGACCGAGAAGCACAGGCCGTGGCCCTGGCCCTCGCCGTGGTACGGGTCCTGGCCGAGGATGAGGACCTTCACCCGGTCGTACGGCGTGGCGTCCAGCGCGGCGAAGACCTCCTCGCGCGGCGGGTAGACGGGGCCCTTCGCCCGCTCCTCCTCGACGAACTCGGTCAGCTCCTTGAAGTAGGGCTGCTGCAGTTCGTCGGCCAGAACCCCGCGCCAGGACTCGGGCAGCATGGCGATGTCGGTCACGTCAACGTCCTCACGATGTCGATCAGGTACCGCGTGCGGTCACTTCCAGGTTCCAGAACCTACAGGCGAGCACTGACAACGGCTGCCGCGAGGGTTCTCACCAGCTGGTCTTGCGGTGCAGCGCCCACATCGTCATCACCGTCGAGGGGTCCAGGGCCTGTTCGGCGCCGGAGATGTCGACGCCGGCCGCCACGAACTGCCGGCCCTGCCACAGCGGGAGCAGCCGGGCGTCGTCCGCCATGATCCGCTGGGCGGCCTCCAGGTCCTCGACGGCCCGGGCGCGGTCGCTCTCGGCGCGCGCGTGGGGCAGCAGCCGGCCGGTGATCTCCTTGGCCGGGTAGGGCGTGCCGAGCGCGTTGTGCTCGCCGACGAACGGGGCGATGAAGTTGTCCGCGTCGGGGAAGTCCGGGGACCAGCCCCGTCCGAACACCGGGTACTCGTGGTTGCGGAAGCCGGTCACATAGGTCTTCCACGGTCGGCTCTTGAGGGTGATGGTGAACAGGCCGGAGCCGTCCAGCTGCCGCTTGAGCTCCTGGAACATCAGGCGGGTCTCGGAGCCGTAGCGGTCGGTGGTGTACCAGAGGGTGAGCGGGACGCGCCGGGTGATGCCGGCGGCGGTGAGGATCCCGCGGGCCTTGGTGACGCTCGGTTCGCCGTAGTCGTCGAAGAAGCCGGTGGTGTGGCCGGTCAGGCCCTTGGGGACCATCGAGTACAGCGGGTCGACGGTGTCCTTGTAGACCTTGTGCGCGATCGCGGCCCGGTCCACGAGCTGGGCGACGGCCTTGCGTACGGCGATCCGCCCGGCCCAGGGGTCCGCGGGGTCGAACACCAGGTAGCTGATGTCGGTGCCGGTGCCGTCGACCAGGTGCAGCTCCTCGTCGTCGTGTTCCTGGAGGGCCACGATGTCGTCGGCGGCGAGTCCGCGGTAGGTGACGTCCACGCGCCCCTCGCGCAGCGCCCGGACCATGCCGGCGGAGTCCTCGAAGTAGCGGATGGTCACCGCGTCGTTCCGCCGCTTGGCGAAGCCCCGGTAGGTGTCGTTGCGGACCAGGACGGCCCGCTCCCCCTCCTCGTAGGACCGCAGTTCGTACGGCCCGGAGCCGTGTACGCCGGTGTCCTCGCGCAGGGAGTCCGCCGGGTAGTCGTCCGGGTCGACCAGGGACATGGCGGGGGTGGCCAGCACGAAGGGGAAGGTGGCGTCGGGCTTGTCGAGGTGGAAGACGATGTCGCGCTCGCCGGCGGTCTCCACCCGGTCCAGGCTGCCGAGCAGTCCGGCGGGGCCGCCGGGGGCGTCGATGGCGCGGATGCGGTCGATGGAGTGCCGGACGGCCTCGGCGGTCAGCGGGTCGCCGTCGGCGAACTTCAGTCCGGCGCGCAGCTCGCAGTGGTAGGTGCGGCTCGTGGAGTCGGTGAAGGCGCAGGTGCGGGCGGCGTCGGGCTGGGGGGTGGCGGCGCCGTTCGGGTAGGCGAGGAGCGTCTGGAAGACGTTGCGGTACAGCTCCCAGGAGCCGTCCCAGGCTCCGGCGGGGTCCAGCGTGCTCGGGGCGCTGGTGGTGCCCACGACGATCGGTCCCCGCTCGTCGGGGTCGCCGTCGGACAGCAGGCCGCAGCCGGCGACCAGGGACAGGGACGCGCTCGCCGCGGCTCTTCGCAGGAATCGGCTCCGGTGGGGCACGCGCACGCTCCTCGATCCGCCGTACCAAGGGACGGCAGACCATACCGCAGCGCCCGTGCCCTGAACCTCCCCTGGAACAAGGCCCGTTGACCGATCGGCGACGACGATGCCGTGGGTCCGCCCGGGCGGATGCCGGGCGGATGCCGGGCGGATGCCGGGCACCGGTCCGTCCGGAGGACCGGTGCCCGGAAGGGAGCGGGTCAGCCCACGCCCGCGTTGAGGAAGATGCCGCCGTCCACGACGAGCGTCTGACCGGTGATCCAGTCGGACTGCTCGGAGATGAGGAACGCGGCGGCGCCGCCGATGTCGGAGGGCACCCCGAGCCGTCCCAGCGGGTAGCCGGCCGCGGCCTCCTCCTCGCGGCCCTCGTACAGGGCCTGCGCGAACTTGGTCTTGACCACGGCCGGGGCGATCGCGTTGACCCGTACCCGCGGCGCGAACTCGTGCGCCAGCTGCTGGGTGAGGTTGATCATCGCGGCCTTGCTCATGCCGTACGCGCCGATGAACGGCGAGGCCGACAGGCCGGCGACCGAGGCGATGTTGACGATCGCGCCGCCGTTGTCCTTCTGCCAGGCGTGCCAGGTCTTCTGGGCGAAGCCGAGGGCGGAGACCACGTTGGTCTCGAAGACCTTGCGGGCGACGTCGAGGTCGAGGTCCGCGATCGGGCCGAAGACCGGGTTGGTGCCCGCGTTGTTGACGAGGAAGTCGACCCGGCCGAAGGCCGCCATGGTGCGCTCGACGACCTCGCTCTGGTGGTCGAGGTCGTGCGCCTTGCCGGCGACGCCGATGACCCGTTCGGCGCCGAGCCGTTCGACGGCCTCCTTCAGGGCGTCCTCGCCGCGGCCGGTGACGCAGACGCGGTCACCGCGGGCGACCAGCGCCTCGGCGACGCCGTAGCCGATACCGCGGCTGGCGCCGGTGACGATCGCGACCCTGCCGGAGAGCTCGGGGAGTCCAGTCATGTCCGTGTTACCCCTGAGTCCCTTAGTTGAGCGGTCCGCCGGCGACGTACAGCACCTGGCCGGAGACGAACCCGGCCGCCTCGCCGGTGAAGAAGGCGATGGCGTTGGCGATGTCCTCGGGCTCGCCGACGCGCTGCACCGGGATCTGGGTGGCGGCGGCCTTCTTGAAGTCCTCGAAGTCCATCTTGACGCGCTCGGCGGTGGCCTTGGTCATCTCGGTGGCGATGAAGCCCGGGGCGACGGCGTTGGCGGTGATGCCGAACTTGCCCAGCTCGATGGCGAGGGTCTTGGTGAAGCCCTGGAGACCGGCCTTGGCGGCCGAGTAGTTGACCTGGCCGCGGTTGCCGAGCGCCGAGGAGGAGGAGAGGTTGACGATCCGGCCCCAGCCGGCCTCGACCATGTGCTGCTGCACGGCCTTGGTCATCAGGAACGAGCCGCGCAGATGCACGTTCATGACCGTGTCCCAGTCGGACACGCTCATCTTGAACAGCAGGTTGTCGCGCAGCACGCCCGCGTTGTTGACCAGGATCGTGGGGGCGCCCAGTTCCTCGGCGACGCGGGCGACGGCCGCCTCGACCTGTGCCTCGTCGGAGACGTCCGCGCCGATCGCGACGGCCTTGCCGCCGGCGGCGGTGATCTTCTCGACGGTGTCCTTGCAGGCGGCCTCGTCGAGGTCGATCACGGCGACCGCGCGGCCTTCGGCGGCCAGCCGTACGGCGGTGGCGGCGCCGATGCCGCGCGCCGCGCCGGTGACTACCGCGACCCGCTGTTCGTTGGTGGACATGCTGTTTCTCCTCGCCCTTGAGAGAACCTGTCGGACCCTCGGAGAGGGCCCGCTCGTGCGGTGAGCGACCGCTTAGTACCTTCTCCACCCGTGACGCTAGAAGCCCTGGCACGCGGTGTCAACGGCAACATCGGCCGGTGTGATCGATTACCTCACCAGGAGGTTCAGCAAGCGCTCGGTCTCGGCGGCCGGGTCGGCGGTCAGTCCGGTGTGCACGGGGCCGGGCTGGACGATGGCGGAGCGGGGCGCGACCAGCCAGCGGTAGCGGCGCCCCGCGTCGTCGCCGGCCGCCTGCCCGGCCTGTTCACCGCCCGCGCACGTCCGCTCGATCGCGGCGAGCGCGGCGCGCACCCCGGCCACGTCGGCGGCCGGGTCCAGGGCGAGCAGCCGGGCCTCGTCCAGGTGGGTGCGGGCGCCGAGGTAACCCCGGGCGCGGCAGTAGACGACCACGCCCGCGTTGACGCACTCCCCGCGCTCCACCCGGGGCACGACCCGCAGCAGCGCGTACTCGAACACGTCCCGGTCGCCGCCCTGGCCGGCCCGGGTGATGTGCCGTTCGGTGACATGACCGGCCATGTGGATGTGACGCTCGCTCACTTGCCCTCCTCGGATCCGGTGCCGAGGCCGGTGATCCGCTCGGCGATGACGGCCGCGCGCGCGAGCAGCGGCCGCGCGTAGGCCCGGCGCAGGTCGTCCGGGGTGTCGAAGCCCGGCTCGCCGTCGAGCCAGACGTCCGGGATCTCGGCGGTGACCTCGGCCAGCAGGTCCTCGGTGACCTTGGGGGCGAGGTCGGCCGCGGCGGCGCGCACGTCGGGGGCGAAGCCGGCCAGGGCGTGGTCCGAGGCGTCGTAGGGGCGGGCCGCCGAGGTCTCGGCGCCGGGCCAGTTGTGGTGCCAGATCATCGTGGCGCCGTGGTCGATGAGCCACAGCTGTCCTCGGTGCACCAGGAGGTTGGGGTTGCGCCAGGACCGGTCGACGTTGTTGACCAGCGCGTCGAACCATACGATCCGGCCGGCCTCCTCGGGGCTCACCGGGAAGGCCAGCGGGTCGTAACCGAGGGCGCCGGACAGGAAGTCCATGCCGAGGTTGGTACCGCCGCTGCCGCGCAGCAGGTCCTGCACCTGCTGTTCGGGCTCGCCGAGCCCGAGGACCGGGTCCAGTTCGAGGGTGACCAGCCGGGGCATGCGGAACCCGAGCCGCCGGGCGAGTTCGCCGCACACGACTTCGGCGACCAGGGTCTTGCGGCCCTGTCCCGCACCGGTGAACTTGATGACGTAGATCCCGAAGTCGTCGCCCTCGACAAGCCCCGGCAACGAGCCGCCCTCACGCAGGGGCGTGATATAGCGGGTCGCGGTGACAGTTCGTAGCATTTCGCCAGGCTATCCGAGCGCTCGACCGCGCATTCGGCGGCCGGACCCCGCCGGCTCCTTCGCTCCGGCGGGGCGCGGCCGGGCTCCCCGCGCCGAAGCCGGCCGGGCGGTGGGGACCCTGGATGCGTGGTCGCCCCGGCGGAAGACGGGGACGATCCGGCACGAACTCCCGGGCACCCACCGCCCGCTGAACGGCCGCGGTCCAACGCCCGTACCCGAGGGCGGACCATGACAGCTCCGCTGAAGGGAAACGCCATATGAGCAGCGCCTCCTCCCACCCCGCCGCCGGTCCGGACCGTCGTACCGTCGTGGCGGCGGTCGGTGCCGCGGGGCTCGCCGCCGCGCTGACCGCCTGCGGTGCGGGCGACGACGCGTCCGACACCGAGGCCGCCACCACCGGGGCCGCGCCGGACGGCGGTGGCACCGCGCTCGCCAGGACCGCCGACATCCCCGAGGGCGGCGGCAGGATCTTCAAGGACCAGGGTGTCGTGGTCACCCAGCCGATGGCCGGCACCTACAAGGCGTTCTCCGCCGAGTGCCCCCATCAGGGCTGCGCGGTCGGCAGCGTGGCGCGCGGCCTGATCGTCTGCCCGTGTCACGGCAGCGAGTTCTCCGTGGCGGACGGCAGCGTGAAGAAGGGGCCGGCGACGAAGGGTCTGGCCCCGGCGCGGATCACCGTGTCGGGCGACGGCATCAGGCTGGCCTGAGCCGGGCCCATCTCGGCGGCACCCCCGCGTCCGGCCGGGACGGTCCGGTATCCCGTCGGTGGTCGTGACGGTGGCGCCCCGTTCCCTTTTCCGACGTGCTGCCTCAGGATCGTCGCGAAGACGACGAGTCTCCGGCACGACGGGGAGAAGAGAGGGGGCCGCATGTCCGTCAGCCCTCAGCGGCGGGGCCGCAGGATCATGATGTCGCCGGCCGAGCTGGACGAGTTCCTCACCACCCAGCGCACCTGCCGGATCGCGACCGTCTCGGCCGACGGCACACCGCATGTCAGCGTGCTGTGGTTCGTCTGGGACGGCACGTCGCTGTGGCTGTACTCCGTGGTGCGAAGCCGCCGCTGGGCACAGTGGCGCCGCGATCCCCGGGTGGCGGTCGTGGTCGACTCCGGGGAGGAGTACGGCGAGTTGCGCGGGGTGGAGCTGTCCGGCCGGGTGGAGTTCGTGGGCGAGGTGCCGCGCCGGGGTGAGCTGTGCGCCGAACTCGACACGGCCGAGACGCTGTTCGCGCGCAAGAACCTCGGCCTGGACGAGATGGTGCACGACGGCCGGCACGCGTGGGCCCGGCTGACCCCGCAGAAGACCGTGTCCTGGGACTTCCGGAAGCTGGGCGGGGTGTAGGACTCAGCCGAGCCGGCGCGCCGCCGTCCGCAGGGCCTCCACCGCGGCGCGGATCGAGGGCCGGCGGTCGGCGTCCGCCCGCCAGATCACGTACACATGGCGGCGCACGCGCTGCCGGAGCGGCACCAGGACCACCCCCTCGGGCACCGGGTGCCGGCCCAGCAAGGGTACGACGCACACGCCCAGTCCGGCGGCGACCAGCCCGAGTTGGGTGTGGGTCTCCCCAGCGCGGTGGCCGACGATCGGCTCGACGCCCTTGGACCGCAGGGTGAACATCAGCCACTCGTGGCAGAACTCGCCCTCGCCCCAGGTGATCCACTCGTCCTCGGTGAACTCGGTCAGGTCCACCTCGTCCCGGTCCGCGAGCCGGTGCCCGACGGGCATGGCGACCTCGGCGGGGTCGTCCAGCAGGGGTGCCTTGACCAGGCCGTCGGGGACGGGCATCGGCTTGTTGTACCAGTCCAGGACCACCGCGAGGTCGAGATCGCCGCGGACCACCCCGGCGATGCCCTGCTCCGGTTCCAGCTCGCTGGAGCGCACCCGCAGCCCCGGGTGCCCGGTGCGCAGCGCGCCCAGCGCGGCGGGGAACAGACCGCGGGCCGCGGTCGGGAACGCCGACAGGCGCAGTTCGCCGACGACCTGGCCGCGGTGCGCCTCCAGGTCGGACTCGGCCAGCTCGACCTGGGACAGGATGCGCGCCGCGTGCTCGGACAGCAGCCGCCCGGCGTCGGTGAGCCGCACGCCCCGGCCGTTTTTGGCGAGGAGCCGTTGCCCGACCTCCCGCTCCAGTTTGCCCAGTTGCTGGGAGACCGCGGACGTGGTCACGTGCAGCGCGTCGGCGGCGGCACTGACCGAGCCGTGCCGGGCCAGTGCGTCCAGGGTCCGCAGGCGCTCAAGGTTCAACATGTAAGGGATCCTAAGAGGTACCAGGTGGGAAATCTCGATTGTGCTACGAGGTTGCCTCCAGCATCGTTGTCGCCATGAGCACGATCAGCACCCGCACCCGGACCCACTCCCCCGCCTCCGGCCCCTCCTCCGGCCCGACCGGAGGCCGCGCCCGCCTGGACTGGCGGCTGCGCTTCGGCCTGCTGTCCCTGATCTGGGGCTTCAGCTTCCTGCTGATCAAGGTGGGAACCGAGGGGTACGCGCCGTTCCAGGTCACCCTCGGGCGGCTGGTGTTCGGCACGGCGGTGCTGGTGGCGGCGATGGCCGTGAAGCGGGAGCGGCTGCCGCGCGGGGCCCGGCTGTGGGGGCACATGGCGGTCGCCGCGTTCCTGCTGAACGCCCTGCCGTTCTCCCTCTTCGCCTACGCCGAGCTGACGATCCCGTCCACCCTGGCCGGCATCTGCAACGCCACCTCCCCCTTGTGGGGCATGGCGCTGTCCCTGGTCGCGCTGTCCGAGGACCGGCCGAGCCGGGTGCGGGTGGCCGGGCTCGGACTGGGCTTCCTGGGCGTGCTGACCGTGCTCGGCGTCTGGCAGGGCTTCCACGGGCTGGACGCCACGGGCACGGCGATGGCGCTGCTGGCCTCGCTGAGCTATCCGGTGGGCTGGATCTACGTCCGGCGGACGCTGGCCGGTACGGGCAACTCCCATCTGTCCATGACCGGGGGGCAGTTGCTGCTGGCCACGGTCCAGCTCGCGGTGGTGACGCCCCTGTTCACCAGCGCGCCCGGGCACCTCGCGCTCGTTCCGCTGCTGGCCGTCGCGGCGCTCGGCGCGCTGGGCACGGGGCTGGCGGTGCTGCTCCAGTACGGGCTGGTCGCCGAGGTGGGGCCCACCACCGCCCAGATGGTCACGTACTTCATCCCGGTCATCGCCACGGCGGCGGGGGTGGCGATCCTCGGGGAGTCGCTGCGGTGGACCACGCCGGTGGGGGCCGTGATCGTCCTGGCCGGCGCGGCGCTGACCCAGGTGCGGGGGAAGAGCGCGTGACGGGGTGTGGCGCGGGTCCGTGGTGACCGCGCCCCCCGGCCCGGCCGTCCTCAGCCGTAGACGCGGGCCGGGGACGGGCGTACGGCAGCCGCCACCGCGTCGGCCAGCGCGGTGATGTCCGCCCCGGTGAGGGGCGAGACCGTGATGCGCACGCCCTGCGGGGAGGCCAGGCGGAAGCGGGCGCCCGGGGCCACCGCCCAGCCGCTCTGGAGCAGCCGGGCGAGGGCGCCCGTCTCGTCGGGGACCGGGACCCACACGTTCATACCGCTGCGGCCGTGGGCGGTGACACCGCGTTCCGCCAGCGCGTCGACCAGGGCGTCCCGCCGGGCGCCGTAGGACCGGGCCACCGCCGCCCGGTCCACCGCGCCGTGCGTCCACAGGTGGACCACGGCGCGTTGCAGCAGCAGGCTCACCCAGCCGGGGCCCAGGCGCTGGCGGCCGCGGAGCCGGTCGACGGTGACGGGGTCCCCGGCGAGGACGGCGAGGCGCAGGTCGGGGCCGTAGGCCTTGGCGGCGGAGCGGACGAAGGCCCAGTGGCGGGTGACGCCGGCGAGGGGGTGCAGCGGCAGGTCGACGATGCCGTGGCCGTGGTCGTCCTCGATGAGCAGGGTCCCCGGATGGTCGCGCAGCACCGCCCGCAGGGCACGCGCGCGCGGGGCGGTCACCGAGGCGCCGGTCGGATTCTGCGCCCGGTCGGTGACGATCAGCGCGCGGGCCCCGGACTCCAGGGCGCGGCGCAGGTCCTCCGGGCGCGGGCCGTCGTCGTCCACGCCGACCGGGGCCGTGTGCAGGCCGAGGGCGGGGACGAGGTCGAGGAGGCTGCCCCAGCCCGGGTCCTCGACGGCGACCGTGTCGCCGGGCCTGAGGTGCGCGGTGAGGACGCGTTCGACGGCGTCGAGGGAGCCGGAGGTCACGGTCAGCGGGCCCGCGGGGACGCCGTCGGCGTCGAGTTCGGCGCGGGCGAGCCGGGCGAGGTCCGGGTCCACGGGGTCGTCGCCGTAGCGGACGGGCCGCCGGTCGCCCTGCTCGGCCGCCGCGGCGAGGGCCGGGCCCAGGCGGGGCAGCAGGGCCGGGTCGGGGTTGCCCGTGGACAGGTCGCGGCCGCCCGGGGGCACCTCGACGCGCAGTTCCTCCCGGCCGGTGGTGGCAGGCCTGGGGCGGACCCGGCTGCCCCGGCGGCCGGCCGTCTCGATCACCCCGCGTTCGCGCAGGATGCGGTAGGCGGCGGCGACCGTGTTCGCGTTCACCCCCAGCCTGGCCGCCAACTCCCGCATGGAAGGCAGGAGTTGCCCCGGTTCCAACCCGCCCGACCCGACCGCCTGTTCGACGCTGGCCGCAATCTCGGCTGCGCCGCGCCCTTCGATCCGATAGTCTCCTAGCACAAAGCTCATTATGCACTAGTGCAATAGAGATCGCCATGGAGGGGACCATGCAGGGCACCACCGAGGAATCGCGGCCCGCCGCCTACGCGCCGACCGACCGGACCGTCCCGACGCGCTCCGCGCAGCGGGCGTCGTACGACAAGGAACTGGTGCACGCGATCCTGGACGAGGGGTACGTCTGCCACCTCGGCTTCGTCCGGGACGGCGCCCCCGTGGTGCTGCCGACGCTGTACGGCCGGGTCGGCGAGCGGCTCTACGTCCACGGCTCGACCGGCTCCCGGCCGCTGCGGATGACCGGCCAGGCCGACCCGGGCCTGCCGGTGTGCCTGACGGTCACCCACGTCGACGGGCTGGTGCTGGCCCGTTCCGCCTTCCACCACTCGATCAACTACCGCTCGGTCGTGGTCCACGGCATCGCGCACGAGGTCACCGACCCCGAGGAGCGGCGGCTGGCCCTCGACGCGCTGGTCGACCACGTCGTACCGGGCCGGGCCGCCGACTCCCGGCCCGCGAGCAAGAAGGAGCTGGCCGCCACCGCGGTGATCCGCCTGGACCTGGAGGAGGTCTCCGCCAAGGTCCGCACCGGCGGCGCCAACGACGAGCCCGAGGACCTCGCCCTGCCGCACTGGGCCGGCGTCGTCCCGCTGCGCAAGGGCTACGAGACCCCGGTTCCCAACGGCGACCTGGCCCCCGGCATCGGGCTGCCGGACTACCTGGCGGCGCGGTAACGGCCACGGCCCGCCCCCGGGCCGGCGTTTCGGGGGCGGCCGCCGGTCACACCGCGGTCGGCTCCGGGCGGCCGGACCCGCGGGCCTCGCTCACGGCCAGGCCCGCCACGGCGCCGAGCATCAGCAGGGTGCCGGCCGCCGTGGCCGCCGAGAGCCGCTCGCCGAGCAGCAGGACGGCGAGTACGGCCGCGGTCACCGGCTCCAGCAGCATGATCACGGAGACGGTGGCGGACCGGACGACCGCGGCTCCCGCGAAGTAGAAGGCGTACGCGAGGGCGGTGGGCACGGCGGCGATGTACAGCAGCAGGCACAGCAGCCGGGCCGGGTGGGCGGTGTGCGGGAGCAGGCCCTCGTGGACGGCGAACGGCAGCAGGCACAGGCTGGTCACGGCGAAGGCCCCCACCGTGGTGCCGGCGCTGTCCGCGCCGCCGTCCCTGCCCCACCAGCGGGTGAGCAGGGTCATGGCGCCGTAGGCCGCCGCCGAGGCCACGGCGAGCAGCACCCCCGACGGCCGGACGGTCGCGGCCGAACCGCCCAGGGTGAGCACGGCCAACCCGGCGAGCGCGCCCGCGACGGCCGCGCCCCCGCCCGCGCCCAGCCGCTCGCCGAGCAGCAGCCGGGCGCCGAGCGCTATCAGCACGGGACCCGCGCCGAGGGCCACGACGGTGGCCACGGCCAACCCGGTCGACGCCACCGCCGCGAAGTACGCGGTCTGGAACACGGCGAGGGCGACCCCGGTGGCCAGGACCCTCCTGATCGCACGGCGCGACGGCCGGGCCGCGGCCGTGCGGCGGGCGCGCGGGCGCAGCAGGCGGCCGGCCAGCAGGAAGACGAGCCCCAGCGCACAGCGCCAGAAGGAGAGGGCGAAGGCGCCCAGGTCGCTGGTGCGGTAGACCAGCGAGCCGGCGGCGCCCGCGGTGCCCCAGGCGGCACCGGTGACGATCAGGTAGAGCAGGCCACGCCCGACGGGCAGGCCGGAGGAAGTGTTCGACAACAGAATCTCTCCGCAGAAACGCGCAGGACAGCGCGGAAGGTCGAAGGCGTCCCGTCTCGGCGGGACGCGCTGACTTCATCTGCGGGCAGCACCGTCCGGCCCGGCGCGTGCGCGTCGGGCGGGTGACCCGGAGGCCCGCCTCAGGCGGCCGGGGGCGGAAGGACGAGTGCGTTCTGCTGCATGATCGGGACTCTAGGCGGCGGTGCCCCGCGCGGACAACTCCCTTTCCGCGCCGTCGGCGGCGACCGGCTCGGGGGTGCCCTTGCCGGGGCCGGCGGACTGGGCGATGAACGCGCCGACCAGGACGACCGCGCCACCGGCGACCTGCGGCAGGGAGAGGTGCTCGCCGAGCAGCACCCAGGCCAGCACGGTCGCGATGACCGCCTCCAGGCAGGCGACGACCCCGGCGACCTGCGGCGACAGCCGGCGCACGGAGAGCACCCCGGTGACGTACGCGATCACCGTGGCGACGAGCACGATCCAGGCGAGCAGGGCGGCGGCCGGTACGGCGGTGCCGTTCAGGTCGGTGGATCCGGCCAGCACCGACCAGTCCATGCTCCAGGGGCGGGCCACCACGGTCAGTACGGCGGTGCCCACGAGCAGCCCGTAGGCGATGACACCGAGCGGGTCGGGTGCGGTCGCCCCCGCGTCGCTGCCCTGGTCGGCCAGGACGAAGTAGCCGACCTGGCAGCAGGCGGCGCCGAGGGCGAGCAGCAGGCCGAGCGCGTCGAAGCTCAGCCCGGACCAGACCTCCACCACACAGGCGAGGCCGCCGGCCGCGAGGACCACACCGAGCGCGGCGGCCCGGGTGACGGGCCGCCGCTGCACGAACCGCACCCAGCCCAGCACCAGGGCGGGCGCCAGGTACTCGACGAGCAGGGCGACGCCGACCGGGATGCGGGACAGCGCGGCGAAGTAGCAGGCCTGAACGCCGGCGACGGCGAGCAGTCCGAAGCCGGCGAGCAGCGCGGGCCGGCGGCGCGGCAGGGCACGGTGCCGCACGGCGAGGGGCAGCATCACCAGGGCGGCGCCCGCCACCCGCAGCCACACCACGTGCAGCGGGTCCAGGCCCGCCTCGATCAGCGGCTTCGCGGCCACGCCGGACCCGCCGAAGGCCAGCGCGGAGGCGAGCGCGAGGCCGAGCCCGGCGCCCTTGCCGGGACTGTCCTGACTGCTCACAGACGTATGCACCGGCACATGATGGCAGGCGCCGACAGGAGCGTCACCCCTGTTGACACCTGTCTCAGCTGGTGGACGATTCGGGCCGCCGGCCGTCCGCCCGGCCGTCGCCGGCGCGTGCCCCGGCCCCGGCCTCGATCCGCGCGATCAGGTCGCGCGCCGCGATGCCGGCGCGTTCGAGCACCTCCACGGCCCGGGACCCCGGGTCGGCGGCGAAAGCCGCGAGCAGATCGGTACCGGCGACGCGGCGGGCGTCCCGGCGCCGGGCACGGGTACGGGCGTCGGCGAGCGCGGCGGCAGCGGCGGGCGACCAGCGGTCGGCGTCCCTGCCCGTGACGGCGGCACCCCTGCCCGTGACGGCGGCGTCCTTGCCTATGGCGTCGGTGTCCTTGCCGGTTGCGGCGGCGTCCCGGCCCGTGGTGGCGGCGGACGGCTGCCCGGGTCGGTCGGCGGGAGCGGCTACGACGGGGAGCGCGCCGGAGTCCTCGACGCCGGTCTGCCAGCGCAGTCCGTAGCCGATGCTGCGCTGCACGAGGTAACCGAGGAGCCGGGCGAGCCGCCGCGGTTCGCCCACGGCGGCGCGGGCCTGCGGGTCGTGCTCCAGCAGGGCGTGGAGGAGATGGGCGGTGTCGGTCTGCCGGTCCCCGTCCCGGACGGCCCTCCTGCGGGCACCGGCGACCACCGCCGCCAGCTCCGCGTCGAGCCCGGCAGCTCCGTCCTGGTGCGGAACCGCTCGGTCGGGGGCGGTCCGGTGGGCTGTACGGGATTGCACATCCCCTACCTCATCAGCCCCAAGGGGACGGGGCATCCGCGACAGGAACCATTTGCGCGTCCCACGCGGAGTGGACATCACCGGCCCGGATTTCATCCTTACGGAGGAGATCCAGCCGATATGACGCGAACCGCGCGCGCCGCCTTGCCGTCCGCGTGCCACCGCCGGAGCAGGGCCGACGGTTCCTCACCACGGAACGCTCACGCGTTCCCGGACCGCCAGGCCGGCCGGCGTACGGGCCTCAGTGCTCGTCGGCCAGGATCAGATACAGCTTCTTGCGGGCGTCGTTGATGACGGTCAGCCATGGGCCGCCCCTTGAGCAGGGCCAGGAGCGAGGCGCGCACATCACCGCGCCGCGCCCGCCCCCGCGGACCGCCCCGCCCACGCGCCCCCCCGGGACCGGCCCGAACCCGGGCCCACCGGGACCGAACCCCGGCCCGAACGGCCCGAAGGCACCCCGCCGCCCCTCGAAACCGCCCACACCCCACCGGCCGGAACCTATGCCAACCCCCTCGGGGGCCAGGTGACATGACCTGTCTCAACGAAGTCCGACCGGTCTCACTGAAGATCGACCACGGGCAGGTTCATCTGACCGAGCGGCCCCGTGAGCACTGAGAGGATCAGGGGATGGCGGACTCACCTATGCAGATCAATGCCCTCATCATCGATGCCACCGACCCTGAGCGGCTTGCCGCGTTCTGGTCCGAGCTGCTGGGCCGGCCAGTCGTGGGCCGCATGGGACCCTATGTATGGCTGCGGCGCGAGAACGGCCTGGGCCTGGGCTTCCAGCGAAGCGACAAGCCCAAGTCCGTGAAGAACCGTATGCACTTCGATGTCACCTCACCCCACCCGTCCGCGGAGCAGCAGCGTGTCGAGGCGCTCGGCGGGCGCCGGCTGGAGGAGTACGACGCCGGAGGGTTCCTGGTGATGGCGGATCCCGAGGGCAATGAGTTCTGCATCATCCCCGAAGGCCCCTTCGAACTCGATGACGAGGGACGCGCGGACTACCTCACCTGACCGGCCTGCCCGTCCGAGCCGGAAGGCCGTCGACTCCCCCGCCAGTGCCTCGTCGCCGCACGCCCGTACAGCTGCCGCCACGGCCGCGCCCTCACAGATTCCACCAGGAATGATGGGCGCCATGCATACGACGCCCTCGGGCCAGGCTCGGGTCGAAGCGGGCTGGCAGAAGGTCCGCGACGACGGGCGGGTCCGTGCCGAGCTGCTCGAAGTCGCCTACGCCGAACCCCGCCTGCGCCGGCTGTTCCCGTGGACCGGCATGGGAGAGCTGCACTTCAGCCGGTGCACGGAGTGGCCGTGGACCTGGGACATCCCCTACATCCAGCCTGCGGCGGACGGCGGCTACCGGGTCTCCGGCCCCCGGCGCAGCGAGCACGTCGGGCCGGCCGCGACGGCACGGGAGGCCATCGCGATGGTGGTCGAGCGCCTCCCTCCCGGCTGCGGACCCGCCTTCTTTGGAACCTCGGAAGAACTCGCGGCCCACGAAGCCACGACCGGGCCCGTGCTCGCCGGTACCCAGGACACCTGCGACGGTGGGGACTGAGCCGTTCCGCTGCCGGGACCGGCACCCCGACCACGGGACAGGGCCGGCACCTTGCCCAGACGGCCACGCGGACGCCCCGGCTCCGTGGCCCGGCACCGGAGGAGCCTCGCCGTCCGGCCTCCGACGGGCACGTGTACCCGTGGACGCTGTGCCACAGCCACCGCGTGCGGACGGCGCCGGGCCCCGGGCCGGCGCCGGACCTTCACACCTCACCCGCACCCTCACCCGCATCCGTACCCGCGGCCCGCACCGGCGGCCCGCCGCGTACCGGTCTTCGCCGGCGGCCGGGCGGGCGACGTGCGGGCGACGGCCGGTGGAGGCCGACGGCCGGCCGCCGCCGGAGTCGGCGGCGGCCACACGGGCCGAAGACGCCGGTCTCTCGGTCACGTCGGCCGGGTACGACGGCCCGTTGGACGCGCCGGCCGCGCACACCGCCGCGCGACGGCCGGGAAACCGGTCCACCGCTCGTGAAGCGGCCTTGGCCCCGGCGCCGTGGCAGCCGCTAGCGTCGGCACCATGCACCTTCGAATCGTGGACGCCTTCACCGTCCGCCCGTTCACCGGCAACCCCGCCGGAGTCATCCTCCTGGACGACGTCTTCCCGGACGACGACCGGCTCCAGAACGTCGCCATGGAGGTGAACCACACGGAGACGGCGTTCGCGCACCCGCTGCCCGAGGGCGGTGACACGGACTGGGCGCTGCGCTGGTTCACGCCCGTCACCGAGGTCGCCATGTGCGGGCACGCCACCCTCGCCACGGCCCACGTCCTGCACACCACCGGCGCCCACGAGGGACCGGTGCGGTTCGCCACCCGCAGTGGCGTGCTGATCGCCACGCCCGCCGCGGACGGCTCGCTCACCCTCGACTTCCCGACCGCCCCGCTCACCCCGGCCGAACTGCCGGCCGGGGTCGCCGAGGCGCTCGGCACTCAGCCGCTCGCCGCCTTCGACACCGGGCCCGACGTCGGCGACCTGCTGGTGGAACTGGCCGACGAGAAGACCGTCCGCGGCCTCTCCCCCGATCACAAGGCCCTCGGCGCCTACTCCGCGCGCGGCATCATCGCCACGGCCCGCGCCGAGGACCCCGCCCGCGGCTACGACTACGTCTCCCGCTGCTTCTTCCCGAACATCGGCATCGACGAGGACCCGGTGACCGGCAGCGCCCACACCGCGCTCGCCCCGTACTGGTCGCCCCGGCTCGGCCGTGACGATCTCACCGGGTTCCAGGCCTCCCGCCGTACCGGACTGGTCCGTACCGGTCTGCGCGGTGCGCGTACGCTGCTCACCGGCCACGCGGTGACGGTCATCGAGGGCGACCTGCGCGCCTGAGGGGGCTCGCCGGCGGCCCGCGCGGTCAGGCCGTCGGCAGCCAGCCCACCTTGCCCGCGAGGAGGGCGTAGCCGACGAACGCCCCGATGTCGAGCAGGGAGTGCGCGACGACCAGCGGGCCGACGCGTCCCCAGCGGCGGTACAGCCAGACGAACACCACGCCCATGGCCATGTTGCCGAGGAAGCCGCCGATGCCCTGGTAGAGGTGGTAGGAGCCGCGCAGCACCGCGCCGGCCAGCAGGGCGGCGCCCGGGCTCCAGCCCGACTGGCCCAGCCTGCGCAGCAGATAGCCGACGACGATGACCTCTTCGAGGACCGCGTTCTGCACCGCGGACAGGATCAGTACCGGGTACTTCCACCACACGTCCGGCAGTGCCTCGGGTACGACGGTGAGGTTGAAGCCGAGGCCGCGGGCGGCCAGGTAGAACGCGATGCCGGTGCTGCCGATCACCGCCGCGACCCCGGCGCCCCGGGCCAGGTCGGTCCAGGGGCGGGTGCGGTCGAAGCCGAGGACGCGCAGGCTCGTGCCCTCGCGCAGCAGCAGGTGGGCGACGAGGGCCACGGGGACCAGCGCGGTGGCGATGCCGAAGAGCTGCCAGGCCAGGTCCAGCCAGGGGCGGCCCGGGGCGGCGGAGGCGTTGAGGGTGGCCGCCTGGTCCTTGAGGCCGCCGGGCTTGGTGACCGAGCCGATGAAGCTGATCAGCGCGGACACCCCGCTCGCCCCGAGGGAGAGCGCCAGCACGAGCAGCGTCTCGTCCCGCAGCGTCCGCCGCGGGTCGCGTGCCCGCGCCGGGGAATCGGCCACCGCGTCAGCTTCCACCCGCACTCCCGCCTCCAGTCGGCTCATGGACCCCTGGCCCATCTTCGCCTGGCAAGGATCGCAGAAGCGCACCCCGGCCCCGTACACCGGCCCGCACCACCGCCGACGGCCGTCCCCCCGCCGCGCCCGGCACCACACGCCCCGGCGGCGCCCCGGCGCCCGCCAAGCACCGGGACCTCACCGACCGCAAGTACGGGGATGATGTGGCGCCCAGTGCCCGCCGGTCACCGGCGCTGATTGGACTTTCGGCAGTGGTCGGACGGCGCCCGATGTCCGTACCGTCACCTCCGTGGACAGCACAGTGATCAACCATGAGGCTGCGACCGGAACCGCTGTTTTACGGCGGGCACTTGATCCTGGACCCGTCCTCACGGCGGCTACCGCGGTGGCCGCCGGTCTGAGCGTGATGAACCTGTGGTGGGCTGTCCCGACTGCCATCGCCGCGTTCCTGGCAGGACGACGGCCTGGACGGACGGCGCCGACAGCGCTCGCCCTGGTCGCGATTCTCGCGGCCGGTGTGGTGGCCTTGTCCGTCGTTCCTGCTTGGCTCCCCCTGGCCGGCCGCTTTGTGACAGTGGTGGTCGCGGCCACGATGCTGCCTTGGTTCGTCGGCCGGTTCTGGTGCCAGTATCAGCAGCTTGTCCGGGCCGGGTGGGAGCGCGCCGATCAGCTGCAACGCGAGCAGCAGCTGATCGCCGGTCAGGCCCGGCTGCGCGAGCGGGCACGTATCGCCCAGGACATGCACGACGTACTCGGCCACGACCTCAGCCTGATCGCCCTGTCGGCCGGCGCACTCAAACTCGCGCCGGGTCTTGAGGAACACCACCAAAGGGCCGCAGGGGACATCCGGGCCAGAGCCGCGGCCGCGGTGGAGCGTCTCGGCGAGGTGATCGGTGTCCTGCGGGAGGAGAGCGATACAACGCCGATGGCCGACGACGACTCCAGCCTCACGGGACTCACCTCCGAGGCTTCCGCGGCCGGCCTCACGGTGGAGTTGCGCATCGACGGCGAGGCGGACGACGTGCCGCCCGTGGTCAGACGGGCGGCTCACCGGGTCGTGCAGGAAGCGCTGACCAACGTCGTCAAGCACGCGTCCGGCGCGACCGCGACCGTCCACGTGAGGCATACGGCAACAGAAACACGAGTCGTCGTGGAGAACGGCCCGCCGTCGTCTGCGGCCACCCAGCGGCCCCGGTCTCGAAGCGGAGGGCATGGCCTCATCGGTCTCGAGGAACGTGTGCGGCTGACCGGCGGTTCGTTCACCCACGGCCCGCGCGACGGAGGCTACGCGGTCGTCGCGCGCATCCCGCACACGCCCTCGCCGCCGCCACCGCCGCTCTCGCCCTCGGCCTCTCGCGGTGACGAGTTGCCGCAGGAACATCGCCGCGCTCGGCGCCGGGCCGGCCGGGCCCTGGTCGCCGCGGTCATGGTGCCCCTCGTGACGGGAGCTTTGCTGAGCGGAGCCCTCACGGGCTGGGAGATGCTGTCGGCGTCACAGTCGGTCCTGGACCCACGCGACTATGCCCGCCTGCATGTGGGGCAAGATCGTTCCGAGGTGGAGCGTTTCCTGCCGGACCGGCAGACGAACCATCGACCGCTGACTGCCGAGCCGACGGGAGACGGCACAACGTGCGCGTACTACGCGATGACGGCCGACCGGTTCGACGACCGGTCCGGCGACGCCTACCAGCTCTGTTTCCGGAAGGACACCCTGGTGTCCCTGGACACGATCACCCCGTGAGCGCTCGATGATCCGGGTCCTGATCGCCGACGATGAGCCGATGATCCGCGCGGGGGTACGCGCCATTCTTGCCACGGATCCGGATATCGAAGTCGTCGCCGAGGCCGTCGACGGGCACGACGCCGTGGAACTGGTCCAACGCCATCGTCCCTCGGTGGCCGTACTCGACATCCGTATGCCGGGAATCAACGGCATCGACGCCGCCGCCGAAATCCGCAGCACCGTGCCGTCCACGGGCATCATCATGCTGACGACCTTCGGCGAGGACGACTACATCCTCCAGGCGCTCGGCGGTGGTGCGGCGGGCTTCCTGATCAAGTCGGGCGAACCCGAGGAACTGATCACCGGAGTGCGTGCGGTGGCCGAAGGCGCCGCTTACCTGTCACCGAAAGTCGCGGCCCGGGTCATCGCGCACCTCGCCGCGACGGGCGCGGGCACCCTGGCCGGCCGGCGCTCCGCCGCCCGCCACCGGGTCGCCGCCCTCACCGCCCGGGAAAGAGAGGTACTGGCCTTTCTCGGCAGCGGCCTGTCCAACGGGCAGATCGCCCGGCGGCTCCATGTGGTGGAGGGAACGGTCAAAGCCCACGTGAGTTCCATCCTGGCGAGGCTGGGCGTCGACAACCGGGCCGCTGCCGCGGTGGTGGCCCACGAGGCCGGGATCATTCCGCCTCAGCCTTCCCAGCCGTGATACCGCCACCTGGGCAAGGGGCAGGAACGCGAGCAGCACCGCCGCCACGATGGTGCCGCCGAGCGTCGCGCCGGCGAGCACATCGTGCGGGTAATGCACCCCCACCAGCACACGCAGCAGCGCGGCTGCCCCGGCCGGTGGCAGGGTGAGCGCGGCGAGGCGGGGCCGCAGCACGGCGAGACCGACGGCCAGGCCGGCGGCCAGGGTGGCGTGGTTGCTCGGGAACGACCAGTCCCCCGCTCCGGGGCATTCCGCGACGGATTCGGCGCCCGCGCGTAACGCACGGCAAGGACGTTCCTCGTCCACGACGAGCTTCACCGCTTCGCTCACCGCATAGGCCGCGACGGTGCCGAGTCCGGTCAGGACGCAGCCGGCAACCTCCCGTGTGTTTTTCCGGCGGATTGCCGTCCACCCCATCCAGACCAGCAGCATTCCGAGGAACACCAAAGTGCCCTCGGTGGCCACTTCCAGGAGAGGGCCCAGCCACGACGGTGCATCCGCCACCGCACCGGCCACCGACCGGTACGCGGACGCCGAAGTTCCACCCGTGACCTCGACAGCACCAGCCTCGCCCAGCCCGCCGGGGGACAGCCAAGTGACGACTCCCGCTCCCACGCCCAGGACGGCCGACGCGCCGAACAGCCGACCGGCTCGTACTTTCCTTCGCGGTTCTCGTTCCATGAGGCCCGAACGTAGAAGCGGGAGCAGCCGGGAACCCGAGCCGAACGGCAACGCCGGGCCTTGACGATCGTCAGGGTTGACTACGGGCACCCTCGTTCCGCGTCACCGCCGCGGCCTCCTGCCCGATCGCCGCATCCCCGACGACGGCCGTTCGCTTCGTGCCACGGCGCTCCGCCCTCACCCCAGCGGTACCGGCTCCGGCAGGCCCACCGGCCAGGTGTGGACCGGTTCCCCGCCGTGCATCAGCTCGGCGTACCGGCGTGTCGTCGCCGCCAGGGCCGCCTCGCGGGACAGACCCCGTTCCAGTGCCCGGTGGAAGGTGGCCGCCTGCCAGGACGCCCCGTTGACCCGGCGTCGGCAGCGCTCCTCGATCACGCCCAGGTAGAGGTCCCGGTCGGCGGCCTCCACGCCCCACGCGTCCAGCCCGGCCGCGGCGAGCGGCAGCAGCTCGTCGCGGACCAGCGTCACCGCGTCGACCTCGCCCGTGCCGCCGTACCGACCGCGCCGGGGCCAGACGAAGCGCGCGTCGATCCCGTGCCGGCACGCCGCGTCGAAGTTCGCCTCGGCCGCGGCGAACGGCAGCCGCGTCCACACCGGCCGGGGCTCCTCGGCGAGCGCGCGGACGAGGCCGTAGTAGAAGGCCGCGTTGGCGATGACGTCGGTGATGGTCGGCCCGGCGGGCAGCACCCGGTTCTCCACGCGCAGATGCGGAAGGCCGTCCGCGATGCCGTACACCGGCCGGTTCCAGCGGTAGATCGTGCCGTTGTGCAGCACGAGTTCGCCGAGCCGGGGCACCCCGCCGGCCTCGATGACCTCCAGCGGCTCCTCGTCGTCGCAGATCGGCAGCAGCGCCGGGAAGTAGCGCAGGTTCTCCTCGAACAGGTCGTACGCGGAGGAGATCCACCGCTCGCCGAACCAGGTCCGCGGCCGCACCCCCTGGGTCTGCAGCTCGGGCGGCCGGGTGTCGGTGGACTGCAGGAACAGCGGGGGCCGGGACTCGCGCCACAGCTCGCGCCCGAAGAGGAACGGCGAGTTGGCACCTACGGCTATCTGGGCGGCGCTCGCCACCTGGGCCGCGTTCCACACGTCCGCGAACCGGTCCGGGGTGACCTGGAGGTGCAGCTGCACGGAGGTGCACGCCGCCTCGGGCACGATCGACTTGGACGTGCAGACGAGGTGCTCCACGCCGTCGATGTCGAGCCGGAAGTCCTCGCCGCGCGCGGCGACGATCTGGTCGTTGAGGAGGGTGTAGCGGTCCACCTCGGAGAGGTTGGAGGAGACCAGGTCGTCCCGGTCGAGGGTGGGCAGGATGCCGATCATGACGATGCCCGCGTCCACCTCGCCGGCCTTGCGGTCGGCGTAGGCGAGCGAGGTGCGCAGTTCCTCGGCGAGCCGGTCGAATACCCGCCCGCCCAGCCGGTGTGGCGCTATGTTCACTTCCAGGTTGAACATGGCGAGTTCTGTTTGGAAATCACGGCTCGCGATACGCTCCAACACCTGACCGTTCAACATTTTCGGCATGCCGTCGGGCCCCGCGAGATTCAGCTCTATCTCGACCCCCATGAGATTCTTCGGGCGGTCGAATCGCTTCTCCCGCAGCAAACGCTCCAGTCCCGTAAGACACTTCTGGAGCTTTTCGCGATAGCGCTGGCGATCGGACAGGTCGAACTGCCCCGCCACGACCTTCTCCCCCATCGAAGTGTCCCTCCTCGGATGGGCGGGCCGGCGCTCCGGCCGCCGGGCTCCCTGATGCAGGTGGGATGATGCCCAGCCGAAGCGATCGATAACGTCCCATGCCGGCCCGCCGCCCATTACTCTGTCGGAATGTTCCCGGCGGCACATTCACGAGGCATGCCGCAGGGTGCACCCTCGGGTGCCCCGTACGCCTCGTGAAAAACGCCGACGACATCCGGCCGACCGCTACCGGTGCGTAATACGAGGTCAGCGGTGAGCGACCGGCCCGGAAATCGGGATGAGTTCGGCAAATCGACGGCCTAATTCAACCTTGCCCCGGGAACCGGAATCGGATAGCCGAAACATCGGCCGAACAAACGTCGTATAAACTTCGTGCGCACGGCAGAGGTGGCACCCTCGGTCCTGGTTTCCGAGGCATTCCCGCCGTCCCGGTCGACGGGCGGCGGGCCCAGCCACACCCTCGTTCACGCCCGACCCGGGCTCCCACCTCTCCGGCCTTCCGTGAGCAGACAGCGCCGTCCGCCCCACCCCCTCCTCGCGCCGCCGCGCCTGTCGAATGAGAGGCGACCCACATGCCGCTGCACCTTCCCCCTGCCCCCGCGCCCGCCCTGCGCTCCGTCCTCACCGCCCTCGGTTCTCCCACCGCGGTCCGTGAGGCGCGCACCCCTTCCCTGCGCGCCGCGCAGGGGCCCACGACACCCGAACTCCCGCTGCCGGTCCATGTGTGGGACCGCATCTCCGAACAAGGCCTGTCCGCGACCCGGCTGGCCGGCTGGCGCTTCCTGATCCGGTGCGGTGACCGCGCGGTGGCCGCGGCCGACACCATGCTCACCCCCGACGGCTGGGCCTTCTCGCACTTCTTCGAAGGCCCGTACGTCGCTTCCACCGAACGCGCCCTGAGCCAGGCCGAGGCACTCCAACTCCCGTACCAGGCAAGGCTGTTGTCCGTACCAGGGCTGTACATGCTCACCCTGTGGCTGCACGGCGACCCCTCCGGTGACGGCACCGAGGGCCACCCGGCCGCCACCGATCTGCTCGTCCCGCTGGCTCCGGCCCCGCCTGGCATACCGGCATACCGTCCCTTCCGTGTCGCCGAGTTGCTTCCGGTGCTGACCCGGCGGGTGACTCCTCTCCCGCTGCTCGGCCCGACCGCGCTCGGCTCACCCGCCGCCTGACCGACACCCGCGTACCCCGCTTCCCGCCCGGGAAGCGGGGTACGGCCGTTTCCGGGGCCCGGGTACGGCCGCTCCGGGCGCCCTCGGCGACCGGACTAGTCCCTTCTAACCAGTGCGAACCATCCGAAGTGACCGTGGGGTTGGGCTGAACCGCCCGCGCGGGTGACGCGTCATGAACCTGTGAGAAGCGGTGGTGGGAAAACCCTGCGGAATGACACGCAGGGGAGAACACTGGATGCAGACCGACTCTTTCATCACGGGGGACGGACATGATCACGACAGAGCGAAAGATCCCGCCCATGTGCCAGCACCAGCCGCCGTGCCCGCCAGCCGAATCCGCCGACCGGGAGTCCGCCCGCCTCGTGGCGCACCACCCGGAGCAGGGGTGGAGCCTGCTGTGCAACGGCGTCCTGCTCTTCGAGGACACCGGTGAGCTGCTGCCCGACGGCCGCATCATCGCCCCGCACCGCCCGCTGGACGCGGAGCAGGTGATGACCGCCGCCTGAGCACGGCACAGCACTACAGGGGCCGGCCGCACACACCCGTGCGCACCGGCCCCGACGCATGCGGGGGCACTCCTCGAAGGTGCCCCGCCGTCGTCGGTACGATCGGTCCGGCTGGCCGGACGCCCGTGCCAGTGGTACCCGTGGTGCCGGTGGCCGTACGGAACGGTCGAGCGATGCCCGGTCACGAGCCCTCGGCGGTGACCCGGGGGGCGGGGTCAGCGGCTCCCTGAGCGGTGTCACGGCCCTACGATGGGCCGCCGCGCCGCCTGTCGGACGAGTCCCGTGCCGGGTCGCGCCGGATCCGGGCGATACGGTCGCGTTTCAAGAACGGCCGCCCCCGCGTCAGGGCGTCGTCAACGGGGGACGTCCCGGGCCGCCGGCGGGTCTACCGTTTTCCCCATGGAGCACCGCGACGACACCCGCCCCCAGGCGACCGGCCGGCACCCGTCCGGCACCGCGGCCGCGGCGTACGACCGCGCCTGGGCCGGGGAGGTACGCGGCGCGGTCCGCTACGCCACCGCGCTGCTCGGGCTGCTGCTGTGTCTGGACGGCGCGGCCGGCTCGCTGACCTGGTGGCGCGGTGCCCTGTGGCTGCTGGCGGCCCTGCTGCTGCTCCTCGTCCTGTACCCGGCGCGCGTGTCGGCCGGCCAGGGCTGGCTGGCCTGCCGCCGCCTGGGCCGCACCCGCCGGGTCCGCACCGATCTGCTGATCGCGGTACGCCCGCTGGACGGCGTCAGCCGACGGCTGGTGCTGCGCGACGCCCTGGGCAACCGGGTCGAGATCGACCCCGATGTGCTGGTCCGCAACCCGGACCTGTGGTACCGGCTCGACGAGGGTGCCCGCCGCGCCGAGACGGCCGGCATCCTGCTGACCGGCACGACCGCCCTGCACCTCCTCGCCCGCCGCGTGAACCGCGAAACCGCCCTGAGCGTGTTCCGCGCGTCGGGCATGGAGTAGCGAGCAGCGACTCCCGGGGCGGTGCGAAGAGCGGCGCGAAGAGCGGCCCCGGGCACCGGCACCGAAGACCAGGCTGCCCTCGGCCTTGGACACCGTCGGCCCGGCGACCGTCGGCCTCCGCCACCGTAAATCCGGAAACCATCGGCCTCCGCCGCCGTAAGCCCGGAACCCTTCGGCCGCCCCGGTCACGCAGGCCCGGCGGCCCGCCCGCGCTCCCTGCGATGGTCCGGGTGCCGCACGCCATGACGCTGGCGCCCGGCGGCCACCCGGGGGCCTCACCCAGCGGGCAAGCGTCCACGCGTCCCGGGCCATGACCCGCGGCGTTCCTCCCCAGCCGGCGAGCAGCCCCGCCCCGCACCCGTATGCCATGACGCTCGGTCGCCGTCACCGTCGTCACCCGTCGTCACCCGGCGGCCCCGCCACCGTGGACACCCGCTCGGCGCCGGCGCGGAGCACCGGCCCCGGCCTCCCGTTCTTCGCGCGGCCCCCGCACTCCCGGTCCATTCTTAACGCAAGCTTGACGCCGTCGGCCCGCCGATCCACAGGCCCGAACGTCACTCTCTGCTTACGCTGGTGCCGCCGTCCGGGTGATGGCCGGAAAGAGCCGCCGCACGTCAGGAGCACCGATGGCCACGACCGAACGCCCTCCCAGTACCGGCCGCCTGCGCGCCTGGATGCTGGAAGGCCTGTCCGACCTGGCCAAACAGCATCCGGGACCGCACGCCGAGCCGGAGCCCGCCCACAAGGGCCAGCGCTGGTGGCGGGTGATGTGCCTGACCGGTGTCGACTACTTCTCCACCCTCGGTTACCAGCCCGGCATCGCGGCCCTGGCGGCCGGGCTGCTGTCCCCGGTGGCGACCGTCGTGCTGGTCGTCGTCACCCTGGCCGGCGCGCTGCCGGTCTACCGGCGCGTGGCCGAGGAGAGCCCGCGCGGCGAGGGGTCCATCGCGATGCTGGAGCGGCTGCTCTCCTTCTGGAAGGGCAAGCTGTTCGTCCTGACCCTGCTGGGTTTCGCGGCGACCGACTTCCTGATCACCATCACGCTCTCGGCCGCGGACGCCTCCACCCACCTCGTGGAGAACCCGCATCTGACGGAGGCCCTGCACGACAAGCAGATGCTGATCACCCTGTTGCTGGTGGCGCTGCTCGGCGCGGTGTTCCTCAAGGGCTTCCTGGAGGCGATCGGCGTCGCGGTCGCCCTGGTCGGCGTCTACCTCGTCCTCAACCTCGTCGTCGTGATCACCGGCCTGTGGCATGTCGTCACCGCCGGACATGTGATCACCGACTGGAGCGGCGCCCTGACCACCGAGCACGGCAACGTCTTCGTGATGATCGGCGTGGCGCTGGTCGTCTTCCCGAAACTCGCCCTCGGCCTGTCCGGCTTCGAGACCGGCGTCGCCGTCATGCCGCACGTCCAGGGCGACCCGGGCGACACCGACGAACGGCCGGCCGGCCGGATCAGGGACACCAAGAAGCTGCTGACCACCGCCGCGCTGGTGATGAGCTGCTTTCTGATCACCACCAGCTTCATCACGACGCTGCTCATCCCGGAGCGGGAGTTCAAGCCGGGCGGCGACGCCAACGGCCGCGCGCTCGCCTACCTCGCGCACGAGTATCTCGGCAACGCCTTCGGCACGCTGTACGACGTCTCGACCATCGCCATCCTGTGGTTCGCGGGCGCCTCCGCCATGGCCGGCCTGCTCAACCTGATGCCGCGGTATCTGCCCCGCTACGGCATGGCCCCGCACTGGGCCCGGGCGGTACGCCCGATGGTCGTCATCTTCACCCTGGTCGCCTTCCTGGTGACATGGATCTTCGACGCCGACGTCGACAAGCAGGGCGGCGCCTACGCCACCGGCGTGCTGGTGCTGATCAGCTCGGCCGCGATCGCGGTGACCATCGCCGCACGCAAGGCGGGCCAGCGCGGCTGGACCCTCGCGTTCGGGGCGATCTCGGCGGTGTTCCTCTACACGACCGTGGTGAACGTCGTCGAGCGGCCGGACGGCGTGAAGATCGGCGCCTGCTTCATCGTCGGGATCATGCTGATATCGCTGCTGTCCCGGCTGGCCCGCGCCTTCGAGCTGCGGGTGACCCATGTGACGCTCGATCCGATGGCGGAACGGTTCGTCCGGGACATGGCCCACCGGCGGATCCGTTTCATCGCCAACAAGCCGGGGCTGCGGGACCAGGTCGAGTACCGGGACAAGGCCGAGCAGATCAGGGCCGACAACGACATTCCGGAGCAGGAGGACTTCGTCTTCGTCGAGGTCACGGTCACCGACCCGTCCGAGTTCGAGGCGGGGCTGACCGTGCGCGGCGAGGTGCTGCACGGCCGCTACCGGGTGCTGACGCTGGAGTCCGCCTCCATCCCGAACGCCCTCGCCGCGCTGCTGCTGCACGTCCGGGACGCCACGGGCCGCACCCCGCACATCTACTTCGAGTGGACCGAGGGCAGTCCGTTCGCCAATTTCCTCCGTTTCTTCCTCTTCGGCCAGGGCGAGGTCGCCCCGGTGACCCGCGAGGTGCTGCGCGAGGCGGAACCGGACCCGGAGCGCCGACCGCGGGTCCACACCGGCTGAGCCGGACCACCGGCCACGGCCGGCCCCGTAACCATGTTCCCCAGCGGTGGCCCTATCGTGACCGGCATGCAGTCCTACACGATCGGCCAGGCCGCGCGGCTGCTCGGCGTCAGCCCCGACACCGCCCGCCGCTGGGCCGACGCCGGCCGGGTGGCCACCCACCGCGACGAGTCCGGACGCCGGCTCATCGACGGCAGGGATCTCGCCGCGTTCTCCGTCGAACTCGCCAAGGGTGACGGCGGCGAGGAGGAGACCCCGTACACCTCGGTCCGCAACGCCTTCCCCGGCATCGTCACCGCGATCAAGCTCGGCGATGTCGCCGCCCAGGTGGAGATCCAGGCCGGCCCGCACCGGCTCGTCTCGCTGCTGACCCGGGAGGCCGTGGAGGAACTGGGCCTGGAGGTCGGCATGGAGGCCACCGCCCGCGTGAAGTCGACGAACGTACACATCGACCGCGTCTGACCGGTGCGTCGCCGACGGCCGCTGCCAGGCCGTCCGCCGCCGACACCGTGCGAACGCACATGCAAGCTACAAGCCTCGGACTTCCGGCTCATGCGATGCGACAGGAGACTTCCACCTCGCAGATGCGGCAGTATCATCGCCGCACGGCCGATCAGCGGGCGTGTCAGGGCGCGACCGTTGTCCAAGAACCGAGGAGTCGATCCGTGATGACCCGTTCCGTGCGCCGGACCCGGCGGATGCTGCGACTGGCCGGTGCGGGAGCCGCCGCCGTACTGGCCCTGAGCGCCTGCTCCGCCGCGTCGGACTCGTCCGGCGAGGCGGACACCAAGGCGTCCGGCTCCTCGGACGCGTCGGCTTCCGCGAAGCTGTCCGGCACGGTGACCGTGTTCGCCGCCGCCTCCCTGAAGGAGAGCTTCACGACCCTCGGCAAGGAGTTCGAGCACCGGCACCCCGGCACGAAGGTCAGCTTCAACTTCAGCGGCAGCGACACCCTCGCCGCGAGCATCACCGGCGGCGCCCCGGCCGATGTCTTCGCCGCCGCCAGCCCCAGGACGATGAAGACCGTGACGGACCGGGGAGACACGGCGGGCACGCCGGTCACCTTCGCGCGCAACCAGCTGGAGATCGCCACCCGGCCGGGCAACCCCGCCAAGGTGTCCTCCCTGAAGGACCTCACCAAGTCCGGGCTGAAGGTCGTCCTGTGCGACAAGGCCGTGCCCTGTGGCGCCGCCGCGCGAAAGGCCCTGGACGCCGCCGGGATCGAGCTCACCCCGGTCTCCTACGAGCAGGACGTCAAGAGCGCCCTGAACAAGGTGCGACTGGACGAGGCGGACGCCGCGGTCGTCTACAAGACCGATGTGAAGGCCACGCAGGGCAAGGTGCAGGGCGTGGAGTTCCCCGAGTCCGCCGGCGCCGTCAACGACTACCCGATCGCCGTGCTGAAGAACGGGGGGAACGCCGAGGCCGCCCGGGCGTTCATCGCCCTCGTACGGTCCGCCGAGGGCCAGAAGGTGCTGGGCGAGGCCGGGTTCCTGAAGCCGTGACCCCTCTCGACAAGCCCGGCGCCGTGGCCAGCCCCCGCACGGGCCGGCCGCGGCGCCGCCGTGCCGGTACGGGGAGCCGGCGCGGGGTGCCGTTGCCTCTGTTGCTGCCGGGCCTGCTGGCGCTGGCGTTCCTGCTGCTGCCGCTGCTCGCGCTGCTCGTCCGCGCGCCCTGGCGCACCCTGCCGGAGCAGCTCGGCAGCGGCGAAGTGTGGCAGGCGCTCCAGCTGTCGCTGATCAGTGCCACCGCGGCGACCGCCGTGAGCCTCGTCCTGGGCGTGCCGCTGGCCTGGCTGCTGGCCCGTACGGACTTCCCCGGCCGTGGCCTGGTACGCGCCCTGGTCACCCTGCCGCTGGTGCTGCCGCCGGTCGTCGGCGGTGTGGCGCTGCTGCTGGCCCTGGGCCGCAACGGTGTCATCGGGCAGTGGCTGGACGCGTCGTTCGGGATCACCCTGCCGTTCACCACCACCGGGGTCGTGATCGCGGAGGCGTTCGTGGCGATGCCGTTCCTGGTGATCAGCGTCGAGGGCACCCTGCGCGCCGCCGACCCGCGCTACGAGGAGGCGGCCACCACGCTCGGCGCGTCCCGCTTCACCGCGTTCCGCCGGGTCACGCTGCCGCTGATCGCGCCCGGCATCGCGGCCGGCGCGGTGCTGGCGTGGGCGCGTGCGCTCGGCGAGTTCGGCGCGACGATCACTTTCGCGGGCAACTTCCCCGGCCGCACCCAGACCATGCCCCTCTCGGTCTACCTCGCCCTCCAGAACGACCCGGAGGCCGCCATCGCCCTCAGCCTCGTGCTGCTCACCGTGTCGATCGCGGTCCTCGCAGCCCTCAGGGACCGCTGGATGACAACCCCATGACCCACACCGACCCCCGCTCCGACAACCGAGCCCCCAAGGACACCACCCCCTCACCCACGCCACCCACGCCCACCGACCGAACCACCACCTCGGACCACCCCTCGACAACCCCCACACACACCACCTCAACGCCCCGCACGGCCACCACCCCGGACCACCCCACCGCCACCGCCGACGGGGCCGCCACTCCACCCCCACCCGCGGCCGCCGACGGCGCTCCGCCCCCGCCGGGGCCACCCGCAGCCGACGACGAAAGCCGCACGGGTGGTGCCGGTGGGAACCCTGGTCCGGCCGAAGGCCGGCAGGGTCAGCCCCTCCCGTCCCCCGCCCACGGCCTCGACGCCCACCTCGTGGTCGACCGCCCCGGCTTCCGCCTGGACATCACCCTGACGGCCGCCCCCGGCGAGGTCGTGGCCCTGCTCGGCCCCAACGGCGCCGGCAAGACCACCGCCCTGCGCGCCCTCGCCGGCCTCACCCCCCTGACGGACGGCCACCTGCGCCTGGACGGCACCCCCCTGCAGAACACGCCCCCCGAGTCCCGCCCGGTCGGCGTCGTCTTCCAGGACTACCTGCTCTTCCCCCATCTCTCCGCCCTCGACAACGTCGCCTTCGGCCCCCGCTGCCAGGGCACGGGCAAGACCGAGGCCCGCGCCCTGGCGGCGGCCTGGCTGGACCGCATGGGCCTCGCCGGCCACGCGGCCACCAAGCCACGCCGTCTGTCCGGCGGCCAGGCCCAGCGCGTGGCCCTCGCCCGCGCCCTCGCCACCCGCCCCCGCCTGCTGCTCCTGGACGAGCCGCTGGCGGCCCTGGACGCCCGCACCCGGCTGGAGGTCCGCGCCGGACTCCGCCGCCATCTGGCGGAGTTCGAGGCCGTCTCCGTCCTGGTCACCCACGACCCGCTGGACGCCATGGTGCTCGCGGACCGGCTGGTGGTCGTGGAGCACGGCAGGGTCGTGCAGCAGGGCACCCCGGCCGACATCGCCCGGCACCCGCGCACGGACTACATCGCCCGGCTCGTCGGCCTCAACCTCTACCGGGGGCGGGCCGCGGGGCACACCGTACGGCTCGACGCCGGGCCCGCGATCACGACGACGGAGGAGCTGTCCGGGCCGGCCTTCGTGGCGTTCCCGCCCTCCGCCGTGACCCTGTTCCGGGACCGGCCCTCCGGAGCGAGCGCCCGCACCCTGTGGCGCTGCGAGGTCGCCGGCCTGGAGACGCACGGCGACCGGATCCGCGCCGACCTCACCGGCGAACTGCCGCTCGCCGCGGATCTGACGACGGTGGCCGCCGCCGAGCTGGACCTGCGCCCCGGTACACCGGTCTGGGCGACGGTGAAAGCGACGCAGACCCACGCATACCCGGCTTGACCGGGCCCGCGTCCTACCGTGGGTGCCCATGACCCTGAGCATCCGCAACCAGTTGCCCGGCACCGTCACCGAGGTCCACGCAGGCCGGGTGATGGCGACCGTCAAGGTCCGGCTGGACGGCGGCCCGCCCCTGCTGGCCGCCATCACCCGGGAGGCCGCCGAGCAGCTCTCCCTCGCCCCCGGCCGGCCCGTGCACGCCCTGGTGAAGTCCACCGAGGTCGCCGTCGCCGCCCGCCAGGCCGAGGGGCTGTCCATCCGCAACCGGTTCCCCGGCACCGTCACCGAGGTCCGCCCGGGCGAGGTCATGGCCTCCGTGAGGATCGCCACGGCCGCCGGTGAGCTCACCGCCGTCATCACCAGGGACGCGGTCGCCGACCTCGGCCTCTTCGCGGGCTCCGAGGTCATCGCCCTGATCAAGGCGACCGAGGTCTCGCTGGCGGCACCGTAGCAGCGCAGAAGGCCCCGCCCGGGTTCCGGGCGGGGCCTTTCGGGAGCGGGTTCGCTCAGTCCTCGTAGGCGTCCAGCGGCGGGCAGGAGCACACCAGGTTGCGGTCGCCGTAGGCCTGGTCGATGCGGCGCACCGGCGGCCAGTACTTGTCGGCGGCGGAGACACCGGCCGGGAAGACGGCCTCCTCACGGCTGTAGGCGTGCGCCCATTCGCCGCCCAGCGCCGCCGCGGTGTGCGGGGCGTTCCGCAGCGGGTTGTCCTCCGCGGGCCACTCGCCCGAGCCGACCTTCTCGATCTCCGCGCGGATGGCGATCATCGCGTCGCAGAAACGGTCCAGCTCGGTGAGGTCCTCCGACTCGGTCGGCTCGATCATCAGCGTGCCGGCCACCGGGAAGGACATGGTCGGCGCGTGGAAGCCGTAGTCGATCAGGCGCTTGGCGACGTCGTCCACGCTCACGCCGGTCGCCTTGGTGATCGGGCGCAGGTCGATGATGCACTCGTGCGCGACCAGGCCGCCGGGGCCGGTGTAGAGCACCGGGTAGTGCGGCTCCAGGCGCTTGGCGATGTAGTTCGCCGACAGCACGGCCACCTGGGTGGCCCGCTTCAGGCCCTCGCCGCCCATCAGCCGGACGTACGCCCAGGAGATGGGCAGGATGCCGGCGCTGCCCCACGGGGCCGCCGAGATCGGGCCCACGCCCGTCTCCGGACCGGCCTCCGGCTGGAGCGGGTGGTTCGGCAGGTACGGCGCGAGGTGCGACCGGACCGCGACCGGACCGACACCCGGACCGCCGCCGCCGTGCGGGATGCAGAAGGTCTTGTGCAGGTTCAGGTGCGAGACGTCACCGCCGAAGTGGCCCGGCTTGGCGAGGCCGACGAGCGCGTTGAGGTTGGCTCCGTCGACGTACACCTGGCCGCCGGCCTCGTGAACCCGGGCGCAGATGTCGGCGACGTGCTCCTCGAACACACCGTGCGTGGACGGGTAGGTGATCATCAGCACCGCCAGCTCGTCACGGTACTGCTCGATCTTGGCGCGCAGGTCCTCGACGTCGATCTCGCCGTCCTCGGCGGTCTTGACGACGACGACCTTCATGCCGGCCATCACGGCGCTGGCGGCGTTGGTGCCGTGCGCGGAGGACGGGATCAGGCAGACGGTGCGCTGCTCGTCGCCGTTGGCGCGGTGGTAGCCGCGGACGGCGAGCAGACCGGCCAGCTCGCCCTGGGAGCCGGCGTTCGGCTGGAGGGAGACCTTGTCGTAGCCGGTGACCTCCGCGAGCCGGTCCTCCAGCTCACGGATGAGGGTGAGGTAGCCCTGCGCCTGCTCGGCGGGCGCGAAGGGGTGCAGCTGCCCGAACTCGGGCCAGGTGACCGGCTCCATCTCCGTGGTCGCGTTGAGCTTCATGGTGCAGGAGCCCAGCGGGATCATGCCGCGGTCGAGCGCGTAGTCGCGGTCGGCCAGCCTGCGCAGGTAACGCAGCATGGCGGTCTCGGAGCGGTGCTGGTGGAAGACCGGGTGGGTGAGGTAGGCGTCGGTGCGCAGCAGCGCCTCGGGCAGGGTGTCCTCGGCGGTCGCGTCCAGCGCCTCGATGTCGGCCTCGACGCCGAAGGCGGACCAGACGGCGTCCAGCCCGGCCCGGTCGGTGGTCTCGTCACAGGCCACGGAGACGTGGTCGGCGTCGACCAGCCGCAGGTTGACGCCCTTGTCCCGGGCGGCGGCGACGATCGCGGCGGCCTTGCCCGGCACGCGCGCGGTGACCGTGTCGAAGAACGCGCCGTGGACGACCTCGACACCGGCGGCCTTCAGGCCCTCGGCGAGGAGGGTGGCGTAGCGGTGCGTACGCCGCGCGATGGTCTGCAGCCCCTCGGGACCGTGGTAGACGGCGTACATGCCGGCCATCACGGCGAGCAGCACCTGCGCGGTACAGATGTTGCTGGTGGCCTTCTCCCGGCGGATGTGCTGCTCACGGGTCTGCAGCGCGAGCCGGTAGGCCTTGTGGCCGTCGACGTCGACGGAGACGCCGACCAGGCGGCCGGGCAGGCTGCGCGCGAACTTCTCGTGTACGGCCATGTAGCCGGCGTGCGGGCCGCCGAAGCCCATGGGCACGCCGAAGCGCTGGGTGGTGCCTACGGCGATGTCCGCGCCCAGCTCACCCGGCGAGGTCAGCAGGGTCAGGGCGAGCAGGTCGGCGGCCACGGTCACCAGGGCGCCCAACTCGTGCGCCTGGTCGATGACGGGCTTGAGGTCCCGTACGGCACCGGAGGCGCCCGGGTACTGGATCAGCACACCGTTGATCTCGCGCTCGGCGATCTCCGCGGGGATGCCGGCGGACAGGTCGGCGACGACGACCTCCACGCCGGTCGGCTCGGCACGGGTCTCGATCACGGCGATGGTCTGCGGCAGCGCGTCCGCGTCGACCAGGAACAGGCCCTTCTTGTTCTTGCCCATGCGCCGGGACAGGGCCATCGCCTCGGCGGCGGCCGTGCCCTCGTCCAGCAGGGAGGCGCCGGAGGTGGGCAGCCCGGTCAGCTCGGCGACCATCGTCTGGAAGTTCAGCAGGGCCTCCAGACGGCCCTGGGAGATCTCCGGCTGGTACGGCGTGTAGGCCGTGTACCAGGCGGGGTTCTCCATGACGTTGCGCAGGATGACGGGCGGGGTGAAGGTGCCGTGGTAGCCCAGGCCGATCATGGAGCGCAGGACCTGGTTGCGGTCGGCGAGCGAACGCAGTTCGGCGAGCACCTCGGCCTCGGTGCGGGCGCCCGGCAGGTCCAGGGAGTCGGCGTTCTTGATCACATCCGGGACCGCGGCGGCGGTCAGCTCGTCCAGCGAGCCGTACCCGACCTGCGCGAGCATCTTGGCCCGCGCCTCCTGGTCGGGCCCGATGTGGCGCTGCTCGAACGGGGTGCCCGCTTCGAGTTCGGAGAGCGGAATGCGATGGGCGGTCATTGCGGAGGCCTCCTGGTCTGACGCGACCTGCGAGGGGCACCCCGGCGCGGGTACCCCGACGGCCTCCCCCTCTGTCATCTGCACCTGAGAGCTTCACCGGACGCCCGCGGGCACCGGCTTTCACCGTCGGTGAGGGCGGGAGCCGTCGACGCCCGCCCTGCTTTCCAGAGTGACCTCGTCCGTGCGGTACGTGAGCCTGAGAGATTCCGGGGAGGAGTTGCTCCTTCGGCGCCTCCGAGGTGGGTCGGAGGACTCTCCCGCGCGGGGTCAGCAGCCGCTGTCAGCCTACCAGCGGGGTCAATGGGGCAGCCTTCAAGTGGCCGCCTCCCCCAATGTGCTCTTTCGTAGTGCTTACGGATGAGTTGCGACCACGTGGAGGGAGAGGGACCGTGCAGACCGACATCGATCCGCGCAGCCTGATCGGCCGCAAGGCGTTCGACCGCGAGGGCGCCAAGATCGGCACGATCGACGAGGTGTACCTGGACGACGCGACCGGCGTGCCCGAGTGGGCGGCCGTACGCACCGGCCTGTTCTCCCGGGACGTCTTGGTGCCCCTGGGGCCCAGCGAACTCGTCGACGGCACGCTGCGCGTCCCCTTCGACCGCGCCCTGATCAAGGACGCCCCCGACTTCGGCGTGGGCCGCCACCTCTCCCCCGAGCAGGAACTCCAGCTCTACCACCACTACGGCCTCGACGCGGCCTCCCCTCCCCCGCTCCCGGACCACGACTTCGGCAGACTGGCAGGCTCGGAAGAAACCTGACCCGCCCTCCCCCTCCCCCAGCACGTCTCCCCGCCCGCGACATAGTCCTGCCCCTGTCCCAACCACGGCCACCCCGGCCCCCGGCCCCCGGCCGCGGCCACCCTCCAAGGCCCATCCCCATGCCGCCCCCAGGCCCCGACCCGAACGAGGCCCGCCCCCAGCCCGGGGCCCCTCCCTGGGTGGGAGCCCCTTCCGTAAGCCGGGCCACGTTCCAAGCGCCGGCCGCTTCCGATACACACGCACCCCCCCGCCTTCGGCCATCTCCGAAGCACGGTCCACCGCCTGAGCGTGCCCCTCTTCCCCACCCGGACCGCGTTTCAGGCACCGACCACTTCCAGCACACAGGCCCACGCCAAGCGCGAACCTCCCCCGCCCTCGGCCATGCCCCGGAGCACGACCCCCTCCCCAGGCGAGGATCTCTTCCGCAACCCGGACCGCGTTTCAGGCGCCGGCCGCTTCCGGCGCGCGGCCCCCACCCCAGGCACGGCTCTCTTCCGCAACGTGGGATCCCTCCAGGACGGACGACTCCTCCACAGGGGACTCCGCCAGGGCGCGGGGCCCTTCCGGGGCGGGTGGCTCCTCCAGGGCGGGAGGCCCCTCCTCGGCTTGGGATCCCTCCGGGACCGGCGGCTCCACCCGGGGGCGGGTTTCCTCCGGGACGGGCGGCTCCGCCCGGGGGTCGGACCCCTCCGGGGTCCGGGGCGGAGCCCCGTGGCGGTCGTCTTTCGGCGTACCGGGACGGGCGAGTGGGTGGGAAAAGTGATCCCCGACCAACGGCAACGGATCCGCCGACTCCAGCGCAGGATCGTCGGCAAAGAACGTCCGCACACGCCCCGGCCCGGACTGAGGCGTCTCGAACCGCACCGTCACTCTCCCCAGCCCGCTCCCCTGCACCCAGCCGGGCCCGTACTCGGCGTGCCGCACATCCTGCCCGGCCCGCCACTGCCGTTCGACGGGCTCCGGCCGCTCCGCCTCGACGGCGACGGCGGTCTCCTCCGGCTCCTCCACCACGGGCACCGGCATGGCCTGCGCGAACAGGTCCTCCTGGGTGTAGTCGGCGAGCCCGGAGACCCCGACCCCGAGCAGCCGCACCCCGCCGGTGGTGTCCACGGAGTCCAGCAGCCGCGCCGCCGCCTCGCGGATGACGACGGGATCGTCCGTGGGTCCTCTGAGCGTCTCCGAGCGGGTCAGGGTCGAGAAGTCGTACCGCCGCACCTTGAGCACGATGGTCCGCCCGGACAGCCCGGCCCCGCGCAGCCGCCGCACACACCGGTCGGCCAGCCGCTGCACCTCCAGGCCGACCCGCAGCCGGTCGTGGATGTCCACGTCGTAGGTGTCCTCCACCGACACCGACTTGGCTTCCCGCTCGGCCACCACCGGCCGCTCGTCCCGGGCGTGCGCCATCGCGTACAGCGCCTGCCCGTGTGCCTTGCCGAGCAGCCGGACCAGTTCGTCCTCGCCGGCCTCCGCCAGTTCCTGCACCGTGGTGATCCCGGCCCTGCGCAGATGGTCCCCGGTGGCCGGCCCGACCCCCGGCAGCGTACGCACCGGCATGGGCGCCAGCATGTCCCGCTCGGTACCCGGCTCGATCAGCACCAGCCCGTCCGGCTTGGCCTGCTCGGAGGCGATCTTCGCGAGCATCTTGGAGGCGGCGAGCCCCACCGAGCCGGTGAGCCCGGTGACCGCGCGGATGTCCGCCCGCAGCTTCTGCCCGGCCCGGCGCGCCGACTCCTCGTCCCACGCCGTTCCCCCGGCCTCCAGGTCCACGAACGCCTCGTCCAGGCTCAGCGGCTCCACCAGCGGCGACAGCTCCCGCAGCAGCGCCATCACCTGCTCGCTGATCGTCCGGTACAGGGTGAAGCGCGGCACCAGATAGGCGGCGTTGGGTGCCAGCCGGCGCGCCTGGGCCATGGGCATCGCCGAGTGGACCCCGAACACCCGTGCCTCGTACGACGCGGTGGCCACCACACCGCGCGGTCCGAGCCCGCCCACGACGACCGCCTTCCCGCGCAGGCTCGGCTTGGACGCCTGCTCCACCGAGGCGAAGAAGGCATCCATGTCGAGATGCAGGATCGTGGGCGTGTTTCTCACATCTCCGATGCTGCACCACGGCACTGACAATGCGGTCGAGCCGGGTGCGCCCGTCGGCGGAACCGGCCGGTTCGGACCGGCCGTAAGCGTCATACCGGACCGCCTATGAGCTCGACACGCCGGACCGCCTTTGAGTTCGACACGCCGGACCGCCTCAGCGCGATGCGCCGGACCGCCCGGACGCGGCAGCGTCAGACCGCCCGGTTGCGGCGCCGCGCCAACTCGTCCGCCGGGTTGTGCCCGACCAGCGTCTCGCCGGTGTCGACGCGCTCGCCGTGCAGCTGGGAGAGAGCGCTTTCCACATCCCGCCACACCACGCCGACGGCGATTCCGAAGATGCCCTGACCGCCCTGGAGCAGCGCGTGCACCTCGTCCGGCGAGGAGCACTCGTACACGGTGGCGCCGTCACTCATCAGGGTCATCCGCTCCAGGTCGCGGAAACCGCGTTCCCGGAGGTGCTGCACGGCTGTGCGGATGTTCTGCAGCGATACGCCCGTGTCCAGAAAACGCTTCACGATCTTCAGGACGACGACGTCCCGGAAGCTGTACAGCCGCTGGGTGCCCGACCCGTAGGCGGGCCGCACGCTGGGCTCGACCAGACCGGTACGGGCCCAGTAGTCCAGCTGCCGGTAGGTGATGCCGGCGGCAGCGCAGGCCGTGGGCCCGCGGTAGCCGATCTGCTCGGACGTCATGGACGCCACCCCTCCGCCGTTCGGCACCGCCGTCGGCAGCTGCGGAGCGTGCTCCACCGCGCCGCCGGGATGGGCATGTCCCCCGCCTGAACGCAGCCGCGAACTCGGGGGCGGGTACGGACCGCTCTCCCCGAAAGCGCGTCCCGGGGCACCCCCGACCGTACCGTCGCCGCTGGTTCTCACGCCGACCTCCGTCCTTGACCTGCCTTCTCGACGGTAGGCAGTCACCAGGGGTGCGTCAACGATCGCCACACTCGGCACGCCGAGTGATAATCACCCTAGGAGTGGTTTCCCGTGTCCCACCGCGGGGAAAGGCTAGCCGAATGCGCTCGCGGCGAGCCGTAGGACGCTCTCACTGCCACAGGCAGGTGCCAGGACGCCGACCGTGCGCATCCGCCGACCTCGCCGGGCAAAGCACCTGGTCCGGCGGGCCGGGCGGAGCGCTCACTGGCTGCTGGTGCCGAAGTCCTCGGGGGAGATCTGGTCGAGGAACTCCCGGAACTTCTCCACCTCGTCCTCCTGCTCGTCCGGAATGGCGATGCCCGCGTCGTCCAGCACCGTGTCACTGCCGAAGATCGGCGTACCGGTGCGCAGAGCCAGCGCTATGGCATCGGAGGGGCGGGCGCTGACCTCGACCCCACTGGCGAACACCAGCTCCGCGTAGAAGACGCCTTCTCGCAGATCGGTGATGCGCACCTCGGTCAGCTCCTGGCCGACGGCCTCCAGCACGTCCTTGAACAGGTCGTGGGTCAGCGGTCGCGCGGGGGCCATGCCCTGCTGGGCGAAGGCGATCGCCGTCGCCTCCCCCGGCCCGATCCAGATGGGGAGATAACGGTCGCCCCCCACTTCGCGCAGGAGCACGATCGGTTGGTTGGAGGGCATTTCGACCCGGACACCTACGACATCGAGCTCGTTCACACAGCAACCCTAGGCCGTGCCCGGGACGTTTGGGTAGTCGGGCCGGGAACAGGTGCCCGATCCGGCCGCCCGAGACCCCCTTGTTTCACGGGATCCGCACACCGAGAGCGGTCTTCACCAAGGCCGCGTGCAGCTTCATCGTGAGGTCCGCCAGCTCCTTCGTACGCGCCTCGGCGTGCGCCCTGGTCTGCGGGTTCCGGTGACGCTTGAGCGGGGCCACGATCTGGTCGACCAGGCCCGCCTCACGGTCCGCGGCGGCCTTCATCACCCGCAGGTGGCGCGGCTCGATCCCGAACCGGCCCAGCTCGGCCACCAGCGCGGCCACCGTGACGGCCTCGGCGTCGTACGCCCCGTCCTCCAGCGGAGCGATGAGCCCGTAGGACTCCCACTCCTTCAGCTCGCCCTCGTCGATGTCCGCCGCGGCCAGCAGCTCGGCCCGGCCCACCCTGGCCACCGTGGGGCCCTCCACGGCCGCCGCGGCGTCCTGCGCGGTGCGCTGGCGCCCGACCAGGGGCAATGGGACGGCCTCGCCCCGCTCCATGGCGTCCAAGTGCTCCCGGATCACCTTGAGCGGCAGATAGTGGTCCCGCTGCATCCGCAGGATGTGGCCGAGGCGCTCGACATCCCCGGCGCTGAACTTGCGGTACCCCGACGGGGTCCGCCGCGGCTCGACGAGCCCCTCCGACTCCAGGAAGCGGATCTTGGAGATGGTGACTTCGGGGAACTCGTCGCGCAGCACGTTCAGCACCGTGCCGATGCTCATCAGCCCACTGTCCCTGGCGGCGGTACCGCTTCCGGCACCGCCGCTCGGTGTTTGAAGCATGGACCTTCCCTCTGGGGTTCCCCCGGACACCGTCCGGGGGCGGGTCAGTAGCCCTGCCGGCTCGCGTAGAACACCAGCCGGTACTTGCCGATCTGCACCTCGTCACCGTTCGACAGGGCGACCTGATCGATGCGCTCGCGGTTGACGTACGTGCCGTTCAGGCTGCCCACGTCGGCCACCGTGAAGGAGCCGTCCGGGGAGCGCCGGAACTCCACGTGCCGCCGGGAGACCGTCACGTCGTCCAGGAAGATGTCGCTCTGCGGGTGCCGGCCGGCCGTGGTCAGGTCACCGTCCAGCAGGAAGCGGCTGCCCGAGTTCGGGCCCCGGCGCACGACGAGCAGCGCCGAACCCGGCGGCAGCGCGTCCACCGCGGCCTGTGCCTCCGGGGAGAGCATAGGCAACGGCGTCTGGCCGGTCGCCTCGGAGTCGTAGGCCTCCAGCCCCGAGATCGAGATCGTGGACGTCGTCTCGGAGGCCCGCTCCGGCGTCAGCCCGGGACGCAGCGGCGCCCCGCAGTGGGAACAGAACCGCGCGTTCTCCGGATTGCGGTTACCGCACCTCGTACACACCAGGACCGACATCGACGGATCCTCCTGCCGCGGCTGCCCCGCCGGGGCATTGGACGCGTACGGGCCGGAGGCGAACCCTCCACCCGTACCTGAGGTTGACGGTTGCCCGAAACCTATGCCGCCGGACTGGGCAGGGTCAACTGACGCCGCGCCCTGACCTCCCTGAATGTCACCACCCGGACCAGCGACCTGGTCCCGGAACAGCGGGCGCTGGCCCTCCGCGTCAGGCTGTGCGCGATGGCGAGCGGTCGCGTTGTCGCTGCCCTCTCGCGCGCTCTTGCCGAACAACTTCGCAAACAACTTCACGGGCGATTCCCCTTGACCGAAACAGACCCGCCCGTGGGGCAGGACGAACCCTGATTGCCTACACCGGCCGAGCCGGACATTCTCACAACGTCCGTAACCACCAGACAGTTTCCACCACGCACCACCCCTTCGGTGCGCCGACCCCCCGCAACCTCTTGCCCCTGCCCGACAGCCCCCATGCGCCGCCGGTTCACTGGGAGGACGACCGAGCGTAGTCAGGCCGCTCCGCCCGCCGCAAGGCGTCCACGACGATCTTGTCCGACCGCTCGACGGTCACCGTGGCCTGCTCTTTCTCCAGAGTCTGCACCACGCCTCCAGGGATGTTCAGCGCCGGCTCCAAGTCCTGCGGCTTGCCGATGACCCTGAAACGATACGGTGCGTTGATCTTGTTCCCGTCGACGCTCACACTCCTGTCGGAGTCGGCGAAATAGGTTCCGGCGACCACCCGGACCCCGTTGACCTGGATCGCCTCCGCGCCGGCCGCGCGCAACTCCTGGATCGCGTCGAGCAGCATGTCCGCCTTGACCGTCCCCTTCGTGTCCTCGATCGTCATGGTGATGCCGGGACCCTGTGCCGCCACGGTGCCCGCAAGGATGCCGAGTTGCCTCGCCTTCTCGGCGGTCTGTCTGCGCGCCTCCGCGGCCTGGTCGGAGCTGCTCTGCAGTTCCTGACGCTGCTTTTCGAGTCCCTGCTTCTCGTCCTCAAGACGCTGTGTACGCGAATCCAGTTCATCGAGGATGCGTACAAGATCTTCCTGGCGTGCGCCGCGCAGCGCGCTGTCGGTGTCGCTGTTCGACGCCACCTGCACGGCCAGGCCGAAGCCGAGGCCGAACAGCAGCACGGCGACGATGAGTTGCGCCCGGGTGAACCGCGGCGGCCACAGGCCCTTGACGAGCCGCTGCCGCCCCGTCAGCGACTGCGGGGGCCGCTCCTCGGCCGGCCGGCCGGGCGCGGGCGCCGGCACCTCGGCCGGCAGCTCCCTGCGCAGCCGGTTCCCGGGCCGGTCGTCCGGCTCACCGTGGGCGTTCCGCCCGTTCCGGTCGTTCCGCTCGTTCAGGCCGCTCTGGCCGTTCTGGTCGCTCATGGAGGTCACGCCCGGAACACGTGCCGTCGGATCGCCGCGGCGTTGGAGAAGATCCGGATGCCCAGGACGACCACCACGCCCGTGGACAGCTGCGCGCCCACGCCCAACTTGTCGCCCAGGAACACGATGAGGGCGGCGACGACCACGTTCGACAGGAACGACACCACGAAGACCTTGTCGTCGAAGATGCCGTCCAGCATCGCCCGCAGACCGCCGAAGACGGCGTCCAGCGCGGCGACGACGGCGATCGGCAGATACGGCTCGACGACCGCCGGAACCTCGGGCCGGACCAACAGGCCGGCCACGACTCCCACGACGAGGCCCAGTACGGCGATCACGATGTGCCCTTCCCGGTTTTCTCGGACTTCGGCTGTGCTGTACGTACGATCACACTGGGAGCGGCGGGCAACCGGACCTCGCCCTCCGTCGAGATGGTGGCGCGGATCCCGTAGTTCTCCTCCAGGGCGTGCAGGTACAGGCCGTCGGCGCTGTTCTGGAACCTGGTGCTCAACCTCTGCCCGTCCCCCACCGCCAGCACCGTATACGGCGGTACCAGCGGCCTGTTGTCGACCAGTATCGCGTCACCCGCGGCCCTGATCGCGGACAGGGCGGTCAGCCGCTGCCCGTTGACGGAGACCGCCTCGGCCCCGGACGCCCACAGTCCGTTGACCACACGCTGCATGTCCCGGTCCCGGACCCGGCCGGTGTCGGAGAAGCCCGACGTCTCGCGGGGGTTGCCGCCGTCCCCGCCGCCGGCGGCCTCCTTGGCGTCGTTCACGACGAGTCTGACGCCGGGGCCGTGCACCGCGGTGGCACCCGACAACAGGCCCACCAGGTCCGCCTCGGCGCTGCCGCCGCTCGACTTCAGGGCCGCCCGACGGCGCGCGTCGACGTCGTCGCGCAGCTTGTCGACGGTGCTCTCCAACCGGTCGGCGTCCGCGGTCTCGCTGTCGACGCGGTCGATCAGCTCCTGGCGCTCCTTGGCCACCACGGGCGCCGTCACCCGCGCCTGGGCCGCGCCCACGGTCACCACCAGCGCCGCGAGGACCAGCCCGGCGGCCAGGCCCAGTTTGGCGCGCAGGGTCTTCGGCAGACCGCCCTCGCCCGCGGACTTCCGCCGGGCGGCGGCCTCGGCGTATCCGTCGTCGAGGCTGTGGTCCATGACGTTGGTGATCAACGACATGGAGGCGTCCGGGCGCTGCGGCCGCGTGAGGCTGCTCCGAACGGGGGGTTGCTGCGGCATGCCGCACATCGTCGCACGTCGCGAGCAGTACCTCCGAACGGCCCCACCGGCGTGCCGGACAGGCCCCCTTGAGGGACACTTGTCCGGCACGCGCGCGTGCGGGACCTTACTCCGTCCCGAGCCGTCCGGTACCGCCCGGGGACGCCGTGCCGACGCCCCCGGGCCTGTGCGTGATCACCGGCCGGCGCTGTCCACGACGGCCGACCACTCGTCCAGCAGGGCCTGCGCGGAGGCGTCGTCGGGGCCCTCCGCCCACAGATGGGTGACCGCCTCGGCCGGGTCGGGCAGCACCATCACCCAGCGCCCGTCGGTCTCCACCACCCGCACACCGTCGGTCGTGTCGACGAAGCGGTCCCCGGCGGCCTCGACCACGCGCCGCATCACCAGGCCCTTGACGGCCCACGGCGTCGCCAGATCGCGCTTGAGGACGTGCGCTCGCGGGATCCGGGCGTCGATCTGGCTCAGCGTGAGCTGCGTGCGCGCCACCAGCCCGATGAGCCGTACGAAGGCCGCGGTGCCGTCGTACACGCCGCTGAACTCGGGGACGATGAACCCGCCCTTGCCATCGCCGCCGAAGATGGTGCCCTCTTCGCGCCCGACGCGCGTGAGGTCGTCCGGCGACGTGGTGGTCCACTCGACCTGGGTGCCGTGGTAGGCGGCCACCTGCTCGGCGATCCGGGTCGTGGTGACCGGGAGCGCCACCCGTCCGCTGCGCCGCTCGGCGGCCACCAGGTCCAGCATCACCAGCAGCGCCCGGTCGTCCTCGATGATCCGGCCCTTCTCGTCCACGAGCGACAGCCGCTCGCCGACGGGGTCGAACCGCACACCGAACGCGGCACCCGAGGACGCCACTATCTCCCCGAGCCGCACCAGCCCCTTGCGCCGCATCTCGGCCGTCTCGGTGGGCCGGGACTCGTCCAGACCGGGGTTGATGGTCAGCGAGTCCACCCCGAGCTTGCCGAGCAGGCTGGGCAGTACCAGCCCGGCGCTGCCGTTGGAGGCGTCCACGACGACCTTGAGCCCCGACTCGGCTATCCCGGTCGTGTCGACGTTGCGCAGCAGCGACCCGGTGTACGAGTCGAAGACGCTCGCCGGGAAGTGCAGGTCGCCGATCTCGCCCGGGAACGCCCGCCGGTACTCCTGACGCGCGAACACCCGGTCGAGCTTGCGCTGGCCGCCCTGCGAGAGGTCCCCGCCCTGCCCGTCGAAGAACATGATGTCCACGGAGTCGGGGACACCGGGCGAGGTGCGGATCATGATGCCGCCGGCGCTGCCCCGCGCGGTCTGCTGCCGGGCCACGGGCAGCGGCACGTTCTCCAGGTCGCGTACGTCGATGGCGCTGGCCTGGAGCGCGGAGATCACCGCACGCTTGAGCGCCCGGGCACCGCGGGAGTGGTCGCGGGCCGTGGTGACCGTCGAGCCCTTCTTCAGGGTCGTCGCGTAGGCACCGGCGAGCCGTACCGCCAGCTCCGGTGTGATCTCCACGTTCAGGATGCCGGAGACGCCGCGGGCGCCGAACAGATGCGCCTGACCGCGTGACTCCCAGATCACCGAGGTGTTGACGAAGGCGCCGGCCTCGATGGTCTTGAACGGGTACACCCGGACGTTGCCCTGGACGATCGACTCCTCGCCGATCAGGCACTCGTCACCGATGACCGCGCCGTCCTCGATCCGGGCGGCACGCATGATGTCGGTGTTCTTGCCGACGACACAGCCACGCAGATTGCTGTGCTGCCCGATGTAGACGTTGTCGTGCACGACGGCCTTGTGCAGGAAGGCCCCGCTTTTGACGACGACGTTGGAGCCGACCACGGTGTGCTCGCGGATCTCCGCGCCGGCCTCGACCTTCGCGTAGTCGCCGATGTACAGCGGCCCGCGCAGTACGGCGTCGGGGTGCACATCTGCGCCCTCGGCCACCCACACGCCGGGGGAGATCTCGAAGCCGTCGATGTCGACGTCGACCTTGCCTTCGAGGACGTCGGCCTGGGCCTTCACATAGCTCTCGTGCGTGCCGACGTCCTCCCAGTAGCCCTCGGCGACATAGCCGTAGATCGGCTTGCCTTCCTTCATCAGCTGCGGGAAGACGTCACCGGACCAGTCGACGGGTACGTCCGGATCGACGTAGTCGAAGACCTCGGGCTCCATGACGTAGATGCCCGTGTTCACGGTGTCGGAGAAGACCTGTCCCCAGGTCGGCTTCTCCAGGAAGCGTTCGACCTTGCCTTCCTCGTCGACGATGGTGATGCCGAACTCCAGGGGATTGGGCACGCGGGTCAGACAGACCGTGACCAGCGCGCCCTTCTCCTTGTGGAAGTTGATCAGCTCGGTGAGGTCGAAGTCGGTCAGGGCATCGCCGGAGATGACAAGGAAGGCGTCGTCCTTCAACGCCTCCTCGGCGTTCTTGACGCTTCCGGCGGTACCGAGTGGCTTCTCCTCATTGGCATAGGTGAGCTCCATGCCGAGCTCTTCGCCGTCACCGAAGTAGTTCTTTACGAGCGATGCCAGGAACTGCACGGTGACGACGGTCTCGGTGAGCCCGTGCCTTTTGAGCAGCCGTAGCACATGCTCCATGATCGGGCGATTCGCCACGGGCAGGAGCGGCTTGGGCATGCTAGAGGTCATGGGGCGCAGGCGTGTGCCTTCGCCCCCGGCCATCACGACGGCCTTCATGTCGGAAGCGTCCTCCTCCAAGAGACGACGGTCTAGCCGACTTCACCCGTCCAGATTGTCCCGCACTTTTACACCGCGGGCCATCGAGGCGTTATGTCTGGACAATCGCCGAGCTCAATCGGCCATGGTGTCCGCTCGAACCAATCGGCGGACCTGTACCACGTAGAGCACTCCTGCCCACCAATACAGGGTTGTACCCCATCCGGCGAAAGCCCATCCGAAAATAGCGGCGAGTGACGAGATCCAACCACTTCCGTCACTGAGCAGCAGGAGCGGGAAGGCGTACATCAAGTTGAACGTGGCGGCCTTCCCGAGGAAGTTCACCTGGGGCGGCGGATACCCGTGCCGGCGGAGGATGCCCACCATGACCAGCAGAACCAGTTCTCGCGCCAGCAACAGCGCGGTCAGCCACAGGGGCAGGATCTCCCGCCAGGTGAGCCCCAGGAGCGTGGAAAGCACGTACAGGCGGTCGGCGGCGGGGTCGAGGAGCCGGCCGAGGCTGCTGATCTGATTCCAGCGCCGGGCGAGCTTGCCGTCGAGATAGTCGCTGACCCCGCTGAACGCCAGCACGAGGAGGGCCCACCCATCGCTCTTCGGGCCGCCGAACTCCGGCCTGAGGATCAACCACAGGAACAGGGGTACGCCGACGAGCCGCGCCATGCTGAGGATGTTGGGGATGGTGAGGACCCGGTCCGTTTGGACACGGGTCTCCTGGACCTCCACCCGGGGGCCTCCTGTGCGAAACGAGCCAATGATGCTCACTGACTTTACCTCAACGCAAAAAAGCTCCGGCTCCTGGGCAGTGCCCAAGAGCCGGAGCTTCAAAAGGAGTTCGGCGGCGTCCTACTCTCCCACAGGGTCCCCCCTGCAGTACCATCGGCGCTGTGAGGCTTA
>NZ_BAAASM010000043.1:23016-114658 GCF_039532885.1 Streptomyces nogalater | reverse complement strand
CACCATCCGCTTCACGGTGGCAGAGGTCCGCAGACTCCTGGACACTCTCCTGCCCCGCCCGACACCCCGCCTCGGAGCAGTCGTCCACGCCCTGAACTGGTCCCTCTGGCGCAGACAACACCAAGCGATCACCCGCCACCGCCACTACCGAAGAAGGACCAGCTCAGGCAACGATTTCTGACTGGAGTACTAGCGGATCGGCATCCCCGACAGCGTCCGGGCGATGACCAGCCGCTGGATCTCGCTCGTCCCCTCGAAGATGGTGTAGATCGCGGCGTCCCGGTGCATCCGCTCCACCGGGTACTCCCGCGTGTACCCGTTGCCGCCCAGGATCTGGACGGCCTGCGCGGTCACCTTCTTCGCGGTCTCGCTGGCGAACAGCTTGGACATGGAGCCCTCGGCGGCGGTGAACGGCTTGCCGTTGACCGCCATCCAGGAGGCCCGCCACACCAGCAGCCGCGCCGCGTCGATCCGGGTGCGCATGTCCGCGAGCTGGAAGGCCACGCCCTGGTTGTCGATGATCGGCCGCCCGAACTGCTCGCGGGTCCTGGCGTAGTCGAGGGCGACCTCGTAGGCGGCCCGTGCGGTGCCCACGGCCATGGCGCCGACGGCCGGCCGGGACGCCTCGAAGGTGGCCATCGCCGCGTTCTTCACGCGCTCGCCACCCGCCGCCTTCGCCTTCTCCCGGGCCCGGGCCAGCCGCTCGTCCAGCTTCTCCTTGCCGCCGAGCAGGCAGGAGCCGGGCACCCGGACGTCGTCCAGGACGACCTCGGCGGTGTGCGAGGCGCGGATGCCGTGCTTCTTGAACTTCTGCCCCTGGGACAGGCCGGGCGTGCCCGGCGGGACGATGAAGGAGGCGTGGCCCTTGGAGCCCAGCTCGGGGTCGACGACGGCGACGACCACGTGAACGTTGGCGATGCCGCCGTTGGTCGCCCAGGTCTTCGTGCCGTTGATCACCCACTCGTCCTTGGCCTCGTCGTAGACGGCACGGGTGCGCATGGAGGCCACGTCGGAGCCGGCGTCGGGTTCGGAGGAACAGAACGCGGCGACCTTGACGTCGTTCTGGTCGCCGTACATCTGCGGGATCCAGGTGCCGATCTGCTCGTCGGTGCCGTTGGCGAGGACGCCCACGGCGGCCAGGCCGGTGCCCACGATGGACAGGGCGATGCCCGCGTCCCCCCAGAACAGCTCCTCCATCGTCATCGGGATGCCGAGGCCGGTGGGGTCGAAGTACTGCTGCGCGTAGAAGTCGAGGGAGTAGATGCCGACCTTCGCGGCCTCCTGGATGACGGGCCAGGGCGTCTCCTCGCGTTCGTCCCACTCGGCCGCCGCCGGGCGGATCACGTCCGCGGCGAAGCCATGGAGCCAGTCCCGGACCTCCTTCTGCTCGTCGTTCAGCTCCATGGTGAACTCGGCCATGTCCCCTCCAGCGGCGGTGCGATGTTACCAACGGTAACGAGAGTCTGTTACCGGCCGGTAGGAATGTCAACCGCCCCACCGCCTCGGGCTCCCGTTCGATGCCGGGGGCGCCGTCAGTGTTAGTTTGCGCAGGCGTCACCGAATCAGCACGGGTGGGGAGAGCACATGGACACCACACAGCGGACCGAGCAGCAGCGGTCCGCCGAGCGCCGACGGCGCGAGCTGCTGGAGGCCGCCGACCGGGTGGTGCTGCGCGACGGCCCGCAGGCGTCGATGAACGCGATCGCGGCGGAGGCGGGGATCACCAAACCGATCCTGTACCGGCACTTCGGCGACAAAGGCGGTCTTTACGCGGCCTTGGCCAAGCGGCACACCGACGCCCTGCTGGCCTCGCTGCGGGCGGCGCTGGACGCGCCGGCCGGCCGGCGCGAGCGGGTCGAGTCCACCCTGGACACCTACCTGGCCGCGATCGAGGCGCGCCCCCAGGTCTACCGGTTCCTGATGCACCCGGCCGAGGGCAGCGCCGGCGGGGAGCAGGGCTTCGACGTCGGCAAGCACTCGGTGCCGCTGCTGCGGCGGATGGGCGAGGAACTGGCCCAGGTCATCGAGGAGCGGGTGGACCTCGGACCGGACAGCCGGCAACTGGCCCGGGTGTGGGGCCACGGGATCGTCGGGATGATGCACGCGGCCGGCGACTGGTGGCTGGGGGAACGTCCCTGCTCCCGGGCCGACCTGGTGCGCTCCCTCGCCGATCTGCTGTGGGGACGGCTGGCCGCCGCCGGGGACCGGCTGGGCGGCCCCGGATTCTGACCCCGGCCGCCCCCGGATTCCGTCCCCCCGGCCGCACCCGGATTCCGACCCCCGGCCGCCCCCGGGTCGCGTCCCCCGCCCGCTCCCGCATTCCGGCACCCGGCCTCACCCGAATTCCGGCACCCGGCCGCGCCCGCCCGCCGCGCTAGCGGGCCGTACCGCTCCCCCGGTGCCAGGAGGCGCGGGAGATCTGCCGCATCAGCCTGCGGTGACGCCACCCCGTCAGACGGTCGGCGTAGATCCCTCCCTCCAGGTGGTCGCACTCGTGCTGCAGACACCGGGCGAAGAAACCGGTGCCGTGCACGGTGACCGGCTCCCCGGTCACCGTCCGGCCCTCGACCACCGCGTGGTCGTAGCGCTCGGTGCCCGCCTCCAGACCCGGCAGCGACAGACAGCCCTCCGGGCCCCGGATCACCACACCGTCCGCCTCCACCAGCCGCGGGTTCACCACATGACCCAGGTGCCGCACGTCCTCGTCGTCGGGGCAGTCGTAGACGAACACCCGCAGGGGCACGCCCACTTGGTTCGCCGCCAGCCCGACGCCGCGCGCCGCGTACATCGTGGCGAACAGGTCCTCCACGAGGGCCGCGAGGGCGGGGCCGAAGTCGGTGACGTCCCGGCAGGGCTCGCGCAGCGCCGCGTCGCCGAGCAGGGTGAGAGGCCGGACGCGCCCGCGGGCGCCCGGAATGGAACCGTGTCGCATGGCGGCAAGGGTACGGTTCCTTCAGCTCATGCCCGCCGCGCGAAGGCGTGGGCCGGAATTCGGGTGTGTGAACGGATCTCGATAGGCTGAGGGTCCCACCACGCTGCCGGATGGCCCCAGGCGCGGCGCGTACGCAAGGAGGATCGAGAACTGATGGCAGGCAACTCGGACCCGCTCACGCCGCGGGCCAAGCTGGCCGTGACCGCGGGTAAGGCGGTCGCTGCGGCATCGCGCGCCGCGGGGCGCGGCAGCGGGTCGGTGATCGGTGGCCGGGTCGCGCTGAAGCTCGACCCCGACCTGCTCGCACGGCTCGCCCAGAACCTGGACGTCGTCCTGGTGTCGGCGACCAACGGCAAGACCACGACCACCCGGCTCATCGCCGAGGCGCTGCGCGCCGCGGGCCCGGTGGTGTCGAACGCGCTCGGCGCCAACATGCCGGCCGGCATCACCTCCGCGCTCGCGGGCGGCTCGGACGCGAAGTTCGGCGTCATCGAGGTCGACGAGAAGTACCTGGCCGGGGTGGCCCGGGACACCGACCCCAAGTGCATCGCCCTGCTGAACCTCTCCCGGGACCAGCTGGACCGCGCGGCCGAGACCCGGATGCTCGCCGAGAACTGGCGCGAGGGCCTGGCCGGCTCCAAGGCGGTCATCGTCGCCAACTGCGACGACCCGCTGGTGGTGTGGGCCGCGTCCTCCTCCCCGAACGTGGTCTGGGTCGCGGCCGGCCAGATGTGGAAGGACGACGCCTGGTCCTGCCCGTCGTGCGGCGGTGTGATGCAGCGCCCCGGCGACGACTGGTTCTGCGGCGAGTGCGGCTTCCGCCGGCCCACGCCGACCTGGGCGCTGTCCGGCGACCACGTGCTGGACCCGCACGGGTCCGCCTGGCCGATCCACCTCCAGCTGCCGGGCCGCGCCAACAAGGCCAACGCCACGTCCTCCGCCGCCGTCGCCGCCGTCTTCGGGGTGCCGCCGCAGGTCGCGCTGGAGCGGATGTACCAGGTGCAGGCGGTGGCCGGCCGGTACGACGTGGTGCAGTTCCAGAACCGCGACCTCAGGCTGCTGCTGGCCAAGAACCCGGCCGGCTGGCTGGAGACGTTCTCCCTGATCGACCCGCCGCCGGCGCCGGTGATCCTGTCCGTGAACGCGCGCGGGGCCGACGGCACCGACACCTCCTGGCTGTGGGACGTCGACTACACCCGGCTGACCGGCCACCCGATTTTCGTCATCGGTGACCGGAAGCTGGACCTCGCCGTCCGTCTGGAGGTCGCGAACCAGCACTTCCAGGTCTGCGACAACCTCGACCAGGCCGTGCAGATGTGCCCGCCGGGCCGGATCGAGGTCATCGCGAACTACACCGCGTTCCAGGACCTGCGCCGCCGTGTCGGCAACTGATCTTCGAAGGGCGATCACCTCATGAGCGACAACCAACTGCGGCTGGTGTGGATCTACCCGGACCTGCTGAGCACCTACGGCGACCAGGGCAACGCCCTCGTCGTGGAGCGCCGGGCCCGGCAGCGCGGCCTGGACGTGGCCCGGCTCGACGTGCGCAGCGACCAGCCGATCCCGACCTCCGGCGACATCTATCTGATCGGCGGCGGCGAGGACCGCCCGCAGCGGCTCGCGGCCGAGCGGCTGCGCCGGGACGGGCATCTGCACCGCGCGGTGGAGAACGGCGCGATCGTGTTCTCGGTGTGCGCCGGCTACCAGATCCTCGGCCACGAGTTCATCAACGACCTCGGCCAGCGCGAGCCGGGCCTCGGCCTGCTCGACGTGGTGTCGGTGCGCGGCGAGGGCGAGCGGTGCGTCGGCGACGTCCTCGCGGACATCGACCCGCAGCTCGGGCTGCCCCAGCTGACCGGCTTCGAGAACCACCAGGGCGTCACCCACCTCGGCCCCACCGCCCGCCCGTTCGCCCGGGTGCAGATCGGCAAGGGCAACGGCACCGGGGACGGCACGGAGGGCGCGTACAACGGGACCGTGTTCGGCACGTACATGCACGGGCCGGTCCTCGCCCGCAACCCGCTCATCGCCGACCTGCTGCTGAAGCTGGCGCTGGACGTCAACGCGCTGCCGCCGATCGACGACCGCTGGTACGAGGCGCTGCGCAACGAGCGCATCGCGTCGGCCCAGCAGCCCGCGTAACCCGGCCGCCCGGCGACCCGCGCGACCGGCTGAAAAGGGGCTGGACGGCAGCCCCCGTAACCGTCCCGTCAACGGGATTTCAGCGTGGCCCGGCAGACTCCCGGCGGGCCCGCCTGACGGCTCGTCCGCTCACATGTGCGGGCGCGTCCAGCAGGCGGACGCCCGCTACGGAGTCACCCCCTCGCGCCGGTAGGGTGGCCGGGAATCCGCCGGACAACGTGGTCCGGTCACCCGGCCCACGTTGAGAAGGTAATTCGGGCTATGCGTATTGGTGTCCTCACGTCCGGCGGCGACTGCCCCGGCCTGAATGCCGTCATCCGGTCCGTCGTGCACCGTGCCGTCGCCGACCACGGCGACGAGGTCATCGGTTTCCGGGACGGCTGGAAGGGCCTCCTGGAGTGCGACTACCGCAAGCTCGACCTGGACGCCGTGGCCGGCATCCTGGCCCGCGGCGGCACCATCCTCGGCTCCTCCCGGGTCCGCCCGGAGCAGCTGCGGGACGGGGTGGAGCGGGCCCGGGGCCATGTCGCGGAACTGGGCCTGGACGCGATCATCCCGATCGGCGGTGAGGGCACCCTGAAGGCGGCCCGGCTGCTGTCGGACAACGGTCTGCCCATCGTGGGTGTGCCCAAGACCATCGACAACGACATCGCGGTCACCGATGTCACCTTCGGCTTCGACACCGCGGTGACCGTGGCGACCGAGGCCCTGGACCGGCTGAAGACCACCGCCGAGTCCCACCAGCGGGTGCTCATCGTGGAGGTCATGGGCCGGCACACCGGCTGGATCGCGCTGCACTCCGGCATGGCGGCCGGCGCCCACGCCGTCGTCGTGCCCGAACGGCCCTTCGACATCGAGGAGTTGGCACGGAAGGTCGGCGAGCGGTTCGCGGCGGGCAAGCGGTTCGCCATCGTGGTCGCCGCGGAGGGCGCCAAGCCTCGCCCCGGCACCATGGACTTCGACGAGGGCGGCAAGGACGTCTACGGCCACGAGCGCTTCGCGGGCATCGCCCGGCAGCTGTCGGTCGAGCTGGAGCAGCGGCTCGGCAAGGAGGCCCGGCCGGTGATCCTCGGGCATGTGCAGCGGGGCGGGACGCCCACGGCGTACGACAGGGTGCTGGCCACGCGGTTCGGATGGCACGCGGTGGAGGCGGTGCACCGGGGGCAGTTCGGCGCGATGACCGCGCTGCGCGGGACCGACATCGTCATGGTGCCGTTGGCCGACGCCGTGGAGACCCTGAAGACGGTTCCCGCGCAGCGGTACGCCGAGGCGGAGTGCGTGCTGTAGTCCGGCAGGAACGCGTGCTGTAGTTCACGGGAGAACAACCCGCCCCCGGTCGCCGTCGGGACCGGGGGCGGTTCTACTCTTGGGGGCGGACAACTCGCACAACCCCCACGAAACAGGAGCCGGCGGATGGATCACAGCGGGCACGGCATGATGATGGATCTGCCGCCGTTCACGCTGGGGCGAGGGCTTGAGTGGTCGGCGGACCCGTTCTTTCTCGTCGCCTGTGTGGCCGGACTGGCCCTGTACGGATGGGGTGTGGTGCGGCTGCGGCGGCGCGGGGACGCGTGGCCGGTGGGGCGGACGGTGTCGTACGTCGTCGGCGTGCTCACCATCGCGCTGGTGATGTGCACCAAGCTGAACGACTACGGCATGGTCATGTTCAGCGTGCACATGGTGCAGCACATGGTGATCAGCATGCTGTCGCCGATCCTGATCCTGCTCGGCGCCCCCGTCACCCTGGCGCTGCGCGCGCTGCCGGCCGCGGGCAAGGACCGCAAGGGGCCGCGCGAGCTGCTGCTGATGCTGCTGCACAGCCGGTACATGCGGGTCATCACCCACCCGGCGTTCACCATCCCGCTGTTCATCGCCAGCCTGTACGCCCTGTACTTCACCCCGCTGTTCGACTTCCTGATGGGCTCGAAGACCGGGCACATCGCGATGATGGTGCACTTCCTCGCGGTCGGTGTGGTGTTCTTCTGGCCGATCATCGGTGTGGACCCCGGCCCGCACCGGCCGGGCCACCTGATGCGGATGCTGGAGCTGTTCGCGGGCATGCCGTTCCACGCGTTCTTCGGTATCGCGCTGATGATGGCGTCGACGCCGATGGTGGAGACCTTCGAGCACCCGCCGGCCTCGCTGGGCATCGACGCGCTGTCCGACCAGAGCTCGGCCGGCGGCATCGCCTGGGCGTTCAGCGAGATCCCGTCGGTGCTGGTGCTGATCGCGCTGCTGTTCCAGTGGTACCGCTCCGAGCAGCGGCAGGCCAAGCGCAAGGACCGGGCCGCCGACCGGGACGGCGACAAGGAGCTGGAGGCCTACAACGCCTATCTGGCCTCGCTGAGCGCCCGCGAGGGCTGAGCCGGGGTGTCCCGCGCGGGCCGGAGCCGACCGGGCTCCGGCCCGTCGCCGTATCCCCGCCCTGTCCCGCCGGGCGGGGACCGGGGCACCATGGTCGAAGACGGACCACGAGGAAGGTGCCGCGATGCCCGGTTCCACGAACGGTTCCACGAACGGCTCCACCAAGGCGATGGGGGCTCTCACGGCCGGGGGGCTGGTCCTCGTGACCGCCTACACGGTCGCGCTCGGCAGCAACGGCTGGCTGTGGTTCGGCTGGGTGGTGCTGGGGCTGCTGACCCTGGCCATGATCGTCACCCGGTCCTGAGCCGCGGCGCGCGGGGGCTGGCTACAGTGCCCGCATGAACAGCAGGACACCCGCGTTCGACGAGCTGGACCGCCGGATCATCACCGCGCTCATGGCGAACGCCCGTACGAGTTTCGCCGAGATCGGCGCGGATGTCGGGCTGTCCGCCACGGCGGTCAAGCGGCGGGTGGACCGGCTGCGGGAGACCGGGGTGATCACCGGGTTCACGGCGACGGTCAGACCGGCCGCGCTGGGCTGGCGCACGGAGGCGTACGTCGAGGTCTACTGCGAGGGCGCGGCCCCGCCCCGGCGGCTGGCGGAGGTGGTCCGCAACCACCCGGAGATCGCGGCGGCCATGACGGTGACCGGCGGCGCCGACGCGCTGCTGCACGTGCGGGCCCGGGACGTGGAGCACTTCGAGGAGGTGCTGGAGCGGATCCGCGCCGAGCCGTTCATCCGCAAGACGATCAGTGTGATGGTGCTGTCCCATCTGCTGCCCGAGAGCCCGGAGGCGGGCGCCTCCCACGCGGCCCCGGAGTGACCGGGCAGCGGGGGCGTGCGCAGGCATGGTGCGTGCGCCCCGAGGAGAACGCAGCGATGCTGCGCATCTACGCAGCCTTTCGCGCTTGTCGTCCGTCTTCCTCCCTTCCTACCGTGGTGTCACCCCCTCAGTGACACACAGGAAAGCGGAGGGAACCCTCTGTGACCGAACGTCGTGTGCCGCGTCCCCGGCGATTCCTTGTCTGCGAACCCGGACACTTCGCCGTCCAGTACGCGATCAACCCCTGGATGGACCCCGGCCGGCCGGTCGACGTGGGCCTGGCCCGGGAGCAGTGGCGGTCGCTGATCCGCGCCTACGAGGATCACGGCCACACCGTCGACCGCGTCGAGCCGGTCCCCGGCCTGCCGGACATGGTGTTCGCCGCCAACGCGGCCCTCGTCGTCGGCGGCCGGGTCTTCGGCTCCCTCTTCCACGCCCCCGAGCGGCGCCCGGAGTCGGAGCACTACGACACCTGGTTCAAGACGGCCGGCTACGACGTGTACCGGCCCGAGTCGGTGGCCGAGGGCGAGGGCGACCTGGTGTGGACGGGCCGGTATGTGCTCGCCGGCACCGGGTTCCGCACCACCCCCGAGGCGCACCGGGAGGCCCAGGAGTTCCTGGGCCGGCCGGTGATCGGCCTGCGGCTGGTGGACCCGTACTTCTACCACCTGGACACGGCGCTGTTCGTGCTCGACGACGAGAACGTCTGCTACTACCCGCAGGCCTTCTCACCGGGCAGCCGCGAGGTGCTCCAGCGGCTGTATCCGCGGGCGGTGCTCGCCACCCGCGAGGACGCGCTGGCCTTCGGCCTGAACTCCGTCTGCGACGGCCGGCACGTCTTCATCGCCCCCCAGGCCGCGGCGCTGGCCGCACGCCTCGCCGATCACGGCTACGTCCCCGTCCCCGTCGACCTGTCCGAGCTGCACAAGGCCGGCGGTGGCATCAAGTGCTGCACCCAGGAGATCCGCTGATGACCGCACCCGCACGCCCCCGTACGTCCGAGCAGCTGATCCGCGCGGAGGAGCCGGTGCTCGCGCACAATTACCACCCGCTGCCCGTGGTCGTGGCCCGGGCCGAGGGCAGCTGGGTGGAGGACGTCGAGGGCAACCGCTACCTCGACATGCTGGCCGGCTACTCGGCCCTGAACTTCGGCCACCGGCACCCGGCGCTGGTCGAGGCCGCCCACCGCCAGCTCGACCGGCTCACCCTGACCTCCCGCGCCTTCCACAACGACCGGCTGGCCCACTTCGCCGAGCGGCTCGCGGCGCTGACCGGGCTGGACATGGTGCTGCCGATGAACACCGGCGCGGAGGCCGTGGAGAGCGGCATCAAGGTGGCCCGCAAGTGGGCCTACGACGTCAAGGGCGTTCCCGACGGCCGGGCGACGATCGTGGTCGCGGCGGAGAACTTCCACGGCCGTACGACGACGATCGTCGGCTTCTCCACGGACGAGACGGCCCGCGCCGGCTTCGGTCCCTTCACGCCCGGCTTCAAGGTCGTGCCGTACAACGACCTGGCCGCGCTGGAGGCGGCGGTCGACGACACCACGGCGGCGGTGCTGATCGAGCCCATCCAGGGCGAGGCGGGCGTGATCGTGCCGGACGACGGCTATCTCACGGGCGTGCGCGAGCTGACCCGCCGCAAGGGCTGCCTGTTCGTCGCCGACGAGATCCAGTCGGGCCTCGGCCGCACCGGCCGTACCCTCGCCGTCGAACACGAGAACGTGGTGCCGGACGTGCTGCTGCTCGGCAAGGCGCTGGGCGGCGGCATCGTACCGGTGTCTGCGGTGGTGGCCCGGCGCGAGGTGCTGGGTGTGCTGCGTCCCGGGGAGCACGGTTCGACGTTCGGCGGCAACCCGCTGGCCGCCGCGGTCGGCACGGCCGTGGTGGAGCTGCTGGAGACGGGCGGGTTCCAGCGCCGGGCGGCCGAGCTGGGGGTGATCCTGCGGGAGGGGCTGACCGAGCTGATCGGCAGGGGCGTGACCGGGTTCCGGGCACGGGGGCTGTGGGCCGGTGTGGACGTCGACCCGGCGCTCGGCACCGGCCGGGCGATCAGTGAGCGGCTGATGCGCGAGGGCGTCCTGGTCAAGGACACCCATGGCTCCACGATCCGGCTGGCGCCGCCGCTGACCATCACGGCGGAGGAGCTGCGGTCGGCGCTGGGCGCGCTGGAGAAGGTGCTGGGCTGAGGAGCGGGCGGGCGGGGGCCGGTGGCGACACCGGCCCCCGCCGCGCTGTCACTCCGCGCCGAGGAGTTGCTTCATCTCCTTGATCTCGGCGTCCTGCGCGGTGATGATCGCCTCCGCCATGGCCTTGGCGTCGCCGGAGCGGCCCTTGTGCTTCTCGGTGGTGGCCATCTCGACGGCGCCCTGGTGGTGCTCGACCATCAGCGACAGGAACCGCTTGTCGAAGTCCTTGCCGGTGGCCTTCTTCAGAGCGGCCATGTCGGACTCGCTCATCATCCCGGACATCCCGGTGTGGCCGGAGTGGTCCATGCCGGCCGTCGGCGCCTGTTCGCCCCAGGCCTTCAGCCAGCCGGTCAGGGTGCGGATCTCCGGGTCCTGCGCCTTCTCGATGCGCGCGGCGAGGTCCTTGACCCGCTTCGAGGAGGCGCGGTCGACGGCCAGTTCCGCCATCTCCAGGGCCTGCTGGTGGTGCGGGATCATGCCCTTGGCGAAGGCGACGTCCTGGGCGTTGTGCGCGCCGGCCGACGCGCCCGGGGCGGCGGAGCCGGCGGAGGCGCTCGGCGTGGCGGGGGCGCCGTGACCGGTGTGGCCGGTGCCGTTGTCGTCGCGGTCGTCGCCGCTGCCGCCGCAGGCGGCCAGGACGAGGGCGGAGGCCACGGCGGCCGTGGCGAGGGCGGCGCGGCGCGTCAGGGTACGGGTGGTCATGGGGAGAACTCCTGTTGTTGCGGTGGGATTTCGGGCACGCGTGCGTACGGCCGCGGTCCCCGCGGGCGGCGGGGCGGGCGCGGCCGAAGCGGCCTCTAGATCCGCAGGAGCTGGAGTTCGGCCAGGTCGGGTGGGGCGCGGGCGCCGTCCGGCGCGGTGGCCCACGCGGCGGGCGGACGGTGGGCCGGTGCCGGGCCGGTCACCGGGTCCGGGGCCGGGGCGGGCAGCCGCGGTCCGCCGTCCAGCGCGCCGGCGGCGCAGGCGGGGTCGGCGTGGTGCAGCCGGTGGCCGCCGCAGTGGCCGTCACCGCCCGGGCAGTCGTCGACGGCGCCGAGCGCGGCCGTCGTGTGCGTTGCGTGGGCGTGTTCCGCGTGCCCCGCGCCACCGCCGGGCGCGAGGGCGTGCATGCCCAGCAGCCCGATGAGCACCGCCAGCACGGACAGCGCGCGATACCGCCTGAGCGGTCGCCGCGGGTGCTGTCCGGTGGTGCGCATGAGGTCATCGTACGGGGGGCGTGCGACGGCGCACGGTCAAGGTCCACCGACACGCCCGCGCGCCCCCGGTTCGGCGCGGCGGCGCACGGGCAACCGGGCGGTATACGACGCGTGGCGCGGTACCGGCGCCTGCTTCGCCGGCCGGCGGACACCTCGTATCCGCCCAAACCGTGATTCAACGGACCACCGGAGTAATTGCCATGCTCTGTCGGCGCGAACCAATGCGACCCATGCTGTCGGAATGAAACGCATGGGCGGTAATTCGCCGACGGCCGTGTCGCCAAAGGCCGTGTCGCCGACGGCCGTGTCCCGGGGGCCGCGCGCATCCGGTGCTCGCTGGTCACCGAGTGCGAAAGCGGCCCGGTTGCCCTGACGGCGCCGAGGCGGCCGGCCGGTCCCGGGCCTCACGCGATGAGGATCCGGTGGTGATGCTCCGCGCGCACGACCGTCTCGACGGCCTGCCGCGGCGCGGGCGCCGCCGTACCCGACGTGCCCGTCGTACCCGCCGTGCCCGCCGTGCCCCTCGTGCCCGAGTCCACGGTCTCGTCGCCCGGCGGGGCGGCCGCGGGGGCACGACCAGCGGCACGCCACCCCGTATCCCGCCGAACCGGAGGAACCCATGGACGACGACACCCGGTCCTACGTGGTCGTACTCAACGACGAGGAGCAGTACTCGATCTGGCCCGCCGACCGCGACCTGCCCCTCGGCTGGCGCAGCGGCGACGTCAGCGGTTCCCAGGCGGAATGCCTGGCCCACATCAACGAGGCCTGGACGGACATGCGCCCGCTGAGTCTGCGCCGGGCCGCCCGGTAAGCCGTTCAGCCACCCACTCTCAGCAGTGAAGGATGACGTGCGAGATGGTGCTCAATGAATTCCACGCCCGGGTGGCCGAGGCACCGGATGCTGTCGCGGTGCAGGACGGTGACCTGAGACTCACCTACCGAAACCTTGCCGCGCACGCGTCCGCTCTGGCGACCGAGCTCACCGGGCGAGGGGTGGGCCAGGACAGCGTCGTGGCCGTCTACGCCGACCGGTCGGCGGAACTGGTGGTCGCCGAGCTGGCCGTCCTGCTCGCGGGCGGGGCCTACCTGCCGCTGGACCCGGCCCACCCGTCCGCGCGGATCCGCCAACTGCTCCAGGACTCCGGCGCCGTCGCGGTCCTCAGCACCGCGCCGCTGGTGTCCGGCGGGGCTCCGCTGGGCGACGACGTCCTGCTGGTCGATCTGACCGGGGACCCCTCCCCGGCGACCGCCTCGGCGCCGCCCGGCCCGAACGGCGACGCACTGGCCTACGTGATCTACACGTCGGGTTCCACCGGCCGGCCCAAGGGCGTCGCGGTGACCCACGCGAGTCTGGCCAACTTGATGCACTGGCACCACAAGACCTACGGCACACGGCCCCAGGACCGCTCGACCCTGCTGGCCAGCCCCGGATTCGACGTGTCCGTCCAGGACATCTGGTTCACCCTGACCGCCGGCGCCACGCTGGTGGTGCCGCCCGCCGAGGTGCGCACCTCGCCGTCCGCGCTCACCGCCTGGCTGGCCGACGAGCAGATCACCGTGACCTTCCTGCCCACCCCGCTGGCCGAGGCCGTCCTCGACGAGACCTGGCCCGCGCACACGGTGCTCCGGTACCTGCACACCGGTGGCTCGGCGATGCAGCGCGGCGTGCCCGACGGGCTGCCGTTCACCGTGATCAACCTCTACGGGCCGACCGAAGCCACGGTGAAGGTGACGGCCTGCGAGGTCCTGCCCAAGGGACCCGTGCCGCCGCCGATCGGCGTGCCCGTCGACGGCGTGCGCTGCTACGTGCTCGACGGGTTCGACCCGGTGCCCGACGGCGAGGTCGGCGAACTGTGCCTGGGCGGCGCGTGCGTGGCACGCGGTTACCTGCACGACCCGGCGAGCACCGCGGCGGCGTTCGTGCCCGATATCGGCGTCCCCGGACAGCGCATGTACCGCACGGGCGACAAGGTCCGCCGCCGCCCCGACGGGGTCTTCGAGTACATCGGCCGCTACGACGACCAGGCCAAGATCCGCGGGTTCCGGATCGAACCCGGCGAGGTGGCCACGGTCCTCAAGCAGCACCCCGGCGTCCGGGACGCCTTCGTGGTGGTCGAACACTCCGGCCGCCCGGACGCGCGTCTGGTCGCCTACGCGGTCACCGGCGTCCCCACGACCGAGTTGGTCGAGTTCGTCGCGGCCCGGCTGCCCGGCTACATGGTGCCGGCGGCGGTCGTCGTGCTGCCCGCGCTGCCGCTGACCCCCAACGGCAAGGTCGACCGCGCCGCGCTGCCCGCCCCCGACCGCACGGCGGCCGGCCTGGCCGACACCGCGGTCCCGCCCCGCACCCCGACCGAGGCCGCGCTGGCGAGGATCGTGGCCGGGCTGCTGGGTGGCACAGAAGTCGGCGTCCACGACGACTTCTTCGCCCTCGGCGGGAACTCGCTGCTCGTCGCGGGGCTCGCGGCCCGTATCACCGCGGAACTGCACACCGTGGTGAGCGTGCCCGAGCTGTTCGGCGCGCCCACCGTCGCCGACCTCGCGGCGGTCATCGACCAGCGGGCCGCCGCGACCGAGGACAACGGCGCCGAACCCGCCGCCCAGGCGATCGCGCCGACCGCGCCGCCGGTGCGCCGAGCCGACCGGAACCGGCCGGTCCCGCTGTCCCTGCCGCAGGAGAGGGTCTGGTTCTTCGAACAGCTCTCGCCCGGCAACCTGGCCTACAACTTCCAGGCCACGGTGTCCTTGCGGGGCGACGTGGACGTCGACGCCCTGCGCGCGGCGCTCGACGAGATCGTCCGCCGCCACGAGATCCTGCGCACCGCCTTCGTCTCCGTCGACGGGGTGGGCTACCAGCGCCCGCTCGCCGAGGCCAAGGCGCCGCTGCGGGTCCTCGACGTCCCGGCCGAACAGGCCGACGAGGTCGTCGCCGCGCACCTGCGCGAGCCGTTCGACCTGACCAAGCCGCCCCTGGCCCGCTGGGTCCTGCTGCGCCACGGCAACGGGCACAACACGTTCCTCCACGTGGAACACCACTTCGTCCACGACGGCTGGTCGCTGTCGGTGTTCCTGTCCGAGCTGCGAGCCCTCTACCCGGCCTTCGCCGCCGGGCAGCCCTCGCCGCTGCCCGAACTCGCCGTCCAGTACGCGGACTACGCCATCTGGCAGCGGGACTGGATGCGCGGCGACGTGCTGCGCGCGCACGTCGACCACTGGACCGCCCGCCTGGCCGGTGCCCCGCACACGCTGGAACTGCCCGCCGACCGGCCACGGCCGCCGGTGATGACCTTCTGCGGCCGGGCGCCGCGGATCAGGATCCCCGCCGAACTGGCCCGGCAGCTGCGCGCCTTCAGCCGCGAGAACCGGGTGTCGCTGTTCTCCACCATGTACGCCGGCTTCGCCGCGCTGCTGTACCGCTACACCGGACAGCGGGACATGCTCGTCGGGACCGGCGCGGCCAACCGGAACGTGCCCGAGCTGGAGCCGTTGCTCGGCATGCTCGTCAACACGCTGGTCATGCGCACCAAGGTGTCGGCCGACCAGCCGTTCAGCGACTTGCTGGCGCAGGTGCGCCAGAGCGTCGCCGAGACACTGGCCTGGTCGGACACCCCCGTCGACGCGGTGATCGACGCGATCGACCCGGTCCGCGACCCCTCGCGCACCCCGCTGTTCCAGGTCATGTTCAGCTTCCACGACTCCGCGGTGCCCGACATCGACTTCGGCGGGCTCTCCGGCAGGGTCACCGAACGCTCGAACAACTCGGCCAAGGCCGACCTCAACGTGATCGTGATCCCGCGGGCCGAGCAGCGCCTGGGCCGAGCGCCCCGCCCCGAGGACGACGACCTCGCCATGATCTGGGAGCACTCGGCCGACCTGTTCGACGAAGCCACCATGGAACGGATGGTCACGCACTACCTGACCCTGCTCGCCGACGCGGTGGCCCGGCCGCAGACGCGCGTGGGCACCCTGCGGCTGCTCCCGGACGAGGAGGCGGCCCAGCTCGACCGCTGGACGCACGGCCCCGCCGTGGCCGGCACCCGGCCGGTGACCGAGCTGATCGCACAGCAGGTGCGGACGCGACCGGACGCCGTCGCGGTGCGCTGGCCCGAGGGGCAGCTGAGCTACGGGCAGCTGTGGCAGCGGGCGGGCGCACTGGCCCGCCGGCTCCGCGCCTCCGGTATCACCGCCGAGGAACCGGTGGCGGTGTACGCCGATCGCTCCCCCGAACTCGTCGTCGGCGAACTCGCGGTGCTCATGGCCGGCGGATGCTACCTGCCCATGGACCCGGGCTACCCGGCCGAGCGCGTCGCCTTCATCCTGCAGGACGCCGGCGCGCGTACGATCCTCACCACGCCCCGGACACGGCCGCAGCTGCCGGCCTCCGCGCACGGCCTCCACGTCCTCGGCCTGGACACCGACACCGGCACCGACGCCGACGCCGAGCCGGTACACGCCGACCAGCTCACCCCGGAGCGGCTGGCCTACCTCATCTACACCTCGGGGTCCACCGGCCGGCCCAAGGGCGTCGCACTGGAACACCGGGGGCTCTCGAACCTGGTCGCCTGGCACACAGCCGAGTACGCGCTCGGTCCGGCGGACCGCACCACACTGTTCGCCAGCCCCGGCTTCGACGCGTCCACGTGGGAGATCTGGCCCACCCTCGCGGCCGGCGCCACCTTGCACGTCGTCCCGCCGCACCTGCGGGCCGCGCCGGCGGAACTGGTGCGCTGGCTCGCCGAGCAGCAGATCACCACGGCGTTCCTGCCCACCCCCGTCGCCGCGGCCGCACTGGACGAACCGTGGCCGGCCGAAACCGCCCTGCGGGCACTGCTGACCGGCGGCGACGTGCTGCCGGCGGCGCCCTGCGACGGCCTGCCGTTCCGGCTGTTCAACCACTACGGGCCGACGGAGAACACCGTGGTGGCGACAGCGGGCCTCGTCCCACCCGCCCCGGCGGGACCGCGCCCGCCCATCGGCAGGCCGATCAGCGGGGTCGACGCCCATGTGCTGGACGCCGAAGGACAGCCCGTGCCCATCGGTGTCCGCGGCGAGCTGTACCTCGGCGGCACGGCGGTGGCCCGCGGCTACGTCAACCGCCCCGAGCTCACCGAACAGAGCTTCCTCGCCGACCCCTTCACCGCCCGGCCCGGCGCACGCCTGTACCGCACCGGTGACCTGGTCCGCCGGCGCCCCGACGGCGAGCTGGAATTCCTGGGCCGCGCGGACGAACAGGTCAAGATCCGGGGCTTCCGGATCGAGCCCGGAGAAGTGGCGGCAACGCTCGGGGAACACCCGGACGTACGGGACGCCGTCGTCGTCTCCCGCGCGTCCACGGCCGGAGCCGAACCCTCGCTCACGGCGTACGCCTGCACCGACGGCCGCGGCGAAACCATTCCCGAGGACAAGCTGCTGGCGTTCCTGCGGGACCGGCTGCCCGTGTACATGGTCCCGGACAAGATCGTGCTGCTCCCCGCCCTGCCGCTCACCGAACACGGCAAGGTGGACCACGACGCGCTGGCCGCCCTGGCACCGAGCACCCCGGCCCGGCCCCGCACCCGGCAGGCGCCGCGGACACCGACGGAAGAACGCGTCGCCCGGCTCGCCTCTGCGCTGCTGCACGACCAGCCGGTGGGGCGCACGGACGACTTCTTCCGCGCCGGCGGCCACTCCCTGCTGGCGGCCCGGCTGGTGGCCCAGGTCAACGAGGCCTTCGGCGTCCAGGTCCCCATCTCCGCGTTCCTCCAGCATCCCACCGTGGCCGGCCTGGCGGACGCCGTGACCGCCGCCACGACAGGAGCGGCGACAGGCCCCGCCCCGATCACACCGCGCAGCCGCCGCACCGCCGTGCGGCCGGTGCCCGGGCCCGGCCGGCCCGGTGACGAGGAAGGCGAGTCGCTCCTGCGCGACACGCAGGAAACCGAGGTGCAGCAGTGAGCACGGTCATCGAACCGGAAGCCGGGGAAGAGAACGGCGCGGCTCCGCTGTCGTACGCGCAACAGCGCCTGTGGTTCCTCGACCAACTGCAGCCGGGCAGCTCGGTCTACAACGTCCCGCTCGGCTACGACATCACCGGCCCGCTGGACCACGGCGCGCTCGAACAGGCGCTGACCGAGGTCGTGCGGCGCCACGAGATCCTGCGGACCGCCTTCCGCTCCACCGGCGGCACCCCCCACCAGGTGGTCCTGCCGCCCGCCCCGGCCTCCATACCGGTCACCGACCTGACCGCGCCCGGCCGGACGCCGGACGAGGCGCCGCGGCTCGCGGACGAGGAAGCCGGCGCCCCGTTCGACCTGGTGGCCGGCCGGGTCATCCGCGCCCGCCTGCTGCGCCTGGGCGAACAGCGGCACCGTCTGCTGCTCACCGTGCACCACCTCGCCTGCGACGCCGCGTCGGTCGGCACCCTCGGCAGGGAACTCGAACTCCACTACCGGGCCGCCCTCACCGGCGAGGAATGCCGCGAGCCCGACCCGCCCATGCAGTACGCCGACTTCGCCGAGTGGCAGCACAGCACGCTGGCCGGACCCGAACTCGACCGGCTGCTGGCGTACTGGACGGACCGGCTGGCCGGCCTGCCCGCCCAGCACCTGCCCACCGATCACACCCGCCCACCGGTACAGAGCTACCGCGGCGCCGCGCTCACCTTCGAACTGCCGCCGGCCTCGGTCCAGCGGCTCGAAGAGCTGGGCAGGAGCGAAGGCGTCACGCTCTACAGCGTCCTGCTCGCCGCCTTCGCGGTACTGCTGCGGGCACACGCCGGCCAGGACGAAGTCGTCGTCGGCACACCGGTCTCCGGCCGGGAACGCCCCGAACTGGCCCGCCTCATCGGGTTCTTCACCAACACCCTGGTGCTCCGCTGCGACCTCACCCGCGGCCCGACGTTCCGTGAGCTGGTCCAGCGGCTGTGGACGGAAGTCAAGGGCGCGCTCGCCCACCAGGACCTGCCGTTCGAGAAACTCGTCGAAGAACTGCACCCCGACCGCGACCTGGCCCACAACCCGCTGTTCCAGGTGCTGTTCAGCTACCGGTACGAAGACGAGGGGACGGGGCTGCGCCTGCACGGCTGCCAGGTGCGGCCGGTGCTGGGCGACACCGGCGCGGCGAGGTTCGACCTCACCCTGAGCCTCACGCGGACCCCGGCCGGTGTGACCGGCCGCCTGGAGTACAGCACGGACCTGTTCGAAGCCACGACCGCCCAGCGGATCGCCGACCGGTACGTCAGCGTCGTCACCGCCGCCGCGCAGGCCCCCGACCGCCCCGTCGGCGAACTGGCGGTGCTGCCGGCCGCCGAGCTCGCCGCCCTGGCCGACTGGCAGACCGGCCCCCGGGCCGAGGCCCCCGACGCCCTGGTGCACCACCTGTTCGCGCGGCGGGCGGCGGCGACCCCCGACGCGGTCGCCGTGATCGCGGCCGACGCCACCTTGACCTACCGCGAGCTCGACGGGCTCGCCGACCGGCTAGCCACCCGGCTGCGCCGACTCGGCGTGGCACCGGACGAGCCGGTGGGCGTCCACCTCGGCCGCACATCCCTGCTGATGGTCACCCTGCTGGGGATCCTCAAGGCGGGCGCGGCCTACCTCCCGCTGGATCCCGACTACCCGCCCGACCGACTGGCGTTCATGGTCGGCGACGCCGGCGTGCGGCTGGTCGTCGCGGACTCCGGCTCCGCCGCGGCCGCGGACCGCCTCGGCGCCGCCCACGTCGTCGTCCCCGACCTGGCCGCGACACCGGACAGCCCTCCCGACAACCCGCTCCCGGCGGTCACCGCCGACAACCTGGCGTACGTGATCTACACGTCCGGCTCCACCGGACAGCCCAAGGGCGTCATGGTCACCCACCGCAACGTGGTCAACCTGTTCGCCGGGATGGACGACGTCTTCGGCGCCGACGAGCCCGGCACCTGGCTCGCGCTGACCAGCGTCTCCTTCGACATCTCCGTGGTCGAGCTGCTGTGGGCGCTGATCCACGGCCACCGGATCGTGCTGCGCCGCGAACCGCCCCTGCCGTCGGCGCCTGCCGCCGCGCGGTCGGCCGCGGTGGCCAAGGCCCGTGCCCGCCACATCGACTTCAGCCTGCTCTACTTCGGCAGCGACTGCGAAGCCGCCTCCGACGACCGCTACCGCCTGCTGCTCGACGGCGCGAGGTTCGCCGACCGCAACGGCTTCACCGCCGTGTGGACCCCCGAACGCCACTTCCACCAGTTCGGCGGGCTGTACCCGAACCCCTCGGTGACGGCGGCGGCCGTCGCCGCGGTCACCGAGCGCGTCCAAGTCCGCGCGGGCAGCGTGGTCATGCCGCTGCACGACCCACTGCGCGTGGCCGAGGAATGGTCCGCCGTGGACAACATCTCGGCCGGCCGGGTCGGCATCTCCCTGGCGTCCGGCTGGCACGCCAACGACTTCACGCTCGCACCCGACCGGTACGACAAGCGCAAGCAGCTGATGATGGACGGCCTCGCCGAGGTCCGCAAGCTGTGGCGCGGCGGGAAGGTGCCGCGGCGCAACGGCATCGGCGCCGAGGTCGAGGTCGGCGTCTTCCCCCGGCCCGTCCAGCCGGAGCTGCCGGTGTGGCTGACCAGCGCCAGGCACCCGGAAACCTTCCGGATGGCGGGCGAGGCCGGCACCGGGGTCCTCACCCACCTCCTCGGGCACAGCCTGGAGGAACTGGCCGAGAAGATCGCGCTGTACCGCAGGACCTGGCGCGAGCACGGGCACGGGCCCGGGGACGGCCACGTGGTGGTCATGGTCCACACGTTCGTCGGCCCGGACCTCGACGCGGTCCGCGAGCTGGTCCGGGAGCCGATGAGCCGGTACCTGGAGACCTCCTTCGACCTGATCTCCTCGCTCGGCATCACCACCCGGAGCGCCGAGGACTTCAAGGCGCTGCCCCCCGAGGAACTGCGGGAACTGATCGACCGGGCATTCGAACGGTTCTTCGCCACCGCCAGCCTGCTCGGCACACCGCAGGTCTGCGCCGACATGGTGGACCGGATGAAGGCCGCCGGCGTCGACGAGGTCGCCTGCCTGATCGACTTCGGTGTCGAGGAGAAGGCGGCACTCGACGCCCTGACCCACCTGGCCACCGTCAGGGAGATCAGCGACGAGCGCAGGAACGCGGCGCTGGCCAAGGCCGAGGAACCGATCGCCGAACAACTGCGCGAGCACGCGGTGACGCACCTGCAGTGCACGCCCTCGCTGGCCCGCGCTTTGCTGGCCGACCAGGACGCGCGCGACCGGCTGCGCGGGCTCGACCGGCTGCTGGTGGGCGGCGAAGCGCTCCCCGCCGACCTGGCCCGCGAACTCGCCGGCACCGTCGCGGGCACGGTCCACAACATGTACGGGCCGACCGAGGCCGCGGTCTGGGCGACGACGTCCCGGATCGCGCCCGGCGGCGGCCCGGTGACCATCGGACGGCCGCTGGCGAACGTACGGGCCTACGTGGTCGATCGCGACATGCGGCCGTGCCCGACGGGCGTACCCGGAGAACTGCTGCTCGGCGGGGACGGCGTGGTGCGAGGCTACTTCGACCGCGCCCGGGTGACCGCCGAACGCTTCCAGCCCGACCCGTTCGCCGGCCGGCCCGGCGCACGCCTCTACCGAACGGGCGACCTGGCCCGCTGGACGCCCGACGGCACACTCGAATTCCTCGGCCGGCTCGACGACCAGGTCAAGCTGCACGGCCACCGGATCGAACTCGGTGAGATCGAGACGACGCTCGCCGAACACCCCAAGGTCCGCTCGGCGGCCGCCGTCATCCGGGGCACCGGCGCGGAGCAACGGATCACCGGCTACTACGTTCCGGTGGCCGACCGGCCCGCGACCGCCACCGAACTGCGCGCCTTCCTCGCCACACGGCTGCCCGGCTACATGGTGCCGAGCGTCCTCCACCCCATCGACGCGATGCCGTTGACCCCGAACAAGAAGGTCGACCGCAGGGCGCTGCCCGACCTGTCGGACGCGCGGCCCGCGGGCACGACCGCGTACGCACCGCCGACGACCGCGACCGAACGGCTGGTCACCGACGTGTGGCGGGAGGTACTCGGCGTGGACCGGGTGGGCCTGGACGACAGCTTCTTCGAGCTCGGGGGGAACTCGCTGCTCGTGGTCGTGGCCAGGGCACGCCTGCTCGAACACCACGACAGCAAGCTGTCGTTGGTGGACATGTTCAGCTACCCGTCCGCACGCGCACTCGCCGAGGCCATCGACCGCAAGCCGGCCGAAGGGCCCGACGAGGCGGTCAGCGCGGGCGCCGCACGGGCGGCCGCCCGCCGCGTCGCCGGACAGGCCGCCGCACGCCGAGCGGGCAGGACGGGGGCGTGAGCGTGTCCGCGGACTTTTCGACAGGGCATCGAGCCGAGGGGGGCCTTGGGTGAGCACCGGGATGGAAGACGCAGTGGAGCCGATCGCGGTCGTGGGGCTCGCCGGCCGACTGCCGGGAGCCCCCACCATCGAGGCGTTCTGGCGCAACCAGCGCGACGGCGTCGAATCGGTCACCAGGTTCAGCACCCGGCAGCTGGTCGACGCCGGCTGGCCGAAGGAAATGATCACCCACCCCGACTACGTACCCGCCGCCGCGGTCATCGAGGACGCCGACCACTTCGACGCCGAGTTCTTCGGCTACACCGAGGAACAGGCGCGGATCAGCGACCCACAGCAGCGGATCTTCGCCGAATGCGTCTGGCACGCGCTGGAGGACACCGGGCACGACCCGTCGCGGTTCGACGGCTCCGTAGGCGTCTACGCCGGCTGCTTCGCCAACAAGTACCTGCCGCTGAACCTCCTGGCGAACGCGCGGTTCCGCGGATCGCTGTCGGCCTTCTCCGCCCGCCCCTACAACGACAAGGACTTCCTCGCGACCCGGGCGGCATACCTGTGCGACCTCCGCGGCCCCGCGATGACCGTGCAATCGGCGTGCTCCACCTCGCTCGTCGCCATCCACCTCGCCTGCCAGGCGCTGCTGGGCCACGAGTGCGACATGGCACTGGCGGGAGGAGTGGCCCTGCCCGTGCCGCTGATCGGCGGCTACCCCGTCGTCGCGGGCGGCATCTTCGCGCGTGACGGCCACTGCCGGCCCTTCGACGCCGCCTCCAGCGGAACCGTTCCCGGCTACGGCGTCACGGTCGTGGCACTGCGCAGGCTCAGCGACGCGCTCGCCGACAACGACCACATCCGCGCCCTCGTCATCGGCAGCGCGGTCAACAACGACGGCTCGGCGAAGTTCGGATTCAACGCGCCGAGCATGCAGGCACAGGCCGAGGTGATCGCCACCGCCCAGGCCGTCGCCGGCGTGGAGCCGGAGAGCATCGGCTACATCGAAGCCCACGGCACCGGCACCCCGCTCGGCGATCCGATCGAGGTGGCCGGCCTCACCAAGGCCTTCGACACCGGCGAACGCGGGTTCTGCGCGCTCGGCTCGACGAAGGCCAACATCGGCCACCTGGACGCCGCCGCGGGAGCGGCGGGTTTCGCCCGGGCGGTACTGGCCCTGGAACACGGCGAGATCCCGCCGAGCATCAACTTCGACGCGCCCAACCCGGCCCTGCTGCTGGACCGCACACCGTTCTACGTCCCGACCACCGCCCGCCCCTGGCCACGCGGCGCGACGCCGCGGCGCGCCGGAGTCAGCGCCTTCGCGGTCGGCGGTACCAACGCCCACCTGGTACTCCAGGAAGCACCGGCACCGCGGGCCACCGAGCCGGACGCACGCGACCGGCAGCTGCTCGTGCTGTCCGCCCGCAGCGGCAAGGCCCTGGCGGACGCCGCGAGCAGCCTCGCCGACCGCCTGGACCGCCAGGACGACCTCGACCTCGCCGACGTCGCCCACACCCTGCGGGCCGGCCGCCGCGCCTTCCCGCTCCGCCGGCACCTGGTGTGCCGCGACCGGGCGGAGGCGACAGCCGCCCTGCGGGCACTGGCACGGCCCGGCGCCGTGGACACCGCCGAGGACGCGGTGGCCCGCCAGGTGGTCTTCATGTTCCCCGGCAGCGCCTCCCACCGGCCGGACGCCGCCACGGCGATCCACCGCGCCGAACCGGTCTTCGCCCGGGAAGTGGACCGCTGCGCCGAACTGGCACGGCCACTGCTCGGCCACGACCTGCGCGCGTTGCTCTTCCCGTCCACCTGGGACGGCCCGCGGGCCGGGCACGACGACCCGCGCGGCGTGCCGGTCGCGGCCTTCGGTCTGCAGTGGGCCCTCGCACGGCTGTGGCAGTCGTGGGGAGTGCACCCCACCGCGATGATCGGCGAGGGCGACGGCGAGTACGTGGCGGCCTGCCTGGCCGGCGTGATCGACCTGGCGGACGCCATCGCCATCACGGCCGCCGGCGCCGAGGCCCGCTCCCACGCCCAGGCGGGCGCGGTGCCCGAGGCGTACGCGTCGGAGTTCGCCACCGAGGTGGCACGCCACGCGCTCAAACCGCCGCAGGTGCCGTACATCTGCGCGGCGACCGGAAGCTGGATGACCCCCCGGGACGCCACGGAGCCGGCCCACTGGGCCCGCCGCCTGCGCGAGGCGGCCCCCTTCGCCGACGGCCTGCGAGAACTGGCCGCCGAGGACGGCCGGATCCTGCTGGAGGTGGGGCCGGACAGCACACTGACCGAAGCCGTCGCCCGGCAGGAGACGGCGAAGCAGCTGACGGCGCTGCCGTCGCTGGCACCCGCGCACGGGGGCCGGTCCGGCCCGGCCGCGCTGCTCGACACCGTCGGCAGGCTCTGGCAGTCCGGCGTCGACATCGACTGGGACGCCTTCCGCGGCACATCGCGACCGCGGCGAGTGTCCCTGCCGGGCTACCCGTTCCAGCGCAGCCGCTACTGGATCGGCCCGGACTCCGGCAGTTACGCACCACTGGGTTTGGAGGAGGCGTCATGGACGAGCCACTCGTCGCCATCGTAGGCGCGGGCGTCATGGGCACCGGGATCTCGACGCTCGTCGTCGGACACGGACTGCCCGTCGTACTGGTGGACATCGACGAAGGCGTGCTGGGGCGCGCCGCCGCCGCGATCGCCGACGGCCTGCGGCACGCGACGCTGACGGGCGCGCTGCCGGCCGGGCGCGCCCCGGCGCGACTGCGCACCACGGTGTCGCTGGACGAGGTCGCCGACGCCGCGGTGGTCATCGAGGCGGTCACCGAACTGCCCGACAGGAAAGCGGACGTCCTCGCCGGCATATCGGCGCTGGTCCGCCCCGGAACCCCCCTGATCTCCAACACCTCCGGCATACCCATCGACGAAATGGCCGCGTGGGTGAAAAGCCCGGGCGACCTCATCGGAACCCACTTCATGAACCCCGCGTACCTGATCTCGATGGTCGAGGTGATCCGCGGCCCGCGGACCGCGGACCGGACCGTCGAGTCGGTGCTCTCGCTGCTGACCCGGATCGGCCGGCGCGCGGTGGTGGTCCGGGACGCCCCCGGGTTCGTGACCAGCCGGCTCCTGCACCCGATGATCAACGACGCGGCGCGGGTGGTCGGCGCCGGCACCGCCACCGTCGAGGACGTGGACACCCTGATGCAGGGCTGTCTCGGGCATCCGACGGGCCCGCTGCGCACCGCGGACCTGATCGGCATCGACAACCTCGTCGACGCTCTTCAGGCGCTGTACGCCCGGACCGGTGACGAGCGGTGCCGTCCCAGCGAACTTCTTCTCGAAAAGGTCCGGCTAGGCGAACTCGGCCGCAAGAGCGGCCGCGGCTTCTACAACTACAGTGAGGCACAGTCATGACACCGGAACAGCAGACCGGCAAGGCGCCCTTCGACGTGGACGCCGTCGTCGACGAGATCACCAGGTTCGTGGCCGAGCAGACCCGCACCAAGCCCGGGGCCGACCAGGACCTCTTCGTCACCGGGGTCGCCAACTCCATGTTCGCCATGCAGCTGGTCGTGTTCCTGGAGCAGACCTACTCCGTGACGGTCGCCGGGCCGGACTTGCAGCTGACCAACTTCCGCACGGTCGAGAGCATGGCCGCGCTCGTCGGCCGGCTCCGGGCAGAGTCTGCCGCAGACAGCGATGTCTGAGGCACCCTGCCCCGGGAGCGAGGACATCTGGCGTCTCGTCGAGGAGAACGCCGGCGCATGGGACATCGCCGGGGAGATCCCCCGGACCGTCCTGAGCCGGCTCGGCGCCGCCGGCGTACTCTGCGCCGAAGTGCACAAGCGGTACGGCGGACTCGGCCTGGGCAGCCAGGAGAGCGGGACGCTCACCGCCCGCGCCGGGAGCCTGTGCAGTTCGGTGCGCAGTGTGATGACCTCGCAGGGCATGGCGGCGTGGACCGTGCAACGCCTCGGCACTGCCGACCAGCGGGCCGTGTTCCTGCCGCAACTGACCAGCGGCCGGCTCGCGGCCGTCGCCTTCAGCGAGCCGGACGCCGGCAGCGACCTCGGCGCGATGACCACCGAGCTGCGTTTCGCCGGTGACGCGGTGATCGTGGACGGCAGCAAGACGTGGATCACCGCCGCGGCCTATGCCGACCTGATCGTCGTCATCGGGAAAGCGGGCGACAACGCGGCAGCGGTCGTCGTGCCCACGAACGCCGAGGGCGTCACGATCGAGAGGGTCCCGCACCCGATGGGCTGCCGTGCGGCGGGCCACGCGCGGGTGCGGCTGGACGGCGTACGCCTGCCGGCCGCCAACGTCCTCGGCGGCACCGGACTGTCGCTGCCGTTCCTGGTGACGACCGCCCTGGCCTACGGCCGGATGTCGGTGGCCTGGGGCTGTGTGGGCATCCTGCGCGGCTGCCTCGGCGCGGTGACCGAGCACGCGAGATCGCGGCGGCAGTTCGGCAAACCGATCGCGGAGCACCAGCTGGTCTCCCGCAGGATCGCCGAGCTCTACGCCGCCGAGCAGGTCGCCACCGCGGTGTGCCGGCACGCCGGCGATTGCTGGGAGTCGGGTTCGCCGGACCTCGTGATCGCCACCGTCCTCGCCAAGCACGTCAGCGCGACCCAGGCCGTGCAGGCGAGCGCGTCGGCCCTGCAGATCATGGCCTCGGCGGGCGCATCGGACGGCCACGTGGTCGCCCGCGCCTACCGGGACGCCAAGCTGATGGAGATCATCGAGGGCAGCAGCGAGATATGCCAGCTCGAACTCGCCAGGCACGCCGTGGCGAGCGGGAACGGCACGGCGCGGCAGGAGGAGGCCCAGTGAGCGGATCATTGCCACCGAACGAACCGATCACCACCGTGAAATGTGTCGTCTGGGACCTGGACAACACACTGTGGAAAGGCACCCTCCTTGAGGGCGACGACGTGGCCGTCGACGACCAGGTCTACGAGACCATCGTGGGCCTCGACTCCCGCGGCATCCTGCAGGCCGTCGCCAGCAAGAACGACCACGGACCCGCCTGGCGGCGCCTGGAGGACCTCGGCATCGCCGAGTACTTCGTGCTCGCCAGGATCGGGTGGGGCCCGAAGTCGGCGTCGGTCCGGGAGATCGCCGACGAGCTGAAGTTCGCCCACCACACGATCGCCTTCGTCGACGACCAGCCGGCCGAACGCGCCGAGGTGGCGTTCCACCTGCCGCAGGTGCGCTGCTACCCGGCCGAGTCGGCGCCCGAACTGCTGGCGCTGCCCGAGTTCACCCCGGCGACGGTGACCGTCGACTCGCGCCGCCGCCGCGAGATGTACCAGGCGAACGCGCGGCGCCAGGCCGAGCAGGAGTCGTTCGAGGGGCCGTCGGAGGAGTTCCTGCGCTCGCTGGACCTCGCGATGGACATCCGCCGGGCCACCGCCGACGACCTGTCCCGGATGGAAGAACTGACACTGCGCACCAGCCAGATGAACGCGACCGGTGTCCACTACTCCGACGCCGATCTGCGCGCGTTGCTGGACGACGCACGCCACGAGGTCCTCGCGGTGACGATGAGCGACCGCTTCGGGTCGCACGGAGCGGTCGGAGTCGCGCTCGTGGAGACCGGGGCGGCGGTGTGGCACCTGAAGCTCCTGGCCACCTCGTGCCGGGTCGTCTCGTACGGCGCCGGCGCCACCGTGCTGAACTGGCTGATCAGCGAGGCGGCGACGGCCGGCGCCCATCTGGCCGCGGACTTCCGGCCGACCGAACGCAACCGGATCATGGAAGTCGCCTACCGGTTCACCGGGTTCACCGACGAGCTGTGTGCCTGCCTTGCCGAACTGCCGCCGCCGGGCGACGGGCGGACGCAACGACTGCACATCACACCGGCACCCAGGCCGGTGCCCTGCACGATACGTCTCACCACCGTCCCCCTGGCCACGACCTGACGCCGGAGCACGACAGGGTCACCCCATCCCCCACCGGATCACGGTCTTCGCCGCGCGCAGAGTCCTCCGACATACCGTCGGAGGACTCTGTCGCGTTCGCCGGATCGCGTGCGGGAGTTCGGCCGTGAACGGGGCGGCGGCGGGCACCATGTGCCCACCGCCGCCCCGTTCACGGCCTGGCAGTCACCTCTTGCGGGCGAGGGTGATCCCGTCGGCCATCGTGAGCATCGAGACATCCACGCGCGGATCGTCGCGCAGCGACGCGTTGAGCGCCCGGACCGCGGCGGTGTCCGGGTCGTGGCTGTCCGGGTCGACCACTCGGCCGAAGAAGAGCGTGTTGTCGATGACCACCAGCCCCTTCGGCCGTACGAGGTGGAGCGCGGCCTCGTAGTACGCCCCGTAGTTGGCCTTGTCCGCGTCGATGAACACCAGGTCGAAACTGCCGCCGCCCTGCTCGTCGGCGAGGGCGGCGAGCGTCCGCGTCGCGTCACCGATGCGGACGTCTATGCGGTCGGCGACCCCGGCGCGCTGCCAGTACGCGGCGCCGATCGCCGGCCAGCGCCCGTTGAGGTCGAGGGTGACCACCGTGCCGCCCGGTGGCAGCGCACGTGCCATGCACAGCGTGCTGTAGCCGGTGAAGGTGCCGATCTCCAGCACCGATCCGGCACCGGACAGGCCGACGAGGAGCGCCAGCAGCTGGCCTTCCTCGGCCATGACCTGCATGGCCGAGCCGCCCGGCAGCCCCGCGGTCTCCTCTCTGAGTCCGGCCAGGATGGGGTCCTCCCGCAGGGACACGGCGCGGACGTACTCGCGGATCTCCGGTGTCGCCACGATCTGGTCTGCCATGCCGGGCTCACCGCCGCCTGGCGGTGCAGGAGAACGACAGCGGGATCGGGTCGCCCGGGATCCGCCAGTTGTGGTCTCCGTCGGGCTCCATCAACGGCAGCCGCTGCCGCGCGTCGTAGGGGACCTCGCGGACGCGCTCGATGGTCAGGCCGGCGCCGATGAGTGCGTTCAGCACCTCCTCCACGCTCCACCGCCAGCCGTACAGGCTGTGCTTCTCCACCTCCACCTCGTCGTCGATCCGGTCGGCGTAGGTCCTGGACATCTCGTGGTGCACCTGCCGGGACTGGAACAGGGAGCGGGCCACCCGCAGTTCCCCGCCGACATCGCTGAAGAGGGTGAGCATCGGGTGGATCTCCACGACCGTGAGGGTGCCGCCCGGCTTGACGTACCGCGCCGCCACCTTGGCCCAGCCGGTGATGTCGGGCAGGAACGAGAGGGTGCCGTATCCGGTGAACACCATGTCGAACTCACCGTCGAGCACCTTCGGCAGGTCGTAGAGGTTCGCCTGGACGAAGCTCGCGTCCAGATCGAGCTCCCCGGCGAGCTCGCGGGCGATGTCGATCGCCTCGTCCGAGATGTCGGTGCCGGTGACCCGCGCGCCCATGCGGGCGAGCGAGAGCGAGTTGACGCCTATGTGGCACTGCAGTTCCAGCAGGGACCGGTCGCGGACGTCGCCCAGCTCCTCCTGTTCCAGCCTGCGCAGCATGTTGTACCCCTGCTTGAACTTCTCGACGTCGTAGTACGAGGACTGCATGTGCGCCCGTGCTCGCAGATTGAAGCCCTCTCTGTTGGCCGATATCTTGTCGAGGTCGCTCATGGAGGTCATCGCTGTTTCCCTTCGGCGGGTACGGGCGGTTCAAAGCGGTCGGCGACGATCAGCGGGGCCAGATCGCGGCGGCTGGTCACTCCGAGCTTCTGGTAGGCACGGCCCAGGTGGTTGTCGACGGTTCGGGCGGACAGTCCCAGCCGGTGTCCGATGGCGGGGCTGGTGAATCCGTTGGCGGCCAGCAGCGCGACGTCCCGCTCGCGGCTGGTGAGGTCGACCAGCGGGGTGGTGAGCTGTAACAGCGGGGTGGTCGCGGTCGGACACGCGATCGTGCTGGAGGGCGTGGAGGTGTGCCGTAGTGCGGCCGCGGCGGTGGCGGTCTCCGCGGCGAGCAGGTCCATCCCGAGTTCGTTGAACCTCGCCGTGGCGACGTCCAGGCCCGCGGGATCGGAGCGGGCCAACGCGGCCGCGGCACCGGCCATGGCCGGCACGACCGGCCCCGGCACCAGGCCGGTGAGCGCGGCGAGGCGGTGCCGTACGGCGTGCGGACTGCCCAGACGGGCCACGTCGTAGCTGGCCGTCGCTTCGACGGCGTACTGGCCCAGGGCCCTGGCGGTGTCGGCCGCGGACAGTGCCTGCCTGGCGGCGAGAGTGGTGTTTCCGTCGGCCGCCGTGATCCACGCCTGGCTCAGGGTCGACCACGGGAGGTACGGGCGGCTCTCGGAGGCCCGGTCGGCGGGCTGCCGGGGCTGTCGCGGGCCGGCCTCGTCGCCGGACACGGCGAGCTCGGCCGGGCCCGGCGCCAGCACGAGACGCGAGTTGCCGCCGTCGAACAGGCGCGAAGCGGTCTCCGCGTCGGCGATGGCGGTGGCCACGTTGGCGACCTGGCCGCGCAGCGCCAGCCAGCCGTCGGCCGCTGCCGAGTTCCCGGCGGCCACCTCGTCGCGGTACCCGTTCGCCGCTCTCCGGGACGCGTGCCGCACCTGGCCGGCCATCAGCAGGGTGAAGCAGTGCGCGTAGCCGATCTCGGCGAACCAGGGCCGCCCCGGGCCGGGCCGGTCGACGGCCGGCGATGTCCGGTCGTACCAGTGGGCCGGGCTGGCCGCGACGACCACGGTGGTCACCGCCGGCCGTATCGCCCCGTCGGGCACGTGCCGGTCGCGCAGCACCTTCTCGTATGCGGCCGGTGCCGCGCGGGTGCAGCCGTCCAGCATCAACAGCAGCAGGCCGAGCCCGGGTGCCTCGGGTACCGGGCCGCCGGCGTGATCCGGCTCCAGGTGCGCTGCCTCGACGCTGCCCGCCGCCCAGCAGGGTAGGGCGGCCGCGGTCACGGCCCAGTGGGTGCAGCGCTCCGTCGGGGCCGTGGCCGGTGGCCGGCGGGGCGGCGGATCGGCCACCGCGACGGAGCCCAACGTCACGGAACCTAATCGGTAATCGGCCGGTTCGTTCGCTGGAGACGTGTCGGCGGCGCTGTTGCCGACGACCATGACGCCGGCTCTGGCCGTCGGTCTGACCTTGGCAAGTGACTGCACAACAAATAACCCCCCGAGTCGTGAAAGGAGACCCTTCGTGCTGAGCCCACTGTCCGGAATCGGACCGTGCGTGCGTGCAGGACGTACCGCCCCGCCCGGTCGTCCGGGCGGAACGCGGTGACGTCACCCTCGTGGCGGCGTCCTGAATCGCTCCCTGAAGATGCGCATGCGACGCGGGACGCCCGAACCGCGCCTGTTGTTCGCTCAGTCCTGCCGTGCCGCCGGGGTCCCCACCCCATCCCCGGTCGCACGACCGTGGCCCACGGGACGCGTCCTAGACGGTGATCGCCTTCTCGACGGGAGTCCCGCCGCCGACCACCACGTAGATGCGGCCGGCGGTGTCGGGCCGGTCGATGAGCGCCACGAGTACGGCGGCGACGTCCTCCCTGGCGACTTGGTCGAACCTGGCGCGCTTGGGCCCGACCCTGTTCCCGACGGTGAGTTCGACGGTGCCGTCGCCGTCGCCGTCGGTGAGCACGCCGGGCCGCAGTACCGTCCAGTCGAGCTCGGTCCGGGCGAAGATGTGCTGTTCGGCGGCGTGCTTGGCCCGCAGGTAGACGGAGTACCCCTCACCGATGCCGCGCTCGTCGGCACAGCCCACGTTGATGGAGCTGACGTGCAGGAACCGTCGTACATCCGCCTGTTCCGCCGCGTCCATGACGAGTACGACAGCGGCCCGGTCCATCTTGTCGCGTCGTGCGGCGGTGGCGCTGTTGCCCGAGCCGGCCGAGAAGACGACGGCGTCCGCGCCGGCCAGGACGGCGGCCACCTCGTCCACCGTCGCGCGCTCAAGGTCGAGCACGACGGCCTCGCCGCCCACCTTCCCGATGTCGTCGACGTGGCGGGGGTTGCGCACGATGCCCACGACGGAATCGCCGCGTTCGGCCAGGCGCCGGGTCAACCGCAGGGCGACCTTGCCGTGGCCGCCGGCGATGACAATCTTCATTCGATACCCTTTTCCGGAATGGGAACGTCGGGTTTCCCCGGATGCGATGCCGCGGGCGAGCAGAACTGCCCCGTCAAACGTGTGCCGTGCCGCATGATCAGTGCTGGAGACTTACCCGGCCCGTTCATTGACGTGCGATTTCCGGCAGCATCCGACAAGCAACTGATGGCTTCGTCCTGCCGGCCGCCATGGCGACTCCGGGGGCGTCACTCGAATGGCTAATGAGTGAAGCACCGCTCGCACCTATTGGTCAATCGGCCTCTCCCTCGCTCTCCCGGGGATCGAGGTCGGTCTGGGGCCGGGCGGCGAGGGACCACAGGTAGCTCAGCGGCTCACCGTCGGGTTCGTCGGGGTATTCGGCGATCAGCTCCTGGATCCGGCGCTGGAGCGACTGCACGGACTCGGGCCGCAACCGCAGTACGCCCCGCTTGGCGCCACGGCCGGAGTCCTTGCCCGCCGCTATCAGTTCGGTGCGGTGGGCGCCGAGCACGGCCAGGTCGACCTGCTGGGCCAGACCGGAGTCGTCGGGCGGGATGATCAGGCCCCGGGTGCGCGCGGTCGCGCGATAGGGCCGTTGCAGTGCGCCGTTCTCACCGGCGCACACCGGTTCGGCGACCAGGAAATCGGTCTTCACCAAGGCGCGGACGTGACGCAGGGTGGTCGCGGGAGCGAGGTCGAGCTCGACCGACAGCTCCTTGTTGGTGAACGCGCGGTCCAGACACAGCCGCAGGATCCGCCAGCGGACCGGGTGCCCGAGTGCTTTGAGATCTTCGATCGACGCTTCCACATCCGGGACTGTACCTTGCCAAGGCCGGTGCCGGTTTGCTTGACTGCCATCGATTTCATTCTGTGCAATCGGTTGGAGGGTCTGTGATCAAGCAGCTCCGGGACTGGGTGAGCGCCCAGGACCTGGATGACGAGCTGGCGGACTGGATCTCCCGGCCGAGTGTGAGCCGGACCGGCGAGGGCATGGCCGAGGCCGCGGCCCACGGTCTTAGGCTGTTACGCGCCTCGGGCCTTGAGGCCCGCGAAGTGGCAACCGGTGGCTGGCCCGCGCTGGTGGGGACGGCGGACGGGCCCGGACCGCACGTGCTGATCTACGGTCACTACGACGTGCAGCCGGCCGGGCCGCTCGAACTGTGGACGACACCGCCGTTCGTGCCGTCGGTCCGTGACGGCCGGATGTACGGGCGCGGCACGGGCGACAACAAGGGGCAGCACCTCGCGCACCTGCTGGGGCTGCGTGCCCTGCGGGACCTGACCGGCGGATTTCCCTGCCGGGTCACGGTGTTACTCGACGGTGAGGAGGAGATCGGCAGCCCCAACCTGGCCGCGGCCGTACGCCAGGTCGGTCAGCCCGACCTGGTGATCTGGAGCGACGGGCCCGTGCACGAGTCGGGCCGCGAGTGCGTGGTCCTCGGCGTGCGCGGCATCCTGATGTTCGAACTGCGCGCGCGAGGCGCGAGCCGGCCGTTGCACTCGGGGAACTGGGGCGGGGTCGCGCCGAATCCGGCGTGGGCGCTGGTGCAGCTGCTGGCCACCATGCGGTCGGCGGACGGGACCGTGACCGTGGCCGGCTTCGCCGACGACGTCGCGCCGCTGAGCGACGGTCAGCGTGCCGCGCTGGACGACTTCCCGGTGGACGTGGCGAAAACACTCGAAGCGATCGGGGCGGACGGTCTGGAGCCGCCGCCCTGGCTGGGATTCCGTACCCGCCTGACCCTGCCCACGCTGACCGTGAACTCGTTGAGCTGCGAGGACTCCGGCGACCACCGCGCGGTGATCCCCGACGTCGCCATCGCCCGATGCGAGGCCCGGTTGGTCGACGGCCAGACGCCCGACCAGGTCGCCGACGCCATCCGGCGGCACGTCGCGCGGTACGCCCCCGATGTCGAGTTCAGGGCCGGTGCGGCGATGGCACCGTCCACCACGCTGCCCGAGACCCCTTATACGGCAACGATCGTCCAGGCGGTCGAGGACGTGCACGGGCGACGGCCGCTGCTGGTCCCCTCGCTCGGCGGGAGCCTGCCGATGGCCGTGCTCAGCGAGGGGCTCTCGTGCCCCTGTTACGGCGTGCCGCTGGCCAACGCCGACGAGGCCAACCACGCGGCCGACGAAAACCTCGACCTCGACCGGTTCCGCCATGGGATCGTCGCCGCGGCGACGATCCAGCTCGCATTGGCGGCCCACGCATGACCGTATGGGGTGCCTGGCCCGCGAAGGAGGGCTTCGCGTACGTCAGCGACGAGTCCGGCCGGCCGCAGCCGTGGTTCCAGACCTGGTCGGGCGAGCGGCTGATGTTCCCGGTCGACGGTGCGGTCACCCGGCTGGCGTGGCGGCCCGACGAGAGTCGCCTCCTCGCCGTGGCGGACGTGACCGGCGGCCAGGACTACCGGCTGGCCGAGATCGATCCGCTCACCGGCGAGGTGGAGTGGATAGCCGGCGAACCCGGTGTCAGACGCGAGATAGGCGTGCCGTACTCCAGCGGGAGCCGGCCGTACAGCCCGGACGGCCGCCTGCTCGCGTACGCGACCAACGCCCGCGACGCCACCTGCCTCGACGTCTACGTACGGGACCTGACGACCGGCGCGTCCAGGATGGTCCTGGAGGGCGACGACCGGTATGTGCCGATGTGTTTCTCACCGGACTCCAGGCACCTGCTCGTCCTGAGATTCCATCAGAACACCGACCAGGACCTGTTCGCCTGCGATCTCACGACCGGCCGCACCCGGCACCTCACCCCGCACGAGGGCCCGGCGAAGTACCAGCCGGGCGGGTGGACCGAGGACGGGATCTACGTGTGCACCACCGAGGGCCGTGACTTCCTCGGTGTCGCCCTGCTCGTGCCCGGCCGGCCGCTGGAGTGGATCGCCACGCCGGACGCCGATGTGGAGAACGTGATCGTGGGTCGGCAGGTCGTCTGGACCGTGCCCCGGGACCAGCGCACGATGCTGTGCACATCGCGGACCACGGTCGCGTTGCCCGGATTCGCCTCCCAGCCGTTCGGTTACGACGGTTTCGTGCCGCGGTTCGCCGGAGACCGTCTGCTCGTACAGGTCGGCGCCCCCGACCGGGCGACCGAGTTCTGCCTGGTGGACCTGGCGACCGGCGAGACGGACCGGCTCACCGACTTCAGCGACGGGCTGCCCGACGACCTCGTGGTGCCGGAGACGGTCTGGTTCACCGCGGCGGACGGGCTGGAGATATCCGGGCTGCTGTACCGCCCGCGTTCGACGGCCGGCCCCGTCCCCGCGGTGCTGACCATCCACGGCGGTCCGGAGTGGGCCGCGCTGCCGGTCCACGACCCGTTGATCCAGCGGTTGGTACGCGCCGGAATGGCCGTGCTGGCACCGAACGTGCGCGGGTCGACCGGACGGGGACTGGCCTACCAGCGGCTGATCTACCGGGACTGGGGAGGCGGCGACCTGACCGACTTCGACGCCGCCGCACGGTTTCTGCGGAGCCTGGACTGGGTGGACGGCGATCGGCTCGGTGTCCACGGGATGTCCTACGGCGGGTTCGCGGCGCTCAGCTGTCTGACGAGGCTGCCGCACCACTGGCGGGCCGGTGTCGTGATCTGCGGGCCGGCGGACCTCGAAACGGACGTCCGGGCCCTGCCGCCCACGTGGAGCCGGCGGGTCGTGGAGTGGATCGGGGACGTCGACGACCCGAAGGACCTGGCGAGGCTGAAGGCGGCGAGTCCCCTGACCTATGCGGCCGACATCCGGGCGCCGCTGCTGCTGGCACACGCGGAAGGTGACACCACAGTCGTCATCAACGGCACCGAGCAGCTGTACGAGACGCTGACCGGACTGGGCAAGACCGTCCGGTTTATCCGGCTCTCCCGCGGTCATCTTCCGGACGACCGAGACGAACGGGACCGACTCGACACCGCTGTCGTGCAGTGGTTCCGCGATCACCTCGCACCGTGCTCGAATCCCCCGGAAAAGGCTGCCGAATAACAGTAACCGGAGTGCCGAACCCCGACGGGGAGGTTTTTTTCCGCGAACGCAGCGGAGCGAAGGAATCCGGTCTTCCCGGATGGGGAAGAAAACGCCGCGCAGGGCAGGAACCGCGAATTCCGAACCGGCCGCCGGGACAACCGGCGGGGCCACACCCTGACCTGAAAACGACTGACGGGGCACACGCATTCATGAAAATATCCTTCGCCGGATCCCGCGGAAACGGGAGGATCACGCCCGGCACCGCGCTGTCCCGGCTCACCGGGCATCCGCGCACCCACGGATCCACCGATGCGAGCACCGCCCGGTTCGGCGGACCGCTCGGCCGTCGACCGCACCACCCCGAAGCTGCCGCAGCCGGCCACCCGGCGCCTTACCGAGCGGATCACCGAAGAAGGCCGGCCGACCGGTGGCTCCACCCCCGACGGCGCACGCCATGAGACACGGCACGAGCACCGAACCAGTCATCTGCGACATTCCACCCGACCGGCGGGAGCACGACCGCCCAGGCGCTGTCGATCGCCACCGGCCCGTCCTACGCCCCGCGTTACCGACCAGCACCCGAAAAACCCTGAAGGGACGGCACAGAAAATGTCTCCTGCAGTCGCCGGCGCGGAGGCGCCATCCCGCCGACGCCTCGGCTGGATCCTGGCACTGCTGGCTTTTGCCCAGTGCATCTACGCGATCGACTACAGCATCGTCTTCGTGGCACTGCCCGAGATCCGTACCGGCATCGGCTTCTCCGCCCAGACCCTCCAGTGGGTCGTCAGCGCCTACGCCGTCGCCTTCGGCGGCTTCCTGCTGCTCGGCGGCCGGGCGGCAGACCTGTTCGGACGCCGCCGGATGTTCATCTTCGGCCTGTTCCTGTACGCGGTCTCCTCGCTTGTCGGAGGACTCGCGGGCGACCCGACGACCCTGATCGTCGCGCGTGCGGTGCAGGGTATCGGCGGCGCCTTCCTCGCTCCCTCCACGCTCTCCCTGGTCACCACGACCTTCGCCGAAGGCCCTGAGCGCAACCGCGCACTGGCGATCTGGGGCGGTGCGGGCGGCAGCGGCATGATCCTCGGCTCGCTGCTCGGCGGCGTGCTGACGGGCGCGTTCGGCTGGGCGTCGATCTTCTTCGCCAACGTCCCGCTCGCCGGCGGTGCCATGCTGCTCGCGTTCGCCATCATCCCGAAGGACGCCGACCGGACGGCCTCCGGGCGCAAGTTCGACCTGCCCGGTGCGCTGACCGCGACCGTCGGTTCGACGCTGCTGGTGTTCACCCTCGTCCAGGGACCGGTGTCGGGCTGGACCTCGCCGACGATCCTGATCACCGCGGCCGTCGCGGTGGCCGTGCTCGCCGCGTTCGTCACCATCGAAGGCCGCGGCCGCGACCCGCTGTTACCGCTTCGCCTGTTCCGCAATCGCAACCTGAGCACCGGGACCGTCGTCACCTTCATCTTCATGGGGACGTTCGGTGCGCTGCCCTACTTCTACACCCTCTACTGGCAGACCGTGCACGGCTACTCGGCGACGAAGAGCGGTATCGCCTTCCTCCTGCCGTGTGTGGGGGTGCTCATCGGCAACCTGTCCGGCGGGAAGCTGGCCACCCGCTTCGGGGTGCGCGCCACGCTGACCGGCGCGCTCCTCCTCGGTGTCGCCGGCACCGTGGCCTTCGCCTTGTCCGTCTCGCGGACCGGTTCCTACCTGGAGCTGGTACCGGGTGTACTCATCCTCAGCCTCGGTCAGGGCACCGTGTTCACCGCGATGTACGCGGCGGCGACCACCGGGGTCGCGGAACAGGAGCAGGGCATCGCCTCGGGTGTCGCCTCGACCGGCCAGCAGGTCGGTGCCGCGGTCGGCCTCGCCGTGCTGGTGGCGGTCGCCAACTCCGGTCACGAAGGACTGACCGGTGAGGCTCTGCGCGTCGCCACCGCCGAGGGTGTGCGCTCCGCCATGTGGGCCACCGTGGTCGGCATCGTGCTGATCGTGCTGGTCGTGATGAACTTCAGGCGGAGCCCGGCCGCTCCGGCCGCCGAGGAGCCCGAGAGGCAGGACGGCGTGACGTCCACCGCCTGACCTCCTGACCTGAGAAGCAGAGATGATTCCACTCCGTGTCCGTGTTCACCGCGCACGGGTGGAATCACCTTTTTCTCATCCGGAGCCGCTCGCCCGACACGAGTACCGCACACACCCCCGGACACCCCAGAGAGAAGGAGGCGCAACCCCAGTGCACCGGATCGTGAACGTGGTCGGTGTCGGCGGTTCGAGCCGGCCCGAATCAACCGCCGAGCAGGCCCTGCGGACGGTACTGGACGCGGCGCAGAAACGCGGCGCGTCAGTGCAACTGATCAGCGGCCCCTCACTGGCCATGCCGCTGTACGACCCCCGGCTCGGCGCCAGTGCCCCGCAGGCCCGTCGGCTCCTGTCCGCCATAGCCGGCGCCGACGGCCTCGTCCTCGCCAGCCCCGCCTATCACGGCGGGATCTCCGGCCTGGTGAAGAACGCCCTGGACCACGTCGAGGAACTACGCGAGGACACACGGCCCTACTTGAGTGAACGGGCCGTCGGATGCGTGGCGGTCGCCCATGGCTGGCAGGGCGCCGTCTCCACACTGGCCGCGCTGCGCGACGTGACCCACGCGCTGCGCGGCTGGCCCACACCGCTGGGCGCGGCGATCAACACGTCGACAGCACGCTTCTCGCCCGCCGGCGCCTGCGAGGACACCCACGTCCAAGGACAGCTGGAGGAAATAGCGGCGCAGGTCGTCGAGTTCGCCACGATGCGCGTCCTGGCCGCGTCCGGACCGGAAAGCGCCCGGTGACCGTTGCCGCCGTTCGCGGCGTGGCAGCCCCGGAGACGTTGCCCGCGTGACCCGTACGGAGGCAGCGGGCTGCGGGTCGCTTGGGTGTGACTGTGCGGTGCCGGCCGACGGATAGGCTCCGGGCGAGCGTCTCGGCGATACCGCCGCTGCAGGTGTTGACGACCCGGTTGGTGCCGACGAGGTCGACCAGGATCGCCGCGTCGTCCGGGATGTTCGCGAAGGCGATCCCCTGCTGGCCCCGCCGGAGCCGGTCAGGTCGAAAGTCGACGTTGCACACCTGGATCGCGGAGGTGCCGTCACCCGTGAACAGCGTCTGGTAGCCCTGGTTCACCGCCGTACCCATGGCCGGCCGGGGCGCCCCCGTCCACACGGGCGTAGCACTGGCGCCGACGATGCCGACGTTGTAGACGGCGCTGCCGCCGGTGTCCTTGGCCATGTCGAAGTCGTCCAGGAGGAGGACCCGGCCCTCCGCCTCGGCGGACCTTCGCCGGACGAGGAAGTCGTTGCCGGCGAAGATGTTGATGCGTTGTCCCGGCCGGCGAAGGGGCCGTTGTTGATGCCCGGGAACGGGTCCGGGCAGTCCCCCGGGACGCAGGGGGCGAGCCCGCCCGGCAGCGGGGCGGCCTGGGCCTGGCCGGCCCCCGGTCCGACGATCAGGGCGGGGGCGCGGCATTCCCGGATCGGACGGCTGTCACGCGGACGGCCCGCACACGTTCGGCCCGTTGGACGCGACCTCCGCACCGGCCGGGTGTACGCACCGCGCCGCCGCCTCTGACATACCGTCAAGCAACTCGGCAAGAAGTCGGTATGAGCGCGCCTGGACCCGGCTGCGGATGACGGCAGGTGCACAGTCAGCACGTCCTCGCCATGCCCGCGTCGAGCCGGGGAAATGCCGCTTCCAACCGGAGCCGGTGGATTAGGAGCCGAGTCGTGTTCTACAACCTCCTCAAGTACGTGCTGCTGGGCCCGCTGCTCAGACTGGTCTTCCGGCCCCGGATCGAGGGGCTGGAGCAGGTGCCCGCCTCGGGGCCGGCGATCATTGCGGGCAATCATCTGTCGTTCTCCGACCACTTTCTGATGCCGGCGGTGCTGAAACGCCGCATCACCTTCCTCGCGAAGGCCGAGTACTTCACCGGCCCGGGGCTGAAGGGCCGGCTCACCGCGTTCTTCTTCCGCGGCGCCGGGCAGATCCCGGTGGACCGCTCCGGAAAGGAGGCAGGGCGGACGGCGATCCGCGAGGGCCTCGGGGTGCTGCGCCGGGGAGAGCTGCTCGGCATCTATCCGGAGGGCACGCGGTCGCACGACGGCAGGCTGTACAAGGGCAAGGTCGGGGTCGCCGTGATGGCGCTGACGGCGGGGGTGCCGGTGGTGCCCTGCGCGATGATCGGCACGTTCGAGGCCCAGCCGCCCGGCCGGGTCGTACCGAGGATCCGCCCGGTGACCATCCGCTTCGGCCAGCCCCTGGACTTCTCCCGCTATGCGGGCATGGAGCGGGAGAAGGCGGTGCTGCGGGCGGTCACCGACGAGATCGTCTACGCGATCCTGACCCTGTCCGGGCAGGAGTACGTCGACGAGTACGCGGCCGTCGTCAAGGAGCGGCAGGCGGCGGCAGGGCGCGGGCCGCGCCGGATGCCGCGCGGCTGACCCTCTGCCGTCGGCAGAAGAGCCGCACCGGCGGCGACGAGGGTGCCTAGGCTCGCCGTATGAGGAGAGCAGTGGTGATCGGGGCGACCGGACAGATCGGCCGCCCGGTGGTGGACGCGCTGGCCCGGGACGGCTGGGCGGTGACGGCGGCCTCGCGCGGCGGGGGCCGGGACGCGGACTGGGGCGAGGGGGTGCGCACGGCCCGGCTGGACCGCGCCGACGGCGACGCCCTGGCCGCACTGGTGGGCGACGGCTGCGAGCTGCTGGTCGACGTGGTCGCCTACGACGCCGGGCACGCCCGGCAGGTGACATCGCTGGCGGACCGGATCGGCTCGGCGGTGGTGATCTCCAGCGTGGCCGTGTACGAGGACGGCGCCGGGCGGGGCTTCGACACCCAGGACGAGCCGGACGGCTTCCCGGTCTATCCGGTGCCGGTCCCCGAGACCCAGCCGACGGTCGCCCCGGGCGATGACACCTACAGCACCCGCAAGGCCGCGCTGGAGTCCGTACTCCTCGCCGCCGGTGACACGTTCCCGGTCACGGTGCTGCGGGCGGGCGCGGTGCACGGGCCGTTCAGCCCGCTGCCGCGCGAGCTGTACTTCGTCAAGCGGAACCTGGACGGCCGCAGGCGGCGGGTACTGGCGTACCGGGGCGAGAGCCGGTTCCATCCGTCGAGCACCCGCACCATCGCCGAGCTGGTGCGGCTGGCGGCGGCCCGGCCGGGAACGCGGGTGCTCAACGCCTGTGACCCCGAGGCGCCGACGGTCGCCGCGATCGGGGCGGCGGTCGACGCCGTGATGGGGGCCGAGACCCGGACGGTGTGTCTCGACGGTGCGCCGGAGGGCTCGGTGGGCCGTACTCCCTGGTCGGTGCCGGTGCCGGTGGTGTGCGACATGTCCGCCGCGGAGCGGGAGCTGGGCTACCGTCCGGTGGTGTCGTACGAGCAGAGCCTGCCGGGGACGGTGGAGTGGCTGGCCGGGCGCGTGCGCGGGCGGGACTGGCGGGAGGAGTTTCCGCTGCTCGCGCGGGCGTATCCGGACCTGTTCGACTACGCGGCGGAGGACGCCTGGTACGCGGCATGACCGAGGGGCGGCCGGACATTCCGGCCGCCCCTGGTCGGTGTGCTGGTGTGGTTACGGCTTGGGCGTGGCGTGCGGGGCGCAGGTCACGTCCTTGCCGTCCAGCGCGCCCTTGAGCAGGTAGGCGTCGACGCGCTGGTTGACGCACGGGTTGACCAGGCCGGTCACGCCGTGTGAGCCCGCGTCCTTCTCGGTGATCAGACGGGAGCCCTTGAAGCGCTTGTGCAGCTCGACGGCACCGCCGTACGGGGTGGCGGCGTCCCGGGCGGACTGCACGATCAGCACCTTGGGCAGGCCCTTGTGGGTCTTGACCTCGACCGGGGTGTGCTGCTTGGCCGGCCAGGTGGCGCACGGCAGGTTCATCCAGGCGTTGGACCAGGTCAGGAAGGGGTGGTCCTGGTGGAGCCGGGTGTTGTCCCGGTTCCACTTCTGCCAGCTGGTGGGCCACTTGGCGTCGGCGCACTCGACGGCCGTGTAGACGGCGTTGCCGTTCTCGGCGGCGGTGTTGCCCGCGGTGTCCGACAGGTCGGGGGCGGCGGCGTCGACGAGCGCCTGGGTGTCACCGTCGACCGCCTTGCTGAAGACGGTGGCGACCGGCACCCACGAGGAGTCGTAGTACGGCGCGCTCTGGAAGAAGGAGATCAGCTCGGCCGGGCCGACGACGCCGCCGATCGGGTGCTTCTTGGCGGTGGCGCGCAGCTGGAGCCACTTGGCCTGGACGGCGGCGCGGGTGGTGCCGAGGTGGAAGGCGGCGTCGTTGGCGGCGACCCAGTCCTGCCAGTCCTTCCAGCGGCCCTCGAAGGCGATGTCCTGGTCCAGGTTGGCCTGGTACCAGATCTTCTCGCGGGAGGGGTCGACCACGCTGTCCGCGACCATGCGGCGCAGGTGGCCGGGGAAGAGGGTGCCGTAGACGGCGCCGAGGTAGGTGCCGTAGGAGACGCCGAGGTAGTTGAGCTTCTTCTCGCCCAGCGCGGCGCGGATGACGTCCAGGTCGCGGGCGGTGTTGGCGGTGGTCATGTGCGGCAGCATCGCGCCGCTGCGTTCGGCGCAGCCCTCGGCGTAGGCGCGGGCGAGCTTGCGCTGCGCGGTCTTGTCGGCCTCGCTGTCGGGCACCGGGTCCATCTTGGGTGCCTTGACGTAACTCTGCGGGTCGACGCAGGAGATGGGCGTGGAGTGGCCGACGCCGCGCGGGTCGAAGCCGACGAAGTCGTAGGCCTTGGCGACGTTCGCCCAGGTGGCGTTGTGGGTGGTGACCCGGCGCGGGAAGCGCAGACCGGAGCCGCCGGGGCCGCCGGGGTTGTACACGAGGGCGCCCTGGCGCTCCTTCTTGGTACCGGTGTTGCCGATGCGGTCCACGGCGATCTTGATCTGCTTGCCGTGGGGGTGGGCGTAGTCGAGCGGCACGCTGACCCAGCCGCACTGGATGGGCTTCTCCAGCCCCCAGTCGGCCGGGCAGTCCTGCCACTTGACGCCCGCCTTCGCGGCCCGGGCGGCGGCTGTCGCGGCGCCCTTGGCCTCCCGGTCCTGCGCGGGCCGGGAGGCGGCCCCGGCCACGGGCGCCGACACGGCGCCGGCGATCAGGGTGGCGGTGACGAGTACTCCGGCGGAACCGAGCGCCAGCAGGCGGCTCCTCGGTCTGGTGTCCTTCACGTGGGCCCCTCCCCCTACCTCGATGCGAGTGGTCAGACGGGGATCCTCTCGGCTGCGAGGGGGACGGGGACAGGGCTTGCTGGTCATCTTTATCAATCCGATAACCGGATGATCACGTCCCGTTGAGCGAAGCGTTGCGTTATGGCGCGGGGCTGTGTCGTCTTCCGTCCGCGGGCATCGTCGTGGCTGGTCGCGTCGTTCCCCGCGCCTCCTTCGGGGCGCCGGTCAGCCGAACTCGGTCAGTATCCGATCCAAGGTCCGGCGCAGGCTCAACGCGTCCGGGGCGACCGCGCTGACGAGCGCGGCGGGGCCGGCGAGCGGGACCAGCGCGGCGTACTCGCCGAGCATCCGCGCGGGCGGCGGGCCGGTCGCGAACTCCGGCGTCACGAGGACCAGCTGGCCCACCGCCCGGTGACCGGCGAGCACCGCCGGGCCGTCCCAGCCGCCCGGCGCGCCGGGTCCGCAGGACAGCTCCTGGTCCAGCACCGTCCGGCCCGCCACCCGGACGGTCAGCCGGCTGGTGAGCCGCCCGGGCTGTTCCCCGGTCCGCCCCAGCACCTGCTCCTCGCGCAGCACGAGCCGGGCCCCGGCGCCGAGTTCGGCCCGGGTGGTGACATACAGGTCGCTGCCGTCGGCGGAGATCAACTGCTCGGGCAGCCAGTGCAGTTCGGCGCCGTCGGCCACGTCGAGCCGTACGTCGTACCGGGCCTCGCCCTTGGCCTGGCCCGGCAGGGCGAGGGTGGCGGCGGCCGACCCGACGTGCAGCCGGGCGCCCTCCTCCACCCGGGCCGCCAGGGAGAAGCGGTCGCCACCGAGCGGTCCGCTCATCGCGCCGACGAGCATGACCTTCGCCCAGGAGCCGGTGGACCGGGTGCGGCGCGGCGCCAGCGGGCCCTCGCCGTCCAGGACGGGCAGGGCCGTACCGCCGCGCCCGTCGGCGCGGGCGACGATCCGGGCCCTGGCCCGGACCCCGGTGGCGGTCACGCCGTCCACGCGGTGAGCCGTCCGCGCACCCAGGCGGCCACGTCGGCGACACCGGTCTCGCCGCGCAACGACTGGAAGACCACCGGGAGTTCGGCGCGCTGCGCCTTGGCGTCGGCGGCCATCCGGGCGAGGTCGGAGCCGACGTACGGGGCGAGGTCGGTCTTGTTGATCACGAGCAGGTCGGCGGTGGTGACGCCGGGGCCGCCCTTGCGCGGGATGTCGTCGCCGCCGGCCACGTCGATCACGAAGATCTGGGCGTCCACGAGCCCCTTGGAGAAGGTGGCGGTGAGGTTGTCGCCGCCGGACTCGACGAGGATCAGGTCCAGCGGGCCGACCGCGTCCTCCAGGTCCTCCACCGCTTCCAGGTTGGCGGAGATGTCGTCGCGGATCGCGGTGTGCGGGCAGGCACCCGTCTCGACGGCGGTGATCCGCTCGGGCGGCAGCACGGCCTCCCGGAGCAGGAACTCGGCGTCCTCGCGGGTGTAGATGTCGTTGGTGACGACCGCGAGGGACACATCGTCGCGCAGCGCCCGGCACAGGGCGGCGACGGTGGCGGTCTTGCCGGACCCGACGGGACCGCCGAGCCCGACGCGCAGCGCCCGGCGGGTCCCGTCCGGGCGGTGGGCGTCCGCGCCGACGGCGGAGGAGGCGTGGTGGATGTGGTCGAGGTGCATGGACGGCTCCTTGTGCGAGAGGCCTGGTACCGGTGGGGGAAGGGCCAGGAGAAAAGGGACGGGAGCTGCTGTTCAGCCGGGCGGGCAGGGGGGCGGGTTCATGACGCGAACAGCCGGACCGGCCACGCCGCGTGGGCCTCGGCCATGACCTCCAGCAGCGGGGCCGACACCGCGGGGAGCGCGTCGGCGCCCTCGTCGGCCACGGACCGCGCCGCCTCCACCGCGGCGTCCGCGACCCGGTCCAGCTCGGGCGCCAGCCGGGCCAGCACCCCCGTCGCGTCGAACGGGTCGAGACCGAGCAGCCGCACGGTGGCGGTCGCCGGCCCGCTCACGCTCTCGTACACCGCGCAGTGGGCGGCGTCCTCGGGGGTGAGCCCGGCCGCCCGGGCGGCGAGGCCGAGCACCACCGGCTGGTGGGCACCCTTGGGGAACTCCCGGGCCAGTGCGTCCAGTTCGGCGGAGGGCCAGGTCGTCCGCGCGGCCCGCAGCAGTTGCCGGCCCAGGCGCCGCGCGGCGGTCCGCAGGGCCGGGGACGGGGTGCGGGCGTCGGCCGCCGCGTCCAGTTCGCGCGGGTCGGCGCCGAGGACGGCCGCCGCCGCCAGCGCGCCCGCGATCAGCCCGGCGGTGTGCAGCCGGCCCCGGCAGAACTCCTCCAGGCTCGTGGTGTCGGTGATGCGTCCGGCCTTGACGGCGGCCTCGGCCCCGCCGGAGTGGGCGTGCCCTCCGGCGGGGAAGCGGCCGTCGGCCAGGACGAGCAGTGCTGCCCGTGTCATCGAAGAACGCCTGTCAGAAGAGGAAGTAGCGCTGGGTCATGGGGAGTTCGGCGGCCGGGGTGGCCTCGACCAGCTCGCCGTCGATGTGCACGGCGAAGCTGTCGGGGTCGATCCGGACGTCCGGCCGGGCGTCGTTCTCCCGCATGTCGGCCTTGGTGACCGCGCGCGTGGACTCGATCGCCGCGAACCGCTTGCCGAGCCCGAGCCGTTCCGGCAGCCCGTCCTCGATGGCCAGGTGGGACACGAAGTTGACCGAGTTGGCGGCGGGGGCCCGGCCGATCGCGCCGTACATCGGGCGGGGCAGGATCGGCTGCGGGGTGGGGATGGAGGCGTTGGCGTCGCCCATCTGCGCGTAGGCGATCTGTCCGCCCTTGATCACCAGCAGCGGCTTGACCCCGAAGAACGCGGGCTCCCACAGCACCAGATCGGCGAGCTTGCCGCTCTCCACGGAGCCGGTCTCGGCGGCCAGGCCCTGGGCGAGCGCCGGGTTGATGGTGTACTTGGCGACATAGCGCCGTACCCGGTGGTTGTCGGCGCGGCCGTCGCCGGGCAGCGCGCCCCGCCGGCGCTTCATGACGTGCGCGGTCTGCCAGGTGCGCAGGACGACCTCGCCGACGCGGCCCATCGCCTGGGAGTCGGAGGAGATGATCGAGATCGCGCCGAGGTCGTGGAGGATGTCCTCCGCGCCGATGGTGGACGGCCGGATCCGGGACTCGGCGAAGGCCAAATCCTCGGGGACGGCCGGGTTGAGGTGGTGGCACACCATCAGCATGTCGAGGTGTTCCTCGGTGGTGTTGACGGTGAAGGGCCGGGTGGGGTTGGTGGAGCTGGGCAGGACGTTGGCCTGCGAGACCACGGTCATGATGTCGGGCGCGTGGCCGCCGCCGGCGCCCTCGGTGTGGTACGAGTGGATGCCCCGGCCGGCGATCGCGGCGAGGGTGTCGCCGACGAAGCCCGCCTCGTTCAGGGTGTCGGTGTGGATGGCGACCTGGATGCCGGTCCGGTCGGCGACGGTGAGCGCGGCGTCGATGACGGCGGGCGTGGAGCCCCAGTCCTCGTGCAGCTTCAGCCCGACGGCGCCGCCGCGGATCTGGGAGAACATCGCCTCGTGGCTGACGGTGTTGCCCTTGCCGAGGAAGCCGACGTTGACCGGGTAGGCCTCCATCGCCTCCAGCATCCGGGCCAGATGCCAGGGGCCGGGGGTGACGGTGGTGGCCTTGGAGCCCTCGGCGGGGCCGGTGCCGCCGCCGACCAGGGTGGTGATGCCGGAGGCCAGCGCCTCGTCGGCGACCTGGGGGCAGATGAAGTGGACGTGCGCGTCGATGGCGCCGGCGGTCAGGATGCGGCCGTTGCCCGCGATGATCTCGGTCTCCGGGCCGATGACCAGGTCCGGGTGCACGCCGTCCATGGTGTCGGGGTTGCCGGCCTTGCCGAGGGCGGTGATCCGGCCGTCGCGGATGCCGACGTCGGCCTTGACGATGCCCCAGTGGTCCACGACGACGGCACCGGTGATCACGGTGTCGGGGGCGCCCTCGGCCCGGGTGGCGCGGGACTGGCCCATGGACTCGCGGATGACCTTGCCGCCGCCGAAGACCGCCTCGTCGCCGGAGGCGCCGGGGCCGCCGGAGCGGTCCTCCTCGATCTCGATCAGCAGGTCCGTGTCGGCGAGCCGGATGCGGTCGCCGGTGGTGGGGCCGAACAGGTCGGCGTAGGCGCCGCGGGAGATCTCAGGCATCGAGGGCACCTCCGGTCTCGCCGCGCAGCCCGGGCACGATCCGGGCGCCGGACAGCGGCACCAGCTCGACCTCGACGGGGATGCCGGGTTCGAAGCGGACGGCGGTGCCGGCGGCGACGTTCAGCCGCCGGCCGCGGGCGGCGGCGCGGTCGAACTCCAGGCCGGGGTTGGCCTCGGCGAAGTGGTAGTGGGAGCCGACCTGGACGGGCCGGTCGGCGGCGTTGAGAACAGTCAGACGAGTGACATCACGGCCGTCGTTGAAGGTGACGGGTGCGTCCGCGAACAGGATCTCTCCGGGAATCATCGCGGCGCCCTCAGATGATCGGCTCGTGGACGGTGACGAGCTTGGTGCCGTCCGGGAAGGTGGCCTCCACCTGCACGTCATGGATCATCTCGGCCACGCCGTCCATGACGTCGTCCCTGGTCAGGACCTTGCGGCCGGAGGACATCAGCTCGGCGACCGTGCGGCCGTCACGCGCCCCCTCCAGGACGTGCGACGTGATGAGAGCGACCGCCTCGGGGTGGTTGAGCTTCAGTCCGCGGGCCTTGCGCTTCTCGGCGACGTCGGCCGCCACATGGATCAGCAGCCTCTCCTGCTCGTGCGGGGTCAGTTGCACGTCCCACCTCACTGTCCTTGCTCCGGACCGTGCGGGGTCCGGTTGCCGCAGCCACCTCGACGGGGATAGATGTAACACACAGACAAATTCCCCGGATCGTTCTCAATTCCGGGCAGAAAAACCCCTGATGGCGTGGATGGGCAGGCTAGAGCGCCGGAGTTTCAACGACGTTAACCAGACCTTGGCCGGCCCATGACCGTGCTATGGGCTCCGGCAAAGACGGTGGCGGACGGGCTCAGGGGGCGTCCGGCCGGCGGTGTTCCGCCGCTATCCCGAAGCGCTGCTGCTCGCGCGGAACGGCACCGGCCTCGTGCACCCCGGAGACCGAGCTGATGATCCGCTCCTCGCCCGCCTCGTCCAGGGCGTCCAGCCGCTCCAGGTCGGCGGCCGAGACCAGCGCGACGAGCGGCTTGCCGTGCCGGGTCACGACGACGCGCTCACCGCCGTACACCACCCGGTTGATCAGGTCGGCGAGCTCAGCCCTGGCTTGCGTCACCGGAATCTCGTAGGCCATACCCCCATCATAACGTCAGGTACGTCCTGTACATTCTGTACAGAAGTCGAGTCCATCGGGGCCTCGTCAGAGGAGGGGTATGTCCATGCACCGACCGTCCGCCCGGCACGTCCTGCCCGAGTTCACCGAGCGCGTCTCGGGCACCGTGCGCACCCTCGACCCCTACGCTCGGCTCTTCCAGGACCGGATCGTCTTCCTCGGCGCACCGGTCGACGACGCGACGGCCGGCGATGTGACGGCCCAGCTGATGTATCTGGAGCACCAGGCCCCGGACCGGGACATCACGCTGTACATCAACTCGCCCGGCGGTTCCTTCGACGCCATGGCGGCGGTCTACGACACGATGCGCTACGTCAGCTGCGACGTGGCGACCTACTGCCTGGGGCAGGCCGCCGCCTCGGCCGCGGTGCTGCTCGCGGCCGGCACTCCGGGCAAGCGGTTCACGCTGCCCGGCGCCCGGGTCGTGCTCGAACAGCCGGCCCTGCCCGAGCCGGTGCGCGGCCGGCCCAGCGACCTGTTCATCCAGGCCGAGGAGCTGACCCGGATCCGCGCCACCCTGGAGGAGATGCTCGTCCGGCACACGGGGCGCACGGCCGCGCAGGTCCACGAGGACCTGGAGCGTGACCTGATCCTGGACGCCCCCGGGGCGCTGGCGTACGGTCTGGTCGACGGCATCGTGCCCAGCCGCCGGGACACGCCCGGCGCACCGGACGCGAGGTGAGCCGCCCATGCTGCCGGACCTGCCACCGCTGCCCGCCCTGACCCGCGCCGAGGGCGAGTTGATCGATCGTTACCTGGAGGCCGTCGACCTGCTCGGCCGCGTCAATCCGGCCCGGCACGGAACCACCTACGGCGGGTTGCGCGCCGCCCAGGCGCTGGTGCGCAAGGCGGCAGAGCTGCGGGACGCGCTCGCGCTGATGCACCAGCGGGGCGAGACGGAGCTGCACGGGGACACGCTGGCACGGGCGCTGCGGGTGCTCGACGGCGAGCGCCGGGCCGCTCGCGTCGCGCTCCCGCCGGAAAGCGTCGGCTGAGGCGGACACCCCGCCCGGCCGGCGGCGCCGACGCGTCGACACGCGTCGTTCGGACCGGAGTTGAAACGGCCCGAACGACGTACCGCCGACCGGTGTACATCCCGATCGTTTTCCGGGCCTCCCGAGTTGCGCAACGCACGGGTCCGGGAATCGCCGGCGAGGGCATCGCCCCAGGTCCGGGGCTACGCCGATGATCTGACGGGGCCTCGAACAGAGCACTGTCCACCCGAACGGGTGAGTGGTGAGGAACACCACAAATCCCCGATTCCGTTGGGATTTTCAGACAGTTGTGAGCCAAGATCCCTGTCTGACGACAAGCCCCCGCCACCGCGGCGGGGCGATCCGGGCGGACGCCGAGTCCTGCCGCCGCCCGGATGACCGGTCGACGGAAGTGGATCGGCAGGAGTGGAGGACCCAAGCAAGGCGGGTTCGCCGGAACGGAAGTCCAGTCGTCCGACACAGGGTCGGGCGGGGGCGGAGGTTCCGGGCGGCCCTTGGGGTGAAGCCGTGGCAACGCGGCCGGGCTACTTCGCCAGCCCGAATCCGACAGGTCATCCTTCACAGGCGGCTGACGAAGGGTTGCGCATGACTGCGCTCAATCGAGTCCCGTCGCTGATGGCCCGGGCCGGTACGGCCTCGGCTCTCACCCTCGCCGCCGTGGGCGGCTCGATCGCGGTACCCGGTCTCGCCACCGACGCCTCCGCCGCGACGATCGCGTCGAAGGCACTCAAGGTCGCGGCCTCCAAGAAGGGCGCCCCATACCGGTGGGGCGCCACCGGACCGAACAGATTCGACTGCTCGGGGCTGACGCTGTACTCGTTCAAGAAGGCCGGCAAGAAGCTGCCGCGCACCGCCGCGCAGCAGTACAACAAGTCGCGCCACATCTCCGCCCGCAACCGCAAGGTCGGCGACCTGGTCTTCTTCCACTCGGGTTCCAGCGTCTACCACGTCGGCATCTACGCCGGCCACAACAAGATCTGGCACGCCCCGAAGACCGGGGACGTGGTGAAGCTCCAGAAGATCTGGACCAAGAGCGTCTGGTACGGCCGGGTCGGCTGACCCGCCCACGGCTGGGAGCGGCTCCGACAGCAGGGCCGCTCCAGCGCGCCGCGAGCGGCCCCTTGGACCTCCTGTGGCCCTCGGCGGCCCGGGGCCGACCACGACCACCTCGTGGCCCGCGCGGGCACCGGGCCACCGGCGCGCCGGCCTCCCCGAGGGCGGTCTCGTCCGGGGTCAGACGGGCAGGCTCGGGTCCGGAGGACAGGCTCGGGTCCGAGGGCTCGGCGAACCGCCACGGCCGCCTTCCGGGGCAGGCGGGCAGGCAGGCAGAGGCCCGGGGGCCCAGGGGCCGAGTGGCTGCCCGGTGGTCCGTCGGGACTGCCTGCCTCCGGCGGGGGCGCGCCCGGGCGAACGCCTGGCGGGTCCGCGCGGGGCCGCACGAAGCCTGCGCCCGACCGGCCGCACGGAGGCTGAAGGGCGCGCCCCGGGGAACGCCTGGCGGGTCGACGCGGGGCCGTCCGCAGCCGGGCCGGTCGCCCACCGCCCGCACAGGGACCGAACGGTCGCCCGGCACGCCGACACGGCTGTGTCCCGGGAAGAGCGGAAGCGTGGGAAACCCGAGCCCGCGAGCCTGCCCGGCACACAAGCCGGCTTCACCCCGGCGCCGGCAGGCGGGTGCGGACCCCGGCGAGTGACTCACGAGTCGGTGTGGAACCGCCCGAGGCCGAGCCACTCCGGCCGGCCGCATGGGGCGGCACTCGCTCAGTGGCCCCTCGCCCCCGCACACCCCGCCCCGGCCGACGCGCTCCCAACCCGCCCCGGCACGGTGCCTCGGCCCCGTGCCATAGAGAGGGGACGCATCCGCCCGTCAATGCCCTCCCCCGCACGGCCTCGCCGCCGTCAGGCCGGAAACGGGACTCCCCCAGGCGTCAGCCCGCCGGAGTCTCCGGTGGCCGGCCTGTGGGGAGGGGTGCCGTTGGCAGGGACCAGGGGAGTTCGATGGAGACCGTCTTGCCGCCCTCGTTGGTCGGGCGGACCCGGAGGCGGCCGCCGCACTCCGCGGTGAGCCAGCGGATGATCACCATGCCGCGCCCATTGTCCTGCTGGACCGCGGCGGGCAGTCTCTTCGGAAAGCGGGGATGGCTGTCCGTGACGCCGATGCGCAACTGTTCGTCATGGTGCAGCGCGATGTCGACAGTGAAGGTGGGTGACTGGCCGAAGGTGTGCTGTACGGCGTTGGTGGCGAGTTCGGACACGATGAGCCGGACGGTGTCGGCCGTCTCGGTGTCCGACGGCAGGCCCCACTCCGCGAGGGTGCCCACGACATAGGAGCGCGCGGCCGAGACCGAGGCGGGATCGCTCGGCAGAGTGACGGAGGCTTCCAGATGGTCTGCCATGGCGACGTCGTCCCTTTCCCAACGGGACCGCGGTCCGCCATACAGCGGTGGGTTCGAGTACGGTCCCGGACTGGTGCTTGTCCGTCAGACTGCCATCACCGGGACGGTCACGGGGGGCGATCCACCAAGATATGCATATATCTGTCGCTCGAAGCGGTGAACTCTGCGACGCGAGACCGTATAGGGGCGGTCCGGACGGAGTAAGGAGGAGCCCATGCAGAACGGTCCCGCGGTACGCCGCCGCAAGCTGGGCGCCGAACTGCGCACGCTGCGCACCGGCGCCGGGCTGACCAGTGGTGAGGCGGCCCGGCTGGTCGGCTGGCACCAGTCGAAGGTGAGCCGTATCGAGACCGGCGCCAGCGGCGTGAAACCGGCCGATTTACGGTTGCTGCTGGACGCCTACGGGGTGCGGGACAGGCATCTGCGCGAGTTGCTGCTGATACTGGCGGGGTCGGAGGAGACGAGCGGCCGGCACCGCTGGTGGCACGCCTACCGGGGCGTACTGCCGCCCACCTACCGCGATTTCATCAGCCTGGAGTCACAGGCGAGCGCGATGCGCACCCTGGAGACCACGGTGGTGCCCGGTCTGTTGCAGACCGCCGAGTACGCCCGCGCGGTGACCCGGGCCGCCGTGAAGGACCTGGACGAGGACCGCCTGGACACCCTGGTGGAGGTGCGGCTGGCCCGGCAGGACGTGCTGCGGTCGGATCCGCCGCTGGCGCTGAGCGCCGTACTGGACGAGGCGGTGCTGCGCCGCGAGGTGGGCGGTCCCGGGGTGATGGCCCGGCAGCGCCGGCGGCTGATGGAGGCCGCCCGCCTGCCGCAGGTACGGCTCCAGGTGCTGCCCTTCACGGCGGGGGCGCATATCGGCCTCACCGGGCCTTTCGTTATCTTCTCATTTCCGAGCACTGCTGATCTGGACGTGGTTGTTCTCGACCAGTTGACGAGTAGCCTCTACCTGGAACGGAAAGAAGACCTCATGGCCTACTCCGAGGCCTTCAGCACCCTTCAGTTCCACGCCCTTTCCCCCGAGGACTCGTTGGACTACATCGCCGGGATAGGTGACGGCGCGTAAGGAGGCACCATGTCAGCTCTGCCTCGGAACGTCCCTGCCAGTACCGATCTGCACGAGGTGCGCTGGCTGCGCAGCAGCCGCAGCACGGGCGCGAACAACTGCGTGGAGACGGCACGGCCGCGCTCCGGCCCCGCGGCCGGACTGCTCGCCGTGCGCGACTCGAAGGACCCCGCAGGACCCGCCCTGCTCTTCTCCCCGGAGAGCTGGACGGGCTTTGTCAGCGCCCTCTGACCACCCTCTGACCAACCCCCGACCGACCCCCGACCAACTTCTGTCCGCTCTCTGATCGGATTCGTTCAGTCTTTCGTCGTTTCGTGTGATGCACGGCCGTGTCACGCCGACTCATGGTCGCGTCTCGCCGATGACGCGTACAGCGCGTTCGATCTCGGCCCCGGAGAGATCCGCGCGGGCGGTCAGCCTCAGCCGTGAGATGCCGTCGGGCACGGAAGGAGGACGGAAACAGCCCACGGCCAGACCCGCCGAACGGCAGTCGGCCGCCCAGCGCACCGCCCGCTCCGGGGACGGAGCCCGCACGGAGACCACCGCGGCGTCCGGACGTACCGCCTCCAGACCCGCGGCGGTCAGCCGTGCGTGCAGTTCCGCGGCCACCTCGCGGGCGCGTGCCGCCCGTTCCGGCTCGCGCTCCAGCAGCCGCAGCGCCGCCAGCGCGGCACCGGCCGCCGCCGGCGCCAGGCCCGTGTCGAAGATGAACGTCCGGGCCGCGTTCACCAGGTGGTCGATCACCCGCGCCGGGCCCAGCACCACGCCGCCCTGACTGCCGAGCGACTTGGACAGGGTGGCCGTGACCACCACGTCGTCGGCGCCCGCGAGCCCGGCCGCGTACGGCGCGCCCCGGCCGCCGTCGCCCAGCACGCCGAGGCCGTGGGCGTCGTCCACCACCAGTCCCGCTCCGTACTCCCGGCAGGCGGCGGCCAGGTCGGCCAGCGGGGCGCGGTCCCCGTCGACCGAGAAGACCGTGTCCGAGACCACGATCGCCGCGCCCTCGCGCGTGCCCAGGGCCTTGCGCACCGCCTCGGGATCGGCGTGCCCGACGACCTGGGTCTCGCCCCGGGCGAGCCGGCAGCCGTCGATGAGGGAGGCGTGGTTGCCCGCGTCGGAGACGATCAGCGAGCCGTGCGGACCGAGTGTGGTGACCGCGGCCAGGTTCGCGGCGTACCCGGAGGAGAACACCAGGGCCGCCTCGAACCCGCAGAACGCGGCGAGCGCGCGCTCCAGTGCGGCGTGCAACTCGGTGCTGCCGGTGACCAGCCGGGAGCCGGTGGAGCCGCCGCCCCAGCGCCGGGCGGCCTCGGCGGCCCCCTCGGTGACCTCGGGATGGCGGGACAGACCCAGGTAGTCGTTGCTCGCCAGGTCCAGCAGCGGCGAGTCGGCGGGGCGCGGGCGCAGGGTGCGCACGAGTCCGGCGCGGCGGCGCGCCTCGGCCTGCTCGTCGATCCAGCCGAACGCCATGGGTCCTCCGGTGCTTTTGTAGGTATCGAACAGACCCTAGCCGCAGGGTCGGCCGCCCAGGGTGTGGCGATACCCACACGATCAGCGGGCTCTGTTGTGCCAAGTCTCCTTGGCCGGGAGCGGTCCCGTAGGACAGGATCGTGGCTCATGGACCTGCTGAACACGCTGGTGGACAAGGGGCTTCGGCGCGAGCTGCCGACGCGCGAGGAAGCGCTCGCCGTGCTGGCCACCTCCGATGACGACCTGCTCGACGTGGTGACCGCGGCCGGAAAGGTGCGCCGGCACTGGTTCGGGCGACGGGTGAAACTCAACTATCTGGTCAACCTCAAGTCGGGGCTGTGCCCCGAGGACTGCTCGTACTGCTCCCAGCGGCTGGGCTCCAAGGCCGACATCCTGAAGTACACCTGGCTCAAGCCGGACGAGGCGTCCCAGGCCGCCGCCGCGGGCCTCGCGGGCGGGGCCAAGCGGGTGTGTCTGGTGGCCAGCGGGCGCGGCCCGACCGACCGGGACGTGGACCGGGTCTCGGAGACCATCAAGGCGATCAAGGAGCAGAACGAGGACGTCGAGGTGTGCGCCTGCCTCGGCCTGCTCTCCGACGGCCAGGCCGAGCGGCTGCGCGCGGCGGGCGCGGACGCCTACAACCACAACCTCAACACCTCGGAGTCCACCTACGGGGACATCACCACCACCCACACGTACGCCGACCGGGTGGACACGGTGCGGAAGGCGCACGCGGCCGGTCTGTCCGCCTGCTCGGGTCTCATCGCCGGCATGGGCGAGAGCGACGAGGACCTGGTGGACGTGGTGTTCTCGCTGCGCGAGCTGGACCCGGACTCGGTGCCGGTGAACTTCCTGATCCCGTTCGAGGGCACTCCGCTGGCCAAGGAGTGGAACCTCACCCCGCAGCGCTGTCTGCGGATCCTGGCGATGGTCCGGTTCGTCTGCCCGGACGTGGAGGTGCGTATCGCGGGCGGCCGCGAGGTCCATCTGCGCAGCATGCAGCCGCTGGCGCTGCACCTGGCCAACTCCATCTTCCTCGGCGACTACCTGACCAGCGAGGGCCAGGCAGGCAAGGCCGACCTGGAGATGATCGCGGACGCCGGCTTCGAGGTGGAGGGCGCCGGGGAGGTGACCCTGCCGGAGCACCGGGCCGACGCCGCGCACGGCTGCGGCTCGCACGCAAAGGCGGGCTGCGGGTCGCAGGCGGAGGCGGGGTGCGGCTCGCACGCCGGGGCGGACTGCGGGTCGCACGCGGGCGGCGGGGTGTGCGGCACGGCGAGCGTGCCGGCCTCGGCGGCCGAGCCGCGCACCGACCTCGTCGCCGTCCGCCGCCGGGGTGCCGGCACGGACCTCGCGCCCAATGCCTGAGCCGGGCGTCGCGGAGCTGCTGGAGCTGGACCGGCGGCATGTGTGGCATCCCTACGGTCCGATGCCCGGCCGGGTGGACCCGCTCGTCGTGGAGTCGGCGAGCGGGGTCCGGCTGCGGCTGGCGGACGGTTCCGGCGAGCTGGTCGACGGCATGTCGTCGTGGTGGTCGGCCATCCACGGCTACAACCACCCGGTCCTCAACGAGGCCGCACGCGAGCAGCTGGGCCGGATGAGCCATGTGATGTTCGGCGGGCTCACGCACGAGCCCGCCGTCCGGCTCGCGAAGCTCCTGGTCGACCTGTCGCCGGACGGCCTGGAGCATGTCTTCCTGGCCGACTCGGGGTCCGTGTCGGTCGAGGTCGCGGTGAAGATGTGTCTGCAGTACTGGCGTTCGCTCGGCCGGCCGGCCAAGCGGCGGCTGCTGACCTGGCGGGGCGGCTACCACGGTGACACCTGGCAGCCGATGTCGGTGTGCGACCCCGAGGGCGGGATGCACGAGCTGTGGACCGGCGTGCTGCCGCGCCAGGTGTTCGCGGACCCGCCGCCGGCCGCGTACGAGGAGTCGTACGCCGAGCACCTGCGGGAGCTGATCGCCCGGCACGCCGACGAGCTGGCCGCGGTGATCGTGGAGCCGGTGGTGCAGGGCGCGGGCGGGATGCGCTTCCACTCCCCCGCGTATCTGCGGGTGTTGCGTGAGGCGTGCGACGCGCACGACGTGCTGCTGGTGTTCGACGAGATCGCCACCGGTTTCGGCCGCACCGGCGCGCTGTTCGCGGCGGACCACGCGGCCGTCGCGCCCGATGTCATGTGTGTGGGCAAGGCGCTGACCGGCGGTTATCTGACGCTGGCGGCCACCTTGTGCTCCGCTCGGGTGGCCGACGGCATCTCGCGGGGCGAGGTGCCGGTGCTCGCGCACGGCCCGACGTTCATGGGCAATCCGCTGGCGGCGGCCGTGGCCCGCGCCTCCGTCGAGCTGCTGCTGGGCCAGGACTGGCTCGGCGAGGTCAAGCGGATCGAGGCGGGCCTGGGCGAGGGGCTGGCCCCGGCGCGGGAGCTTCCCGGGGTGTGTGACGTCCGCGTGCTCGGCGCCATCGGCGTCGTCCAGCTCGACCACCCGGTCGACATGCGGGCCGCGACGGACGCGGCGGTACGGGCGGGCGTGTGGCTGCGCCCGTTCCGCGACCTGATCTACACGATGCCGCCCTACGTCACCTCGGACGAGGACGTGGCACGGATCGCGCGCGCGGTGTGCGCCGCGGCGCGGGAGGGATGACATGCGGGTACTGGTGATCACGGGCACGGGCACGGAGGTCGGCAAGACCGTCACCACCGCCGCCGTCGCCGCCTCGGCACTCGCGGCCGGGCGGTCGGTGGCCGTGCTCAAGGCCGCCCAGACGGGCGTACGGCCGGAGGAGCGCGGCGACGCGGACGAGGTCGCGTGGCTGGCGGGGCGGGTCACGGCGGACGAACTGGCCCGTTTCCCCGAGCCGTTGGCCCCGAACACGGCGGCCCGGCGGGCCGGGATGGCGCCGGTGCGGCCGCGGGAGGTGGCCGAGCGGGCCGCCAAGCTGGCCGCCGAGCACGATCTGGTGCTGGTCGAGGGCGCGGGCGGGCTGCTCGTCCGGTTCGACGAGGACGGCGGCACGCTGGCCGACGCGGCCCGGCTGCTGGGCGCGCCCGTGCTGCTCGTCGCGCGGGCCGGGCTGGGCACGCTCAACACCACGGAGCTGACGGCCCGCGAACTGCGCCGCCGGGAGCTGGAGCTGGCCGGTGTGGTGATCGGCAGCTGGCCGGGCGAGCCGGACCTGGCCACCCGCTGCAACGTGGCCGACCTGCCGGAGGTGGCCGGCGCCCCGCTGCTCGGCGCGCTGCCCGCCGGGGCGGGGGCGCTGCCGCCCGCCGAGTTCCGCACCGCGGCCCCGGGCTGGCTGGCCCCGCGGCTGGACGGGACGTGGGACGCGGAGGCGTTCCGCACCCGGGAGGCCGCGTAGCGGGCGCGGTCGGCACGGCACCGGTACCGGCACCGGCACCTGGGCTCGTGCGATGACGTACGACGCTGCCACCCACCCCGCGGTCCCCGTCCGGGTGGGTGGCCGTCGGGCACGGGTCGACGAGCTGCCCGCACCGGCGACGGAGGCGATCCGGACCTGCGGGTTCGAGACCTTCACCCGCTGTCAGGACCTCGGCGGCCCGGCGGGGACAGGCGGGCCGGGCGGGCGCTGGTCAGCCGCTCCAGCCGCGCAGTTCGCGCGCGATGTCCTCGACGCCGGCCGCGCCGTCCTTCACCAGCCGGGCCAGGTCGCGGACCTGCTCGGGGGTGGTGGCGATCTTCTCGCCGCTGGCGATCAGATAGGCGTAGGCGACCGCGGAGGCGAACAGGGCGTTGGCGCGTTCCAGGGCGGGGACGTGGATCAGCAGCTGGAGCAGGGAGGCGGCGCGGGCGTACGGGTCGGCGTAGACGGGGACGCCGAATATCTCGGCCTGGTGCCGGGCGACGGCGGCGACCAGGGCACCCCAGTCGGTGACCTGCGGGTCCCCCGGGGTCTTCTCTTCGGCGAGCATGAGCAGCCAGGCGAGGTCGATACGGAGATCGTTCAAGGAATCCGCTTCAGGGCGTCGGCTCGGGCGGGTCGGCTTCGGGAAGGGGCCTCAGGGGAGGGACGGGTCAGGGGCGGCCTTCCCCGGTCCGGTGCCGTGCGCGTCGGCGAACTCCTCGGCGAACACGGACTCGTACTGCTTCATGAAGTCGGCGGCGGCCTCCACGAACGTGCGGCCCGTCTCCCCGGCGTCCTGTCTGACCAGTTCTTCGATGTAGCGGTTGACGCTCATGCCACGGGCCAGGGCGCGCTCGCGGGCCACCCGGGCGGTGCCCTCGTCCACGCGCACGTTCAGCTGGGTCTTCGCCATACCCCGACGCTAGCGCCAGGGCGCTAGCAGCGGCAAGGGCGCACGGTGGCACGGGGCCCGGTGCCGTGCGCCGGTACGCACGCTGAACAACGCCGATGAGCAGGCCGGCGCGGACATGATGGAATCGCACCGGATCAAGTCATCGTCTACCGGGGAGAGTTCATGACACGTCCGTTCCGCTTCGGAGTCAACCTGCTGGACCCCGCACCCGCCGACGAGTGGCGCGCCAAGTGCCGGCGCGCGGAGGAACTGGGCTACGACGTGATCCTGGTCCCGGACCACCTCGGCCTGCCCGCGCCGTTCCCCGCGCTGGTCGCGGCGGCGCAGGCCACCGAGCGGCCGCGGGTCGGCACGTTCGTGCTCAACGCGGGCTTCTGGAACCCGGCGCTGCTGGCCCGCGAGGTGGCGACCACGGACGCGCTGACCGGCGGCCGGCTCGAACTCGGCCTCGGCACCGGGTACGTGCGGGCGGAGCACGAGACGGCCGGGCTGCCGTACGGTTCGCCGCGCGAGCGGGTGGACCACCTGGAGCGGACGGTCGCGGAACTGGACCGGCTGCTCGGCTCGGACGACCACCGGCCGCGGCCCGCGCAGTCCCGGGTGCCGGTGCTGATCGGCGCCAACGGCGACCGGATGCTGCGGCTGACCGCCCGGCACGCCGACATCGCGGCCTTCACCGGGGCCCGGCCGGGAGACACGCCCGGCACGCTGGACCCGCTCACCGCCGAGGAGCTGGACGAGCGGGTGGCCCGCTACCGCGCGCTGGCGGAGCACCGGGCGGCGCCCGCCGAGCTGAACCTGCTGATCCAGCTGGTGGCCGTCGCCGACGACCCCGAGCCGGTGCTCAGGCCCCTGCTGGAACGGCAGCCCGGACTGCCCCTGAAGCGGGCGGTGGCCCTGCCCATCGTGCTGGCCGGTCCGCTGGAGGACGTGGTGGCGAAGGTGCGGGCGCAGCGGGATCGGTACGGGTTCACGTACCTGACCGTGCTGGAGCCGTTCATGGAGGCGTTCGCGCCGGTGATGGCACGGCTGCGCGAGGAGTCCGCGTGACGGAAACCCGGTAGGCCCGCGAGCCGTTCCCGATCATGATGGGGGCATGACCGACCTGCGTATACGTGCCGCCGTTCCCGCCGACCTCGGCTCCGTGCTCGCCTTCTGGAAGACGGCCGCCGAGGGGACGAGCATCAGCGACGACCGCGCCGGGGTGGAGCGGCTGGTGGCCCGCGACCCCGGGGCGCTGCTCCTGGCCGAGCGAGGCGGTGAGCTGGTGGGCACGGTGATCGCCGGCTTCGACGGCTGGCGGTGCCATCTGTACCGGCTCGCGGTGCACCCGGAGCGGCGGCGGCAGGGCATCGGCTCGGCGCTGCTGGCCGCCGCCGAGGAGCGGTTCGTACGGCTCGGCGGGCGGCGCGCGGACGCGATGGTGCTGGTCCGCAACGAGGCCGCGCACCACGCCTGGGGCGCGGCCGGGTACCGGTCCGAGGAGCACTGGCGGCGCTGGGTGAAGCCGCTCACGGGCTGAGACCGGGAGGCCGGGACGGGAGGACCGGGAGGCTTCTTTGCCCATCCTTTACTCTTGAGGGAGCACTCGGCCCTCTATGAAAGGTTGTGAGCGTCCGCCCATGGGCGAGCCTCCCAGTGCGCGACACCGCGCGTACTCCCCCACCCTGTCCGATCCTGGGACGGGGGTGACCCGATGACCGAAGTGCTCCTCCTCCTGGTGGCGATCCTGCTGTCGCTGGCCTGCGGCGCCTTCGTGGCGGCCGAGTTCTCGCTGACCACGGTGGAACGCGGCGAGCTTGAGCGGGCCGCCGCCCGCGGCGAGCGCGGTGCCCAGGGCGCCCTGAAGGCCGTACGGAACCTCACGTTCCAGCTCTCCGGCGCGCAGCTCGGCATCACCGTCACCAACCTGGTGGTCGGCATGCTCGCCGAGCCCTCCATCGCCAGGCTGCTCGCCGGGCCGTTCACGGCGCTGGGACTGTCCCGGTCCACGGCGGCCTCGGTCGCGCTGGTGCTGGGCACGGCCCTGTCGACGGTCGTCCTGATGGTCGTCGGCGAACTGGTGCCGAAGAACTGGGCGATCTCCTCGCCGCTGACCATGGCCAAGCGGGTGGGCAACGCCCAGCGCTGGTTCAGCGCGGCCTTCCGGCCCTTCATCACCCACCTGAACAACACGGCCAACCGCCTGGTACGCCGGCTCGGCGTCGAACCGGCCGAGGAACTGGCCTCCGCGCGCGGCCCGCAGGAGCTGGCCGCCCTCGCCCGGCACTCCGCCAAGGAGGGCGCGCTGGAGCCGGACACCGCGGAGCTGTTCGTCCGCACCCTGAACCTGGCCGACCTCACGGCCGAGAACGTGATGACGCCGCGCGTCCAGGTCGTCGCCCTGGACATGCAGGCGACCTGCGAGGACGTGGCCAACGCCACCCGGGCCACCGGACTGTCCCGGTTCCCGGTCTACCGGGGCAGCCTGGACTCCGTCGTCGGCACCGCCCACATCAAGGACGTGCTGGCCGTCCCCGCCGACCAGCGGTGCCACCGCACGGTCGCGCAGATCATGCGCGAGCCGCTGCTGGTGCCCGAGTCGCTGACCGTCGACCGGCTGCTGGACCGGCTCGGCGGCCGGCGCACCATGGCCGTCGTCATCGACGAGTACGGCGGCACGGCCGGCGTGGCCACCCTGGAGGACATCGTGGAGGAGGTCGTCGGCGAGGTGCGGGACGAGCACGACCCGCACGAGACGGCCGACCTCGCCCCGGCCGGCGCCGACGAGCGGGGCCGCGCCCTGTACGCGGCGGACGGCGCCGTCCGCACCGACCAGCTCGCGCGCGTGGGACTGCGCGCGCCCGAGGGGCCCTACGAGACGCTGGCCGGCCTCGTCGCCACCGAGCTGGGCCGGATACCCGCGGCGGGTGACAGCGTCGAGGTGGCCGGCTGGCGCCTCGACGTCGTGGACGCCTCCGGCCGCCGGGCCGCCCGGCTGCTGCTGCACGCACCCCTGGACGACGAACGGACCGGCGTGGCCGGAGCGGGCGGCGGAACCGGACGGGGCGCCGGGACCAGATGGCGGGACAGGACCGGACACGGCCACGGGGCCGGCGGGGCCCGTGGGACGCGGGAGGGGACGCGATGACCGCCGTACAACTGCTGATCGGCCTGTCGACCCTCGTCGTCAACGCCTTCTTCGTGGGCGCCGAGTTCGCGCTGATCTCGGTGCGCCGCTCGCAGATCGAACCGCTGGCCCAGGAGGGCGACCGGCGCGCCCGCAGCGTGTTGTGGGGCCTGGAGCACGTGTCCGCGCTGCTGGCCGCCGCCCAGCTCGGCATCACGCTGTGCACGCTGGTGCTCGGCGTGGTCGCCGAACCGGCGATCGCGCATCTGCTGGAGCCGGTGTTCCACGCGGTGGGCGTGCCGGCGGGCGCGGGTCACGCCGTGTCCTTCGTGATCGCGCTGGCCCTCGCCACCTATCTGCACATGCTGCTCGGCGAGATGGTGCCCAAGAACATCGCGCTGGCGGAACCGGTGCGCAGCGCGCTGCTGCTCGGCCCGCCGCTGGTCACGCTGTCCCGGGCGCTGCGTCCGGTGATCTTCGCGATCAACGCGTTCGCCAACGGGCTGCTGAAGCTGCTGCGGGTGGAGGCCAAGGACGAGGTGTCGGCCACCTTCACGGACACCGAACTCGCCGAGATCGTCAAGGACGCCAGCCAGGCGGGCCTGATCGACGACCGGGCGCAGGAACGCCTGCACGACGCCCTGGAGCTGGGCAGCCGGCCGGTACGGGACGTGGTCGTACCCCTGCGCCGGGTGGTCTACGCGCGCGTCGGCGTCACCCCGGAACAGGTGGAGCGGCTGTCGGCCGAGTCGGGGTTCTCCCGCTTCCCGGTGGTCGACACCGGACGCCGGATCGTGGGCTACCTGCACGTGAAGGACGCGCTGGACGCCTCACCCCGGGACATGCCGTTCCGGCTGCGGGACATGCGGCCCATCGCGCGGGTCCGGGAGAGCACCCCGCTGGACGACGTGCTCACCGCGATGCGCGGCAGCCGCACCCACCTGGCCGCCGTGCTCGGCGACGACGGCCGCCTGGCGGGCCTGGTGACCATGGAGGACGTCCTACGGGAACTCTTCGGCCAGCCCACACCGGGGTGACACCTACGGGATCGGCGCCGGGCGACGCCGACGGGGCCCGCGCCGGAGTGGGGGGCGGCGGGGGCCTGCGCCGGGGTGAGGGCAACCGGGGCCTGTGCCGGCGGTGAGGCCGACGAGGCCTGCTGCGGGGTACGGCCGACGGGGGCCTGCGGCGGGGTGAGGGCCGAGACCACCGGTGGTACGGGCGGGCCTCCGCGTCGGGGGCCGAGACCCGGGTGACGCCGGCGGGTCGTCGTGCCGGAGGTCGTGGGTGGGGCGGTGCCGTCTGTGGGGGGACCGACCGGCGGGTATGGCGCCGGGATACCATCGCTGTCGCCATGCAGACGAACCCCACCTCCCCCATCTCCCCCACCTCTCCCCCCTACACCAGCCTGGTCGCGGTCGGCGACTCCTTCACCGAGGGCATGTCGGACCTGCTGCCCGACGGCTCCTACCGGGGCTGGGCGGACGTCCTCGCCGCGCGGATGGCCGCCCGCACGCCCGGGTTCCGCTACGCCAACCTCGCCGTCCGCGGGAAGCTGATCGGGCAGATCGTCGACGAGCAGGTGGAGGTGGCGGCGGCCATGCGGGCCGACGTCGTCACCCTGGTCGGCGGGCTGAACGACACCCTGCGCCCCAAGTGCGACATGGTCCGGGTCCGGGATCTGCTCACCGAGGCCGTGGAGCGGCTGGCACCCTCCTGCGAGCGGCTGGTGCTGATGCGCAGCCCCGGCCGCCAGGGCCCGGTGCTGGAGCGGTTCCGGCCGCGCATGGAGCAGCTGTTCGCTCACGTGGACGAGCTGGCCGCCAAGCACGACGCCCTGGTGGTCGACCTGTACGGCGCGCCCGCGCTGGCCGACCCCCGGCTGTGGGACGTGGACCGGCTGCATCTGACGGCGGAGGGGCACCGCCGGGTCGCCGAGGCGGTCTGGCAGACGCTCGGGTACGAGCCCCAGGACGCCGAGTGGCATGTGCCGATGGCGGCGACGGCCCCGCCGGACTGGGTGACGCGCCGCATCGCCGACGTACGGTTCGCCCGGCGGCACCTGCTGCCGTGGATAGGCCGCCGGCTGACCGGCCGCTCCTCCGGCGACGGCCGCCCGCCCAAGCGCCCGGAACTGCTGCCGTACGAGGCCCGGGCCTAGCCCGAAGTGGCGTACGTCTCGTAGCTTCCGCCCATCCGGGCCGTGGCGCTGGCCTGCACGAATCGCCAGTAGACTCTGGACACGTGACTTCAGCGCCCGCCAAGCCCCGCATCCCGAACGTCCTCGCCGGACGGTACGCCTCCGCCGACCTCGCCACGCTGTGGTCGCCCGAGCAGAAGGTGAGGCTGGAGCGCCGGCTCTGGCTCGCCGTGCTGCGGGCCCAGAAGGACCTCGGCATCGAGGTGCCGGACGAGGCGATCGCCGACTACGAACGCGTCCTCGACACCGTCGACCTGGCCTCGATCGCCGAGCGCGAGAAAGTCACCCGGCACGATGTGAAGGCGCGGATCGAGGAGTTCAACGACCTCGCCGGGCACGAGCACGTGCACAAGGGCATGACCTCCCGTGACCTCACGGAGAACGTCGAGCAGCTGCAGATCCGGCTCTCGCTGGAGCTGATGCGCGACCGTACGGTGGCCGTGCTGGCGCGCCTGGGCAAGCTGGCCGGCGAGTACGCCGAGCTGGTCATGGCCGGCCGCTCGCACAACGTGGCCGCGCAGGCCACCACCCTCGGCAAGCGGTTCGCGACCGCCGCCGACGAACTGCTCGTCGCCTACGGCCGTATCGAGGAACTGCTCGGCCGCTACCCGCTGCGCGGCATCAAGGGCCCGGTCGGCACCGCGCAGGACATGCTGGACCTGCTGGGCGGGGACGCCGCCAAGCTCGCCGAGCTGGAGCACCGCATCGCGGGGCACCTCGGCTTCTCGCAGGCCTTCACCTCCGTCGGCCAGGTCTACCCGCGCTCGCTGGACTACGAGGTCGTCACCACGCTGGTGCAGCTCGCGGCGGCCCCCTCGTCGCTGGCCAAGACGATCCGGCTGATGGCCGGCAACGAGCTGGTCACCGAGGGCTTCAAGCCGGGCCAGGTCGGCTCCTCGGCGATGCCGCACAAGATGAACACCCGTTCCTGCGAGCGCGTCAACGGTCTGATGGTCGTCCTGCGCGGCTACGCCTCGATGACCGGCGAGCTGGCGGGCGACCAGTGGAACGAGGGTGACGTGTCCTGCTCGGTGGTGCGCCGGGTGGCCCTGCCGGACGCCTTCTTCGCGCTGGACGGCCTGCTGGAGACGTTCCTGACGGTGCTCGACGAGTTCGGCGCCTTCCCCGCGGTGATCGCCCGCGAGCTGGACCGCTACCTGCCGTTCCTGGCGACCACCAAGGTGCTGATGGGCGCGGTGCGGGCCGGTGTCGGCCGGGAGGTCGCGCACGAGGCGATCAAGGAGAACGCGGTCGCCACGGCGCTGGCGATGCGCGAGCAGGGTGCCGAGCGCAACGATCTGCTCGACAAGCTGGCCGCCGACGAGCGCCTGCCGCTCGACCGGGAGCAGCTGGCCGCGCTGATGGCCGACAAGCTGTCCTTCACCGGCGCCGCCGCCGACCAGGTCGGCGCGGTCGTCGCCCGGATCGAGGAGATCGTCAAGCAGCGCCCCGAGGCGGCCGCCTACACCCCGGGAGCGATCCTCTGACCCGCGCACCCCGCACCCCGCGCTTCACCCAGGCGGAGCTGGAGGCCGCCCGCGACCGTCTCGTCCCGGACGTGGTCGCGGACGGCCTCCGCGTGCTGTTCTGCGGTATCAACCCCGGGTTGATGTCGGCCGCGACCGGCCACCACTTCGCCCGCCCCGGCAACCGCTTCTGGCCGGTGCTGCACCTGTCCGGCTTCACTCCCCGGCTGCTGAGGCCGGCCGAGCAGCGGGAGCTGCTGTCCTACGGGCTCGGCATCACCAACGTCGTGGCCCGGGCGTCCGCGCGGGCGGACGAGCTGACCGCCGAGGAGTACGTCGAGGGCGGGCGGCTGCTGGCCGAGAAGGTCACGCGGCTGCGGCCGGGGTGGCTGGCCGTCGTGGGCGTGACCGCCTACCGCGCCGCGTTCGACGACCGCACGGCCAAGGTGGGCCCGCAGGAGCGGACCATCGGCGGCACCCGGATCTGGGTCCTGCCCAACCCCAGCGGGCTGAACGCGCACTGGACCACCACCACGATGGCGGCGGAGTTCAGCCGCCTGCGCGAGGCAGCCACCACGACCGACTGACCTGCCCGGACCGGCACGACCGGCTGCCCTACGGACCGACTCGACCAACTGACCCACGCGGTCCGCCGCGACCGGCCGACCTCCGGGCCAACCCGACCGGCTGACCCATGCGGTCCGCCGCAACCCGCTGCCCTCCGCACCGGCGTGCCCAGCCCACCCACCAGGCCGCCACGACCGGCCGGCCTCCCGGCCAACTCGACCGACTGACCCATGCAGCCCGCCGCAACCCGCTGGCCCCCGCACCGGCGTGCCCAGCTCACCCACCGGGCCACCACGACCGCCTGACCCCGCGGTCCGCCGAGGCCCGCCGGCCTCCGGTCCGCCGCGACCGGCTGACCCACGCGGTCCGCCGCGACCCACTGCCCTCCGCACCGGCGTACCCAGCTCACCCACCAGGCCGCCACCACAGGCCGACCTCCCGGCCAACTCGACCGACTGGCCTCCGGGCCAACCCGACCGACCGACCCACGCGGTCCGCCGCAACCCGCTGGCCCCCACACCGGCGTACCCAGCCCACCCACCGGGCCGCCGCGACCGGCCGACCTCCGGGCCAACCCGACCGACCGACCCACGCGGTCCGCCGCAACCCGCTGGCCCCCACACCGGCGTACCCAGCCCACCCACCGGGCCGCCGCGACCGGCCGACCTCCGGGCCAACCCGACCGACTGACCCACGCGGTCCGCCGCAACCCGCTGGCCCCCACACCGGCGTACCCAGCTCACCCACCGGGCCGCCGCGACCGGCCGACCTCCGGGCCAACCCGACCGACTGACCCATGCAGCCCGCCGCGACCCACTGGCCCCCGCACCGGCGTGCCCAGCCCACCCACCAGGCCGCCACCACAGGCCGACCTCCCGGCCAACTCGACCGACTGACCGTGCGGTCCGGCGTGACCGGCCGACCGCCGGGTCGCCACGACCGGCTGACCCACGCGGTCCGCCGCGGCCCGCCGGCCTCCGGTCCGGCGCAGCCGACTGAACCACCGGGCAGCGCGACCGGCTGACCCGCCCGATCCCCGACCGGCCCGGCCCCGACGCCCGGAAGGCCGGGCAGGCCGCGTAGCGCCTTTCGTGTGTGACCGCCTCTGAGCAGCGATCACTCCCGGCGCCTCATCGTTCACCGTCGTACGTCTGTACGCGCCTGGATCCGCCGGTGTACGGTCTCGGGCCGATGGGCTTTGGGAGCGCTCCCATCCCGCTGTTCCCGCTTCACACGAGGAGGAACGCTTTGAAACGCATTGTGGCCCTGCTGGCGACCTGCGCCACGGCTGTGGGTCTCACGGCACTGCTCAGCCCCCAGCCGGCGGCGGCCGCCGCCGGCTGCAAGGTCGACTACACCGTCACCAGCCAGTGGCAGGGCGGCTTCCAGGCCGGGGTGAAGGTCACCAACCTGGGCGACCCGGTCTCCGGCTGGACGCTGAGGTTCACCCTGCCCGACGCCGGGCAGAAGCTCGTCCAGGGCTGGAACGCCACCTGGTCGCAGTCCGGTTCCACGGTCGGCGCCACCGGTGTCGACTGGAACCGCACCCTGGCCACCGGCGCGTCGACCGATCTGGGATTCGTCGGCTCCTTCACCGGCGCCAACCCCAAGCCCTCGGCCTTCACCCTGAACGGAGTCGCCTGCACCGGCTCCGTGGAGGACCCGCCGCCCAACCCCGACCCCAACCCGGGCAACGGCACCCCGGTGGGCGTCAACGGCCAGCTGCACGTCTGCGGCGTCAACCTGTGCAACCAGCACAACCGCCCCATCCAGCTGCGGGGCATGAGCACGCACGGCATCCAGTGGTTCAGCAAGTGCTACAACGGCGCCTCCCTGGACGCGCTGGCGAAGGACTGGAAGTCGGACCTGCTGCGCATCGCCATGTACGTGCAGGAGAACGGCTACGAGACCGACCCGGCGGGCTTCACCAGCCGCGTGAACAGCCTCGTCGACATGGCCGAGGCCCGGGGCATGTACGCCCTGATCGACTTCCACACCCTCACCCCGGGCGACCCGAACTACAACCTGGACCGCGCCAAGACGTTCTTCACCTCCGTCGCCGCCCGCAACGCCGCCAAGAAGAACGTGATCTACGAGATCGCCAACGAGCCCAACGGCGTGAGCTGGTCGGCCATCAAGAACTACGCCGAGCAGGTCATCCCGGTGATCCGGGCCGCCGACCCGGACGCCGTGATCATCGTCGGCACCCGGGGCTGGTCCTCGCTGGGCGTCTCGGACGGCTCGAACGAGACCGAGGTCGTCAACAGCCCGGTCAACGCCACCAACATCATGTACGCGTTCCACTTCTACGCCGCGAGCCACAAGGACAACTACCGCGCCACGGTGAGCCGGGCGGCCTCCAAGCTGCCGCTGTTCGTCACCGAGTTCGGCACGGTGAGCGCCACCGGCGGCGGGACGATGGACCGGGCCGGCACCACGGCCTGGCTGGACCTGCTCGACCAGCTGAAGATCAGCTATGCGAACTGGACCTACTCCGACGCCGACGAGAGCAGCGCGGCGCTCAAGCCCGGCACCTGCGACGGCACCGACTACAGCAGCAGCGGTGTGCTCACCGAGTCCGGGGCGCTGATCAAGAGCCGCATCAGCACCGCGGACTCCTTCCCCACCAGCTGACTCCGGCGGGGCTCCGGCGGACCGGCGCCCCGCACCGGGGATTGGGAGCGCTCCCAATCGGTCTCGGTCCGGACCCGCCTCACGGCGGGTCCGTCTCCGTGACTGTGCCGAGCAGTTGGAAGGGCAACTCCTTGTCCCACTGGGAGACACCGAGGGCGATCCAGCGGTCCGTCTCCGGCGCCCGCCACAGCAGGACGTCCGGGACGTGACCGCTGAGCCCGGCCCAGGGTTCGGCGATCTCCTCGCCCGCCATGGTCCGGTCGAACACGCTGTACAGGCTGAAGTGCCGGGGACTGCCCCACCGTTCGGCCAGCCGCTCGGCGAGGCCGTCCCGGTCGGCCTCGTACTGCGCCTGCGTCTCCTCCCGTTCGCTGCCGCCGTCCTCCCAGAACTCCTCGCTGGTCTGTAAGGCGGCTATGTGATAGCCGGGCCCGCTCTCGCCGTGCTCCGTCCTGCCGGGCACCGCCGGGAACTCCCGGGCGCACAGCGACTCGATGAGGGTCAGGCACTCCGCGATGTCCATGCGGTCCAGTAAAGCGGGCACCACTGACAACTGGTCCTCCGTCAGGCGTCCCGGCGCCGCACGCTCCAGGCGCCCGCCGCGAGGGCCGCCGCCGTCCACACCGCGGCCACCCCGAGCCCGCTCCACGGGCCGAGGGCGCCGTCCCAGGTGCTGTGCAGGGCGACCTGGCCGGCCCGGTCGGGAAGGAAGTCGGCGACCGAGCCGGACAGGTCGCCGATGACGAAGGACACGATCAGCAGGAACGGGATCAGCACGGAGAGGGTGGCGACTCCGCTGCGCAGCACGGCCGCCAGTCCCGCGGCGAACAGGGCCATCAGCGTCAGGTGCACACCGCAGCCGACCGCACCGCGCACTCCCTCGGCCCAGCCGGGCGCGGACGTACCGAGGGCGGCCCGGCCCACCAGGAGCGTGACGCACCCGGTGAGCAGCCCGACGGCCAGCGCCGGCAGGGCGATCGCCGTCGCCTTCGCGGCGAACCAGCGCCCCCGGTCGGGCACCGCGGCCAGCGTCAGCCGCAGCGCGCCGCCGCGGAACTCCGACGAGACAGCCGTCGTACCGAAGGCGACCGCGGCGATCTGCCCGAAGCCGACACCGAAGAACACCGAGAACAGCGGGTCCGCGTCGTCGGCGTCGGCCGCGGCGAGCGCCGAGAACGCGGCGGTGGCGAGGAGGATCGCGGCGAGGGCGCCCCACTGGGAGCGCAAGGTACGGATCTTGATCCACTCGGCGTGGAGGACGGGGACGAAAGGCATGGTCAGGCCTCCTGGCGCGGTGCGGTGAACTCGGCTTCGGACGCGGTCAGATCGAGGTAGGCCTCCTCCAGGGTGGCCTCCCGGGCGGTGAGTTCCAGGACGGGTACGCCCGCCTCGGACAGCAGCCGGCCGAGGTCGTCCACACGCGCGTGCCGCACGGCCCAGGCCCCGTCCTCCTCGCGGGAGGCGTCGTGGCCGTGACGGGCGAGGAGATCGGCCAGGGCGGTGGGATCGGTGGTGCGGATGCGCACCTGGGGCCGTACGCGTGCGTGGATGAAGTCCCGGACCGGTGTGTCGGCGAGGAGACGGCCCCGGCCGAGGATCAGCAGGTGGTCGGCGAACGCGGCGGTCTCCCCCATGAGATGGCTGGAGACCAGGACCGTACGGCCCTCGGCCGCGAGCCGGCGCAGCAGGGTGCGGATCCACACGATGCCCTCGGGGTCGAGGCCGTTGGCGGGTTCGTCGAGCAGGACCACCTCGGGGTCGCCGAGCAGGGCGGCGGCGATGCCGAGCCGCTGCCGCATGCCGAGGGAGTACGTCCGCACCCGCTGCCGGGCCACGGCGGCGAGGCCGGTCTCCTCCAGGACCGTGTCGACCCGGCGGGCGGGTATCCGGTTGCTCGTGGCGAGGGCCAGCAGATGGGCGTGGGCGGTGCGGGAGCCGTGCGCGGCCCGGGCGTCGAGCAGGGCGCCCACCCGGCGCAGGGGTTCACGGAGCCGGGCGTAGGCGTCGCCGCCGATGGTGGCGGTACCGGCGGTGGGCCGGTCGAGGCCCAGAAGGAGGCGGAAGGTCGTGGACTTCCCGGCGCCGTTGGGGCCGAGGAAGCCGGTGACCCGGCCGGGGCGGACGCTGAAGGTGAGGCCGTCCACGGCCCGCCGGCCGCCGTACTCCTTGGTGAGGTCGCGTACGTCGATGCTGGTCATGGCGCCAGCCTGGCCGGGCGCGGCAGCCTGGTCCTCCCCTGCCGGGGGGGATCGTCTCCCCCGTGCGGGGGAGGCCCGTTGTCGGTGCCGGCTGCGACGATGAGTCCATGGTCCGCCTTCTGCGTCCGCTGCTGTGCGCGACGACGTACACGCGCATGCTGCATCTGTGGGTGCCGATGCTGATGGTCAGCGTCTGGCTCTTCGTCGACCCGTCGACTCCGTGGATGCCCGCGCTGTTCCTCGTCCCGCTCGGTCTGGTGCCCGCGGTGCGGCGGGGCGAGGGGGTGCAGGCGCGGCTGATGCTCACGCCCGGGGAGCCGGAGCCGGGCATCTCCGAGGCGCCGGCGGCGACCTGGCGGGACCGGCTGCGCACGGTGCTGTGGCTGGAGCTGCGCATGGTGCTCGGCGCCGCGGCCATGTTCGCGTCCGTGTGGCTGCCCATCGCCGCCTTCGAACTGGCGCTGTGCGCATGGGGCGGACCGCCCGTCGGGATGCCGCTGCTGGACCGGCTGCCGTCGCACCCCGCCTGGGCCCTGCTGACGCCGCTGCCGCTGGTCGTCCTCTACGGCGTGGCCGTCGGTCTCGGCGAGCTGATCACGGCCGCCGCGCGCCGGCTGCTCGGGCCGTCGGCGGCCGAGCGGCTGGCCGCGCTGGAGCAGCGCACCGAGCAGCTGCTGGAACGCACCCGGATCGCGCGGGAGTTGCACGACTCGATCGGGCACGCCCTGACGCTGGCGGTGGTGCAGGCGGGTGCCGCGCGGGCGGCCGGTGATCCGGAGTTCACGGACCGGGCGCTGGCCGCCATCGAGGACACCGGCCGGGCCGCGCTGGAGGACCTGGAGCGGGTGCTGGGCGTGCTGCGGGAGGCCGAGCGGCCGCTGAGCACGCGGCCCACCCTGGCCGACGCGGGCCGGCTGCTGGAGTCGGCTCGGGCCTCGGGTGCGAAGGTCGACGCCGAGGTGACGGGTCCGGTGGAGGCCGTACCGGGACCGGTGTCCCGCGAGGGCTACCGCATCCTCCAGGAGGCCCTCACCAATGCGCTGCGGCACGCGGGAGCGGTGCCGGTGCGGGTCCGGGTCGCGGTCGCCGGGGGCACGCTCGCCCTGGAGGTGCGCAATCCGCTGCCGGGCGCGATACCCGGCCCGGGGCGGGGCAGCGGTCTGCGGGGCATACGGGAGCGGGCCGCGCTGCTCGGCGGCACCGCCGTCACCGGCCCGGAGGCGGGCGACTGGAGGGTGCGGGCGGAACTGCCGCTCGGGTGATCTAGGCTGGCCGAATGCCGGTCACCGTCCTGCTCGTCGACGACGAACCCCTGGTCCGCGCGGGTCTGCGGGCCGTGCTGGAGGCGCAGCCCGACATCGAGGTGACGGGCGAGGCGGCCGACGGCGCGGCGGTCATCCCGCTGGTACGCCAACTGCGCCCCGACGTGGTCGCGATGGACGTCCGGATGCCGCTGATGGACGGTATCGAGGCCACGCGCGCGGTGCTGCGGACGGTGCCCGATCCGCCGAAGATCCTGGTCGTGACCACCTTCGAGGACGACGAGTTCGTGTACGAGGCGCTGCGCGCGGGTGCCGACGGGTTCCTGCTGAAGCGGGCCCGCCCGGCCGAGATCGTGCACGCGGTGCGGCTGGCAGCGGCAGGCGACTCGCTGCTGTTCCCGGCCTCCGTACGCCGGCTCGCCGCCCGGTACGGCGACGGCGGCCGGCCGGCGCGGGCCACGCTGGAGCGGGCCCGGCTGACCGAGCGGGAGGCGGAGGTGCTGCGGCTGATGGCCCGCGGGCTGTCGAACGCGGAGATCGCCGCCCGCCTGGTGGTGAGCGCCGAGACGGTGAAGTCGCATGTGAGCGCCGTCCTGGCCAAGCTCGGCGCGCGCGACCGCACGCAGGCGGTGATCGCGGCCTACGAGTCGGGGTTCGTGGAGCCGGGCTGAGCGGGCCGCGACCGTGCGCGGAACCCGGCACTCGCCGGGGTGCCCGCGGCCGAGTACGATCCGGCCAACACGCCCGCGAGCTGGGAGGACGGACGGTGGGGCAGCTGACCGGCGGCGATCCCTCGCTGCTGCGAAGGATCAATTCCGCGGTGGTGCTGCACGCGCTGCGCGCGACGGACTGCGCGACGCTCACCGAGGTCACCCGGGTCACCGGACTGTCCCGGCCGACCGTCGAAGGCGTCGTGGAGGGGCTCATCGAGGCCGGTCTCGTGGTGGAGACGGCGGCCGACGAGGGCGGCACACGCCGGCAGGGGCGGCCCGCACGACGGTTCCGGTTCCGGGCCGAGGCGGGTCATCTGCTGGGCCTGGAGATCGGGCCGCACCGGGTCGCCGCGCTGCTGTCCGACCTGGACGGCCGGGTGCTGGGCGCGCAGGCCAAGGAGGTCGGCGCGGGCGCCCCGGCGGACGAGCGGCTCGACCGGCTGCGCGGCGCGGTCGCCGAGCTGCTGCGCCGGGCCGGGGTCGCGCGCGGCTCGCTGCGCGCGGTGGGCGTGGGCACGCCGGGCATCGTGGAGGCGGACGGCACGGTACGGCTGGGCACGGCGCTGCCCGGCTGGACGGGGCTGCGGCTCGGGGAGCGGCTGAGCCGGTCCTTCCGCTGCCCGGTGCTGGTGGAGAACGACGCCAACGCGGCGGTGCTCGCGGAGCACTGGAAGGGGGCGGCGGCCGAGACGGACGACGTGGTGTTCGTGCTGGCCGGGCTGAGCCCCGGGGCCGGTTCGCTGATCGGCGGGCGGCTGCACCGGGGGTACGGCGGCGCTGCCGGGGAGATCGGCGCGCTGCACCTGCTGGGCCGGGAGGCGACACCGGAGGCGCTGCTGTCCACCACCGACGAGCCGCTGCACCCGCTGGACGAGCAGGCGGTCGCCGAGGTGTTCGCGCTGGCCCGCGGCGGCGATCTGCGGGCGCGGGCGGCCGTGGAGCGGTTCATCCAGCGGCTGGTGCACGACGTGGCCGCGCTGGTGCTGGCGCTGGATCCGGAGCTGGTCGTGATCGGCGGCTGGGCGGCCGGCCTGGACGGTGTCCTGGAGCCGCTGCGCCGCGAACTGGCCCGCTACTGCCTGCGTCCGCCCCGGGTGGCGCTGTCGCTGCTGGGCGAGGCGGCGGTGGCCACGGGGGCGCTGCGGCTGGCCCTGGACCATGTGGAGGAGAAACTGTTCACCGTGGACGGCACGGTGGCGCGGCGCTGAGCCCGGCCGTGGGGTGAGTACGGCTCCTGGTACCACCACGGCGACGACCCGGCCGAACGCGACCGTGACGTGCGGGCGGACCGGCGTGCCTTCGCGGCGACGTCCTGGCGGAGCCGAGCCGTGACGTGAGCGCGGGTCGCCGTACGGCCGCGGCGGCGTCCTGGCCGGGCCCAGCCGTGACACGCGCGCGGATCGTGATACGGCCGCGGCGGCGCTCTGGCCGGATTCGGCCGCGGGCCGGCATCCCTTCGGTGCGGTGGCCCGGGGAACGGGGCCGTGCCGCGAGCGTGGGGCCGGCTCGGCTGAACGTGGCCGTGGCGTGGGCGCGCGTCGGTGTACCGCCGGGGTGGTCCCGAGGTCTTCGGTGCGCGGCCCCGCGCCGGGGAACTCCGCGTCCCGCCCGGGGTGCCGGGCGGGACGGGGGTCAGGAGGCCCGCTGCTCCGGGTCGTGGTGTATCTCCACTCCCGCCGAGTCGCCGAAGGTGAGCCGGCAGGTGTCGGCGCGGTAGGTCGCCACCGACAGGACGGCGGTGCGGCCCTGGGCGAAGAAGCGGGTGGTGAGGACGAGGACCGGGGAGCCGGGGAGCCGGTCCAGTGCCCTGGCGTCGTCCGCGCGCGCGGAACCCAGCTCGACCGCGCGGTCCTCCCCCTCCAGCGGCAGGTGCTGAAGCTCCCGCAGCACCGCACGCGCGCGTGCCGCGCCGGCGGGGGCGTCGATCGCGGTCAGGCCGGGCACCGAGGCCGCCGGGATGTAGAGCAGTTCGGTGGCGACCTGCTGGCCGTGGGACATCCGGGAGCGGCGCACGATGTGCACGGCTTCGTCCGCGCCGGTCTCCAGGGCGGCGGCGACCGCGGCGGGCGGCACCGCCTGGGCGCTGTCGACGGGCTGCCAGGCGTCTCCGGCGGCGCCGGGCCAGACGTGCTGCTCCGTGCCGACGGCCACGCCCACGCGCGGGGGCGCGACGGTGGTGCCGACCCCGCGCCGGCGCTGGAGCCGGCCCTCCAGCTCCAGCTGTTCGAGGGCCTGGCGGAGCGTGGCGCGGGCCACCCCGAAACGGGCGGCCAGTTCACGCTCGTTGGGCAGGATCTCGCCGACCGAGAACTCGGAGTCGAGTGCCTCGCTGAGCACGGTCTTGAGATGCCAGTACTTCGGTTCCGGTACCGATTCCAGCTGCGTGGTCCCCACCCTGTCCTCCGCAAGAGCCGTGGTCCGGCGGTTTTTGGCGCCCTTGTTTATTAAAGGTTGTTGCACTTCTCTGCGACCATAGGGCGGCGCACACCCTTGGTCAAGACCAATCCTCGGTCGCCCGGCCCGTATCCGGACGGCCGGCAGCGCAGCGTTCACGAGGCGTTCGCGCGCGTCGGTGTGTGTGACATCGCGGCAAAGCTCCCGTCGTACCGCGAGGGCGCCCGGGGTACGGCGGAGCCCCCGTCGGGACGGCGGGGGCTCGCGGTGGGGCGGCGGGGGCCGCGGTGGGGCGTCGGCTCAGTGGCCGGTGAGGTGCCGGAGCTTGTCCGGGTTGCGGATGATGTAGACGGACGTGATGCGGCCGTCGGCGATGTCCACCTGGAACAGGCTGTCGGGCTTGCCGCCGGTCAGGATCAGCAGGGCGGGGCCGCCGTTGGCCTCCAGGACGCGGTAGGTCCGGTCGGCCGGGGCGGTGCGCGCGGCGCCGACGAGGAAGCGGCCGACCTTGTCGGCGGTGTGCAGGATCCGCACCGGCGCCTTGGCCTTGCCGCCGCTGTCGCCGACCAGCCGGACGTCCGGGGCGAGCAGGGACATCAGCCCCTCCAGGTCGCCTTCGCCGGCGGCGGCGAGGAAACGTTCGGTCAGTTCCCGGCGGCGGGTGGGTTCGACGTCGTAGCGCGGGCGTCGTTCGGCCACGTGCCGGCGGGCCCGTCCGGCGAGCTGCCGTACCGCCGGCTCGGTCCGTTCCAGCAGCGTGGCGATCTCGGCGTACGGGTAGCCGAACGCCTCCCTGAGCACGAACACCGCCCGTTCCAGCGGGGACAGCGACTCCAGGACGACCAGGACGGCGAGGGAGACGGTGTCGGCGAGCACGGCGCGGTCGGCGGAGTCGGGGGCGGTGTCGGCGTACTCGGTCAGGTACGGCTCCGGCAGCCAGGGGCCGACGTAGGCCTCGCCGCGCCGCTGTGCCTGGCGCAGCCGGTCGATGGCCAGCCGGGTGGTGACGCGCACCAGGTAGGCGCGCGGTTCGCGGACCTCCGCGCGGTCGGCGTGGTACCAGCGCAGCCATGCCTCCTGGACGACGTCCTCGGCGTCGGCGACGCGGCCGAGCATGCGGTAGGCGACTCCCATGAGCAGGGGCCGGTGTTCTTCGAAGACATCGGTGGCGGGCTGCGTGGTCACGGGGCCATCCCATCGGACCGGCCTGCCGGTGTCCACCCGGATTCGGGTGGGCGTCCGCGGAGGGCTACCCGCCGGTAGGGGATTGCTGACAAGCTGTCTACGGCGTCCGTCGGCAGCACAGACGAGGAGCACCCCCATGTCCGCCACCGTCTCCTTCCAGGTCCCCGCCCCCCACGGCCCGAGCGAGGTGACCGTGTCCTACGCGCGCGTGGGCCGCGGCGAACCGCTGGTCCTGCTGCACGGCATCGGCCACCACCGGCAGGCCTGGGACCCGGTCGTGGACATCCTGGCCACCGAGCGCGAGGTGATCGCCGTGGACCTGCCGGGGTTCGGCGCGTCCCCGGGGCTGCCGGACGGTCTGGCCTACGACCTGCCCACCACCAACGCCGTGCTCGGCGCCCTGTTCGAGGCGCTGGAACTGGACCGCCCGCACGTCGCCGGAAACTCGCTGGGCGGCCTGCTCGCCCTCGAACTGGGCCGGGAGAAGCTCGTACGGTCCGTCACGGCCCTCTCCCCCGCCGGTTTCTGGTCACAGGCGGAGCGACGGTACGCCTTCGCGGTGCTGCTCGGCATGCGCGGCATCGCCCGGCGGCTGCCGCCGCCGGTGGTGACGGGGCTGTCCCGCACGGCGGCCGGTCGTACGGCGCTGACCAGCACCATCTACGCCCGCCCGGCGCGCCGTTCGCCGGACGCGGTGGTCGCCGAGACGCGCGCGCTCGCGGCGGCCACCGGCTTCACGGCGACCCTGCGGGCGGGTGCCGCTGTCCGGTTCACCGACGGTGTGCCGGGCCTGCCGGTCACCGTGGCCTGGGGCGCCCGGGACCGGCTCCTCGTGCCCCGCCAGGGCATCCGCGCCAAGCGGCTCATCCCGCACGCCCGGCTGGTGCGGCTGCCCGGCTGCGGCCACGTCCCGATGAACGACGACCCGGCGCTGGTGGCACGGGTACTCCTGGACGGCAGCCGCTGACGCGCGTCGCCGGAACGTGCGGGGCTCGACGGCCGGGCGGCGAGTCCGGTCGTCCGCCGCCGCGCGCGATGCCGACGGCCCTCCAGCGACGGGAGTACACCCCGGTCGGCAGCCACTGACGCCCATCGCCCGACCCGGCGAGGACACGGCTGGTCGGGCGGCGAGGCCGGTCGTCCGCCGTCACCCGCAGCGCCGACGGCCCTCCCGGCAACAGGACTTCACCTCCGACCTGCAGCCACTGACATCCATCACCCGACCCGGCGAGGACACGGCGGCCCGGCGGCCAACCCGGTCATCCGCCGCCGCCCGCGATGCCGACGGCCCCTCCAACGACGGAAGGTGCGCCCGCTCGACAGCCACCGACACCCATCACCCGACCCGGCGAGGACACGGCGGCCCGGCGGCCAACCCGGTCATCCGCCGCCGCCCGCGATGCCGACGGCCCCTCCAACGACGGAAATCCACCCCCGCACGGCAGCCACCGACACCCATCACCCGACGCGAGCAGGGGCGCGGCAGCCGGGCGGTGAGACCGGTCGTCCGCTGTCGCGCGCGGTGTCGGCGGCGCCTGCCGGCGACGGGTGTTCATCTCCGGTTCGTGTGTGCGCCGTGCCGCACCAGTAGGTGTGGCTGCGCACACTGGCCGGATCTCGTCCCTGGAGGCGCAGCCATGTCCCACCGCCCGTCCCCGGGCCGCCGCAGCGTTCTGCGCGGCTCGCTCGCCGCGTCGGCGGCCCTGACCCTGCCCGCCGGCCTCGGCGCCGCCCCGGCGTTCGCCCGTTCCGGCCGACCCGAGGCGCGCTGGGGGGTGCAGACCGGTGACGTGACCACCGACTCGGGCCTGGTGTGGGTGCGGGCGGACCGGCCCGCCCGGATGGTCGTGGAGACCTCGCCCACCGAGTCGTTCCGCGCCCCGCGCCGGTGGCACGGTCCGCTGCTGGGCGCCGGCACGGACTTCACCGGCACCACCCGCCTGCACGGCCTGCCGTCCGGCGAGCGGATCCACTACCGCGTGCTGCTCGCCGACCCCGACGACCCGCGCCGCACCGGCGAACCCGTCACCGGCACCTTCCGCACGGTCTCCCGGCGCCGCCGGGACGGCGTGCGCTTCCTGTGGTCGGGCGACCTGGCCGGCCAGGGCTGGGGCATCAACCCCGACCTCGGCGGTTACCGCATCTACGACGCCATGGCCAGGCTGGACCCCGACTTCTTCCTGTGCAGTGGCGACAACATATACGCCGACAATCCGATCCCCTCTGCCCAGGCGCTGCCCGGCGGCGGCACCTGGCGCAACATCACCACCGAGGAGAAGACGAAGGTCGCCGAGACCCTGGCCGAGTACCGGGGCAACTTCCGCTACAACCTGCTCGACGCCAACCTGCGCGCCTTCAACGCCCGGGTGCCCTCGGTCATCCAGTGGGACGACCACGAGGTGCGCAACAACTGGTACCCGGGCGAGGTGATCGCCACGACCGACACCCGGTACACCGAGAAGAGCGTCGACGTCCTCGCGGCACGCGCCCGGCGGGCGTTCAGCGAGTACTTCCCGATCCGCACGCTGCGGCCGGGCGCCAGGGAGGGCCGCGTGTACCGGGTGCTGCGCCAGGGCCCGCTGCTGGACGTGTTCGTGCTGGACATGCGCACCTACCGCAACGCCAACTCGCCGGACGACCAGACCACCGACCCGCAGGGCATCCTCGGCCGGGAGCAGCTGGAGTGGCTCAAGCGGGAGCTGGCGCGCTCGCGCGCGGTGTGGAAGGTGATCGCCGCCGACATGCCGATCGGTCTCGTCGTACCGGACGCGACGGAGGGCCGGCCCCACTTCGAGGCGGTGGCCCAGGGCGACCCCGGCGCGCCGCTCGGACGTGAGCTGCAGATCGCCGAACTGCTGCGGTTCATCAAGCACCGGCGGGTCACCGGCACGGTGTGGCTGACGGCGGACGTGCACCACACCTCGGCCCAGCACTACCAGCCGTCGCGGGCGGCGTTCACCGACTTCGAGCCGTTCTGGGAGTTCGTCTCCGGGCCGCTGAACGCCGGCGCGTTCCCGGCCAGCCCGCTGGACGGCACGTTCGGCCCGGAGCGGGTGTTCGTCAAGGCGCCCACCGCGTCCAACGTATCGCCGGCCGGCGGCTACCAGTTCTTCGGCGAGGTGGACATCGACGGGGACAGCGGGGAGCTGACGGTACGGCTGCGGGAGCAGGACGGCGGCGTGCTGTTCAGCCGGACGCTCCAGCCGGGGCGGGTCGGCCAGTAGGCGGACCGGCCGGCAGAGCGTCCGGTCGGCAAAGGGTCCGGCCCGCAGAGGGACCGGCGGGCGGAAGGACCGGCGGGGCCGGAGCGGGGAGGGCGACCGGTCGGCCGTAGAAAACCCAACAAAAGGGACGGAGCATGCTTTACCCATCGGACACAATCAGTTCGTGATCGCGCAACACCCCTCCTGCACAGTGGCCGCATGACTCCAGAGATGCCTGATGTGACCCGGGCCCGGCACGGACGGCCCGTGCACCACTGGCGGCGGGACGTCGTCGAACTCGCCGCGCTGTTCACCGCGGTGGCCGTCGCGGACGCGGTGGCGAACATGATCGGGCACGGTCCGGACGGACCGGCCCTGCTCGTGATCTCGGCGATCGTGCTGGCCGCGACGGCGGGCTTCCACGTGTGGTGGTCACGCCGCCACGGACACGCGCCGCCCGTGAGCGATACCGGTGCCCGGCCGACCGCCGTGACGCGGCCGGCCGGGCCGTCGGAACAGCCCGGCGCCCCGGCGGCCGGTCTGCCCGGCCCCGGCACGCTGTGGCGGATGCGGACCACGGTGAAGGACGAACCGGGGTCCCTGGCCGCCCTGTGCACAGCGCTCGCCGGGCACCGGGTGGACATCCTCAGCCTCCAGACCCACCCGCTGGCCGACGGCACGGTGGACGAGTTCCTGCTGCGGGCGCCGGGCGCGCTGACGGCAGCCGGCCTCACCCGGGTGGTCGCGCTGGCCGGGGGCACGTCCACGTGGATCGAGCGGGCCGACGCCCACGATCTGGTCGACGTGCCGACCCGGGTACTGGGCCTGGCCGCCCGTACCGCGCTGGACGCCTCCGAACTGCCGTTGGCGCTCAGGCAGTTGCTGGGCCGCTGCACGATCCGCTCGCTGCCCGGCACGCCGGCCGGCGGTGGCCCGGGCCCGCTGCCGGTGCCGGCCGAGGGAGTGCTGGAGGACACCGTGATGCGGCTGCCGGCGCCCGAGGGCGGGGTGCTCACCGTGGAGCGGCCGTATCTGCCGTTCACCCCGACGGAGTTCGCGCGCGCCCGGGCGCTGGTGGAGCTGGACGGCCGGCTCGGACCGCGGATCCCCCGTGGGCACGATGTGCTGACGCTGCCCGAGGGCGACGACATCACGGTGCGCCGGGTCGACACCGGGGACCTGCCCGCGGCCCGGGCGATGCACGAGCGGTGCTCGGCGCGGACGCTGGGGCTGCGCTACCACGGCCCGGTCGGCGACGCGGACCGCTATCTGCACCACCTGCTCAGCCCCCGCTTCGGCCGCACCCTGGCCGCGCAGACCACTTCCGGCCGGATCGTCGGCCTCGGGCATCTGCTGTGGGACGGCGACGAGACGGAGGTCGCGCTGCTGGTCGAGGACGAGTGGCAGCGGCGGGGCGTCGGCGGTGAGCTGCTCGGCCGGCTGGTCGGGATGGCGGCGGAGGCCGGATGCGCGAGCGTGTACGCCGTGACCAAGGCGTCCAACACCGGCATGATCGCCGCGATGCGCGCCCTCGGCCTGCCCCTGGACTACCAGATCGAAGAGGGCACCCTGGTCATCACGGCCCGCCTGGACACCTCTGAGCAGTCCTCGCCGTCCCCGCTCGACCCCACCGCCCGCCACCACCTCGCCAACCGGTCTCCCCGGGACTGACAGCCACCGGACCGCCGAGAGGCCGGCCCCACGCGCCCATCCGGGCGGGGGCCGGCCTCTCGGCGTCGAAGCCGGGCCGCCGCCGGCGCCCGGCCACGCCCTGAGCTGAATCCCGACGTACGCGGGTGACGCGGAGATCCCCGTCGTACGAGGATGGGCCGCATGTCCGAGACCCAGAACCCGCTGCCCCGTCAGGTCGCCGACGCCTATGTGGACGACCTCATCGCCCTCGACCCGATCACCGGCACCTATCTCGGTGTGCGGGAGAGCTCCAGCAGACTGCCCGACTACTCGCCCGCGGGCCTGGACGCGCCTGCTCGGCTGGCCCGGGACACGCTCGCGAGGCTGGACGAAGCGGAGCGGCGGCCCGGCGCCGACAGTGACGTGGAGCGGCGCTGCGGGCGGCTGCTGCGGGAGCGGCTGACCGCCCAGCTCGCGATGCACGAGGCGGGTGAACACCTGCGTGAGGTCGGCAACATGCACACGCCGGGCCACGCGGTCCGGGAGATCTTCACGGTCACCCCGGCGGAGACGGAGGAGGACTGGGCGGCGATCGCCGAGCGGCTGCGCGCGGTGCCGGACGCCTTCGCGGGCTACCGTGCCTCGCTCCGGGCCGGCCTGGACCGGAAGCTGTTCGCGGCGCCGCGGCCGACCGCCACGTTCATCGGCCAGCTGACCGAGTGGGCGGACACCGGCGAGGGGCGCGGCTGGTTCGAGGACTTCGCCGCCGCGGGCCCCGAGGCCCTGCGCGCGGAGCTGGACAAGGCGGCACGGGCGGCGACCGGTGCCGTGGTGGAGCTGCGGGACTGGCTGCGCGAGGTGTACGCGCCGGCGATCGAGGGTGCCCCGAACGTGGTCGGCCGGGAGCGGTACGCGCGCTGGGCCCGCTATTTCAACGGCACCGACCTGGACCTGGACGAGGCGTACGCCTACGGCTGGGCGGAGTTCCACCGGATCCTCGGCGAGATGCGCGAGGAGGCGGAGAAGATCCTGCCCGGCGCCGCGACGCCGTGGGTGGCGCTCGGGCACCTGGACGAGCACGGGAGGCACATCGAGGGCGTCGACGAGGTCCGCGACTGGCTCCAGGGCCTGATGGACCGGGCGATCGAGGACCTGGACGGCACGCACTTCGAACTGGCCGAGCGGGTGCGCCGGGTGGAGTCGCGCATCGCACCGCCCGGCGGCGCGGCGGCCCCCTACTACACGGGCCCGTCGGAGGACTTCTCCCGGCCCGGCCGCACCTGGCTGCCCACGATGGGCCTGACCCGCTTCCCGGTCTACGACCTGGTCTCGACCTGGTACCACGAGGGCGTGCCCGGCCACCATCTGCAGCTCGCGCAGTGGACGCACGTCGCGGACAGCCTCTCCCGCTACCAGGCGACGGTCGGCATCGTCAGCGCCAACGCCGAGGGCTGGGCGCTGTACGCGGAGCGGCTGATGGACGAACTGGGCTATCTCGGTGACCCGGAGGAGCGCCTCGGCTATCTGGACGCGCAGATGATGCGCGCGATCCGGGTGATCATCGACATCGGTATGCACCTGGAGCTGGAGATCCCGGCCGACTCCCCGTTCCACCCGGGCGAGCGCTGGACCCCCGAGCTGGCGCAGGAGTTCTTCGGGGCGCACAGCAGCCGCCCGGCGGACTTCGTGGAGAGCGAGCTGACCCGGTATCTGACCATGCCGGGCCAGGCGATCGGCTACAAGCTGGGCGAGCGGGCGTGGCTGCTGGGCCGTGAGCGGGCGAGCGCGCGGCACGGCGCCGCGTTCGACCTGAAGGCCTGGCACATGGCCGCGCTGTCCCAGGGCTCGCTGGGCCTGGACGACCTCCTGGACGAGCTGTCCCGGCTGTGACCGCCCCGGCCGTCCGGCCGTAACCACCCGGCCCGGGCGTCCGCGTCAGCGGCGGAAGCCGCCTTCGGAGTTGACGACCTCGCCGGTGATCCAGCCCGCCTCGTCGGTGGCCAGCCAGGCGATGAGGCGGGCGGGGTCGTCGGGCGCGCCCCAGCGGCCGGCGGGGAACCGCGCGGCCACCGCCGTGTGCAGCTCGCCGGTGGCGTAACCGGTGTCCACCGGCCCGGGGTTGACGGCGTTCACCGTGATCCCCCGGTCGGCGAGGGCGGTGGACAGCGAGCGGGTGACGGAGGCGAGGGCGCCCTTCTGCAGGGCGTAGGCGATCTCGCCCGGCATGCCGCCGCCGAGGTCCTGGCCGGAGGTCATCAGCACCACGCGCCCACCGGGGGCGTCCTCGGGCAGGGCGGCGCGCGAGCGGGCGTACGCCTGGACGAGCAGCAGCACCGAGCGGGTGTCCACGGCCCAGTGGGCGTCCAGCATCGCGGCGTCGATGTCGTCCAGGGTGCCGTCGGAGCCGCTGAGGGCGTGGTTGGCGACCAGGATGTCCAGGCGGCCGAACTCCTCGGTCACGGTCCGCACCAGCCGGGCCGGTTCCGCCGGGTCGGCCAGGTCACCGGGGCCGGAGGCGACCCGCGCCCCGGGATCGGCGAGCGCCTCGCGTACGGAGTCGGCGACGGCGTCGGGGCTGTCGGCGCCCCAGGGCATGGCGGCGTCGTGCGGCACATGGTGGTGCAGGTACACGCTGGCGCCGTAGGCCGCCAGCCGTCGGGCCACGGCGTGCCCGATCCCGGCCCGCCGGGAGGCCCCGGTGACGAGCGCGGTCCGGCCGCGCAGGGGCAGGGGGTCACGGCGCAGTGCGGCAGGAGTGATCACGGCCGCCCACCTTAGGCAGAACCCGCCCGCCGCGCGAGCAATTCCGACCCGACCGGACGACCCACTCCCCGTGACCGGGCCGGGCGACCGCTCCGGGTGACCCGGCCCGACGCCCCACTCCCCGTGGCTGGGCCGGACGACCGCTCCGGGTGACCCGACCGGACGACCCACTCCCCGTGACCGGGCCGGGCGACCGCTCCGGGTGACCCGGCCCGACGCCCCACTCCCCGTGGCTGGGCCGGACGACCGCTCCGGGTGACCCGGCCAGACGACCCGCTCCCCGTGGCTGGGCCAGACGACCCGCCCCTGGTGGCCCGGCCAGACGACCCACCCCCCGTGACTCGGCCGGACGGCCGCTCGGTGACCCGGCCGGACGACCCACTCCCGTGACTGAGTCGGCGGCCGCTCCTGGTGACTCCGCCGGGCGACCGCCACCGGTGACTCGACCAGACGCCCCCCTCCCGGTGACTCGACCGGACGCCCCCCTCCCCTGACTGGGCCGGTCGGCCGCTCCCGGGGACTCCGCCAGACGACCCACTCCCCGTGACTCCGCCGGACGGCCATCCCCGGTGACCCGACCGGACGCTCCCCTCCCCTGGCTGGGCCGGTCGGCCGCTCCCGGTGACTCCACCAGACGACCCACCCCCGTGACTCCGCCGGACGGCCATCCCCGGTGACCCGACCGGACGCTCCCCTCCCCTGGCTGGGCCGGTCGGCCGCTCCCGGCGGCTCGGCTGGACGGCCCTCTCCCGGTGACTGGGCCGGACGAACGCTCCGGGTGACTCCACCAGACGACCCACCCCCCGTGGCTGGGCCAGACGACCCGCCCCTGGTGACCCGGCCGGACGACCCACTCCCGTGACTGAGTCGGCGGCCGCTCCCGGGGACTCCGCCAGACGACCCGCTCCCCGTGACTCCGCCGGACGGTCATCCCCGGTGACCCGACCGGACGCCCCCCTCCCTGGCTGGGCCGGTCGGCCGCTCCCGGTGGCTCGGCCGGACGGTCCTCTCCCGGTGGCGCGGTCGGCGCGGAGGTGGCCCGCTGGTGCCCCGAGGCCGACAGGGAAGGGCGGGCCGGGCATGCGGAAGAACACGTCGGGTCACCGCGCGCCGCGGGTCTGGCCGGGATCGTCTTCGCGCTGTTGCCGGCGGCGGTGACGGTCCGGGCCCGGGGCGCCGGGTAGGCCGCCGGACGCTCACTCGATCGGCGTGCCCGGCGCGCGGGTCCGCCGCCCGCGCTCGCATGCTGGCGGGCGGGGGCGACCGCCGTCCGGGCCCGTCCGCGCGAGCCGTGTGGCGGGCCCCGGACCTCACCATGGGAAAGAGCGGAGCGTCGATGAGGCTTGTCGTCGATCTCAACAAGTGCCAGGGGTACGCCCAGTGCGCGTTCCTCGCGCCCGATGTCTTCGCCATGCACGGCGAGGAGTCGCTGCTGTACGACCCGCGCCCGGACGAGGAGCAGCGGGAGCGGGTGGCGCGGGCCGTGGCCGCGTGCCCGGTGCGGGCGATCACCGCCGGCGGTCCGGGCCGCGCGGGCGAGCCCCGGGGAGCGTCCGATGTCCGCTGACCCCATGGAACGGCTCAGGCGCGAGGGGCGGATCGTGATCGTGGGCGCCTCGCTGGCGGGCCTGCGTGCGGCCGAGACGCTGCGCGCGGAGGGCTTCGCCGGCGACCTGACCCTGATCGGGGACGAGCCGTACGAGCCGTACGACCGGCCCCCGCTGTCGAAGTCCGCGCTGCTGGGCAGGGCGTCCCCGCTGCGCACGGAGCTGCCGCGCCGCTGGGAGACGGACGCGAAGTGGCGGCTGGGTGTCGCGGCGACCGGTCTGGATCTGGCGGCCAAGCGGGTCCGGCTGGCCGACGGCGACGAGGTGGAGTACGACCGGCTGCTCATCGCGACCGGGGTGCGCGCCCGGCCGTGGTTCAAGGAGGAGGAGGCCCGGCTGGACGGGGTGTGCGTGCTGCGCACCCGACAGGACGCGGCAGACCTCGCCCGGCGGCTGAGGGCCGGGCCGCGGCGGGTGTTCGTCATCGGCGCCGGGTTCGCCGGTTCGGAGGTCGCCTCGGCCTGCCGGGAGCTGGGCCTGCCGGTCACCATGGCCGAGCGGGCGGGGGCGCCACTGGTGGGCGCGCTCGGCGGAGTGGTCGGCGCGGTCGCGGCGGACCTCGCCACGGAGCACGGCGTGGACCTGCGCACCCATGTCACGGTGACCGCCCTGGAGGGGGACACGGCCGGCAGGGTGCGGGCCGTCCATCTGTCCGACGAGAGCGTGGTCGAGGCCGATGTGGTCGTGGTGTCGCTGGGGTCGCTGCGCAACACCGAGTGGCTGACCGGGTCGGGGCTGGGCGCCGGGCCGCGGGGCGTCGCCTGTGACGCGGGCTGCCGGGCCTTCGACTTCCGGGGCATCGTCACGGACGACGTCTTCGTGGCGGGCGATGTGGCGCGCTCCCCGCACGCCCTGTTCGGCTACCAGTTCCTGTCGCTGGAGCACTGGGGCAACGCCGTCGCGCAGGCGGAGACGGCCGCGCACAACATGATCTGCGACGGCGCCGACCGGCGCCCGCACCTGTGGATGCCGGCCTTCTGGTCGTCGATGTTCGGGGTCAACATCAAGTCGGTCGGCGTGCCGCCCATGGGCGATCATCTGATGATCACGCAGGGCTCGCTCGCCGAACGCCGGTTCGTCGGGGTCTACGGCCATCAGGGCCGGATCGTGGCCGCCGTGACCTTCGACAACGCGCGCTGGCTGGAGTTCTACCAGCGGCAGATCGAGCGGGGCGCGCCGTTCCCGGTGGAGTTCCCGACGATGGACCGCCGTCCGGAGGGCAGGCAGCCGGTGCCGGCCGGTTTCCCGGATCCGTCGCTGCCGACCCACGGCCCGATGGTGACCCTCAGCGGTTACTCGCCGGCCGACCAGCAGCTGGTCTTCCACCCCGCCCGGCACTGATCCGCCGACCCGACGCCTCAAGGAACCGCTATGCCGCCTGCCTCGCTGGCCCGCCAGATCACCGATTTCAAGAACCGTGCCAACCCCTATCCGCTGTACGCGGAGCTGCGCCGCACACCGGTGCTCCAGGAGGAGGACGGCCCTTACCTCATCAGCTCGTACTACGACATCGAGGCGTTGCTGCACGATCCGCGGATCAGCTCCGACGCCAGGAACCTGGCCGCCGCCGGGGCGGAGGGTCCGGGCGAGCCGGAGGAGACGGGCGGGCTGCCGCCGTCGTTCCTGCGGCTGGACCCGCCCGAGCACGACCGGCTGCGCCGCATCGCCAACACCGGGTTCGGCCCGCCGCACCGGCCGCGGCGGATCGAGGGCATGCGCGGCGTGATGCGGGAGATCGTCACGGAGCTGATCGACGGTTTCGGCAACGCCCGCCGGGTCGACCTGGTCGACCAGTTCGCCTACCCCTTCCCGGTGACGGTGATCTGCCGGCTGCTCGGGGTGCCCCGGGAGGACGAGCCGACCTTCCGGACCTGGGTGGACCCGCTGGTGGCCAGCCTGGAGCCGGAGAAACAGCCGGGCGGCGCGGCGGCGGAGGAGTATCAGAAGACCGCGCGGGAGGCGCGGATGCGGCTCGGCATGTATCTGTCCGGGCTGGTCGAGGAGCGGGTCAAGGAGCCCCGCGACGATCTGTTGTCCGACCTGGTCAACAGCCGGGGCCCGGACGGCTCGATGACGATGATGGAGGTGCTCAGCACCTCGGTGCTGCTGCTGATCGCCGGGCACGAGACGACGGTCAACCTGATCACCAACGGCATGCTGACCCTGCTGCGCCATCCGGAGGTCCTCGGACGGCTGCGCCGGGACCCGGGGCTGTCGGTGGACATCGTGGAGGAACTGCTGCGCTACGAACCGCCGGTGCAGCTCGTGCCGCAGCGCACCTGCATCACCGACATCGAGGTGCGCGGGGTCACCATCCCGAAGGGTTCACGGATCTGGCTGATGCTGGCCGCGGGCAACCGGGACCCGGAGCGGTTCGAGGACCCCGACCGGTTCGACCCGGACCGCGGGGACATCCAGCATCTCGGTTTCGGCAGCGGCATCCACAGTTGTTTCGGCGCCCCGCTGGCCCGTCTGGAGACGCAGATCGCGCTGTCCGAGCTGGCCCGGCGGCTGGACGATCCCCGTCTGGTGGAGGATCCGCCGCCGTACCGGGAGAACGCCGTGCTGCGCGGGCCCCGGCATCTGGACGTCGCCTTCGACGGGCTGCGCTGAGCGCCGGGGCCGGGCGTGTTCAGCAGCCGCAGTCGCCGTCGACGGGCGCGGTCAGCGGGTCGGCGTCCCGGCGGGCCGGGCCCTGCCAGGTCTCGTAGGCGAAGCCCTCGCGCGCCCAGTACTCGAAGCCGCCGAGCATCTCCTTGACGCGGTAGCCGAGTTCGGCGAGGGCGAGCGCGGCGCGGGTGGCGCCGTTGCAGCCGGGCCCCCAGCAGTACGTGATCACGGGCACGGACGGGTCGAGGAGCCGTTCGGCCTGCTCGGGGATGAGCGCGGTCGGCAGGTGGACGGCGCCGGGGATGTGGCCCTGGTCCCAGGAGGCGGTGGAGCGGGTGTCCACGACGACGAAGCCGGGGTCGCCGTCGGCCGCGAGCGCGCCGGCCACGTCGGAGACGTCGGCGTGGAAGGCGAGGCTCGCCCGGAAGTAGGCGGCGGCCTCGGCCGGGGCGGCGGGGGCGACCCGCAGGACAGGGTTCTCGGAAGCGGCGTTGATCATGACGGGAAATCTACGGTCCGCAGGCCGTCGCCCTGAAGGTCCGATCCACGGGCTTGCCCTTGTCCCGCCGGGGTTTTCCCTGCTATCCATCCGGGATGACCGTGTATTCCCCGGACGCCACCGACTGGCGCATCCTCGAAGTCCTCCAGCGCGACGGACGCTCCAGCTACGCCGAGCTGGCGCGCGCCGTGTCCATGTCGCCGAGCGCCGTCACCGAGCGGGTCCGACGGCTGGAGGAGGCGGGCGTGATCCAGGGGTACGCGGCGGTGGTCGACCCCGAGCGGCTGGGCCTGCCGGTCCTGGCGTTCGTGCGTCTGCGCTATCCGAACGGCAATTACAAGCCCTTTCACGACCTGGTCGCGGCGACTCCCGAGATCCTGGAGGCGCACCACGTCACGGGCGACGACTGCTTCGTCATCAAGGTCGCCGCACGGTCGATGTCCCACCTGGAGGAGGTCTCCGGGAGGATCGGCGCGCTGGGCTCGGTGACCACCAGCGTGGTGTACTCCTCGCCCTTGCCGCGCCGTCCCCTGGGCCGCTAGGTGGGGACGGAGGAGATAGCGGCGCGGCAGGTCGGGGACGCGTGGCGGCGGATCGAGGCATGGCTGGGCGAGCACGCGCCCGTCTCCCGCGCGGCTGTCGGGCCGGGCGCGGGCGCGGAGGAGATCGCGGCCGTGGAGGCGGCGCTGGGGTTCGCCGTTCCGGTGGAGCTGCGGACGCTGTGGGGGCTCGTCTCGGGCGGCGACGTCGGCGGCAGCGGGTTCTGGCTCGGCAATCGCTCTCTGATGCGTCTGGACGACGTCGTGGAGGTGTACCGGGGCAAGATGCGGCTCCAGGCGGAGAAGGAGCGGAGGTATCCGGCGCCCGGAGATCCGGGTGAGGACGGCATCGTCGTGTGGCGGCGGCCGTGGATCCCCGTCTTCTCCTGCGGCGAGCACGACACCGTCCTGGGCACGTATCTCGACAGCGGGTCGGGGCTGATGTGGCACTGGTCGAAGTACGAGTACCTCCTGCCGGACGGCACCGAGCCGCAGCACTCCGTGGTGACCTTCCTCGAAGAGATCGCGGACAGCCTGGAGAACCCGGCGCTCGCCACCGAGGGGACGCCGGGCCTGTTGGACGGCCGGCTCGTGTGGCTGGACGGTTCCCTGGACGAGGCTGCCCGTCGGGTCGTATCCGAACCGTAGTCTTGGGCGGCATCGACCGACTTCGGAGGGCGCGTTGAGGGACCTGGCCTACGTCACACCGGACATCCGGGACCGGCTGGTCGTCCGGTTCGGACCCGGGGTGCTCTCCTGGTGTGAGGCGTTGCCCGGTCTCGTGGGCGAACTGGCCGCCCGCTGGAATCTGGAGGTCCTGGCGGCGGGCGGGGGTGGCACTTCACGGGTGTTCCGCTGCTCGGAGCGCGAGACGGGTGCCCCGGTATGGCTGAAACTCACGCCGGAGCACACGATCGCCGGCGAGGAGGCCGAGGCCTTGCGGGCCTGGGCGGGAACGCCGTCGGTTGTCACTCTGCTGGCACAGGACCTCACCGTCGGGGCCCTGCTGCTCAAGGACGTGCGGCCCGGCGTCCCCCTGAGGAAGCTCCCCTGGGAGTTGCCGGACGCCGCCGCCCTGCTGAGGGAGCTGCGGTCCACTGCGCACACTCCGGGAGAGCACTCGGTGCTGAAGCCCCTGTCGCAGCGGGTCGACTTCCTGTTCGACTTGGCGGACGGCATGCTGACGGCGGCGAACAGGAAGGACCTCTTCGCTCCGGCGGCCCTGGCGCGGGCCCGGCAGGCGGCGCTCGAACTCGCCGCCAGTGGGCCCACGCGTCTCGTGCACGGTGATCTGCACCCGGCCAACGTGCTGTCGGGTCCGAACGCCCGCATGGTGGCGATCGATCCCCGGCCCGCGTGGGGCGACCCGGACTTCGACGCCGTGGACTGGGTGCTCGACGGCGTCCTGGATCGCGGCGTACTGGAGGAGAGGGCCGGGGAACTGGCGGGCATGGTGCCCGGCCAGTCCCCCGATCGCGTGCTGGCCTGGTGCCGAGCCCTGTCGCCCCTCGTCGCGATACCCCGCGTGTGCATGCGGCGGGAGGACGCGGAAACCGGGTTCCTCATCACCCTCGCCGACGACTGACCCGCCCTGGGGCACTACTTCCCCGGTGTGTACAGGTCGGCCGCTCTTTCCGGTACGCCGGGCCACCGTCCATGCCTGCCGACGGGCACCAAGGTGCACCGCAAGAACATGAGCACCCGGGGGGCGGTTGCTCAGACGCCCCGTTGCCGCAGCGAGGAGCCCGACCGGCCCTTGACGACCTCCAGTCGGGCGTGGATCCGCCGCCGCAGGTCGGCGACGTGGCTGACGATGCCCACGCTGCGGTCGCGTTCGCGCAGGCCGTCCAGCACGTCCAGCACCTCGTCCAGGGTCTGGTCGTCCAGGCTGCCGAATCCCTCGTCGATGAAGAGGGTGTCCAGGCGGACGCCGCCGGTCTCCTCGGTGACGACGTCGGCGAGGCCGAGGGCGAGCGCCAGGGAGGCGAAGAAGGTCTCGCCGCCGGACAGGGTCGCGGTGTCCCGTTCCCGTCCGGTCCAGGCGTCGACCACGTGCAGGCCGAGCCCGCTGCGTCCGCGCCCGGTGCGGTCGTCGGAGTGGACGAGGGTGTAGCGGCCGGACGACATGCGCTGGAGGCGGGCGGTCGCGGCTGCGGCGACCTGTTCCAGCCGGGCCGCCAGGACGTACGACTCCAGGCGCATCCTGCGTTCGTTGTCGGCGGAGGTGCCCGCGGTGAGGGCGGCCAGCCGGGCCACCCGGTCGTGCTCCGCGCGCAGCGGGCCGAGCCGGCGTACCGCCTCGGCGGCGCGCGCGGAGAGCCGGTCCAGCTCCGCGCGGCAGCGGGCGGCGGCGTCGCGCGCGGAGCCGGCCTCGCGCAGCCTCCGTTCCGCGGCGGCCGCCGCCCG